>JAJCZT010000075.1 GCA_029262255.1 Deltaproteobacteria bacterium
TTCAACAGGTTTATAAGCGAAAGAAAAGCTATCGTTGAAGATATACCCGGGGTCACACGTGACCGCCTCTACGCAGACACCCAGTGGGATGGGAGGGAATTCAGCCTGGTTGACACAGGAGGATTTGATCCTGAAGGAGACGAACTCTACCCTTCGTTAATCAAGAACCAGATCGATATTGCAATTCAGGAAGCAGATCTGATCTTATGCATACTGGACGGCAAAGAAGGGGTAATGCCCCATGATATAGATGTAATTAACCTCCTTAGAAAGGTCAAAAAGCCTGTAATATTCGCTATTAATAAAGTTGACCATAAGAAACATGAGAACACCGCTCTTGAATTTCACGGCCTCGGAATAGAAGAGTTTATTGTTATTTCAGCTCTGCAGGGCAGAAATGTAAACGAACTCCTTGATAAAATTATAGAGCTTCTACCAGAGCGTGAACCAATAGAGGAGCAAGTCGAAGAGGATATTATTAAAATTGCCGTGCTCGGCAAACCCAACGTAGGAAAATCCACTTTAGTCAATAGATTTCTGGGAGAAGACCGATTGATCACAAGCCCTGTTCCCGGGACAACAAGAGACTCCATTGACACCTATGTTACTAGAGACGAAAAAAAATATTTACTAATCGACACAGCCGGGATACGCAGGAAATCAAGGATAACCTTCTCTGTTGAGAAGCACAGCGTATTTAGAGCTGTCAGAGCAATGGAGAGGGCCGATATTGCACTTCTTATGATAGACGCCGAAGAAGGCCCAACGCATCAGGATGCCAGACTTGCCCGTTTAATCGCGGACAAAGGAAGGGGATGCATAGTACTGCTAAACAAATGGGATCTAGTTCCAAGTGGAATGGCGCAAACCCCTGGTATTGATGAAATCCTCAAAGAAGAGCTTATGGCTGTTGATTTTGCCCCGGTGCTTATTATTTCTGCCGTGACAGGAAAAGGGGTCCAGAAAATCTTTGATGAAATAGATAGAGTCTATAAAAACTTCTCCCAAAGAATACCAACAAAAAAACTTAACCATTTTCTCAAGAACATAGTAGATAAGACTCCGCCGCCGATATATAAGGGAAAAGAGATAAAGTTCTATTACATTTCCCAACCACTTACGGAGCAGCCTACATTTGTAATTTTCACAAACCGCATAAGTGGGGTTCCTGAGAATTACAAAAGGTTTTTAGAAAACAGATTAAGAGAAGAATTTGATCTGGAAGGAACACCAATCAAGCTGATGTTTAGATCAGATAGAAACGACGGATAGAAACTAAGCCAAACCTAAGACCTCTAAAATATTTTTTTGGATATCCTTTGTACGCTCAATCGCCAGGTAGTTAGAGACAACCCTTTTTCTGCCGGCAACTCCCATAGATCTCCTTAGTTTTGGATCTTGGACGAGCTTTAAAATCGCTTTCCCCATATTCTCAGGACTCCCCGAATCATCAAGAATACCCGTGACTCCGTCCTCAACAGATTCCACTATTCCGCCTGCCTTAAAACCAATTACAGGAAGCTCAAACGCCATAGCCTCAATCACTGAGCGCGGAAAGGGATCAGGATAGTTTGAGGGGATAACGAATATATCAAAGTCCTTAAGACAGGCCCTCACCTCTTTCCTGTACCCTGTAAAAATAAAGTAATCATCTAGACCATTGTGACTAACAAGATTCTTTAAAAAGCTCAGGTGATCATCCTGGAAGAAATAAGGAGTATCGCCAACAATAACAAACCTCACGTCTTTAGGGCCCTTGCCCAATTTATCAATTACCGTTTTAGCGGCATTGATAAATAAATCATACCCCTTTCTAGGAACTATTCTTCCCGTACTTCCTACAATAATCGTGCTCTCCGCAATTCCGTACTGCGCTCTTAGCTCACCCTTGGTTGTCTCTGGGTTATAATCCTCAATATCCACTCCATTATGAATAACCCTTACTTTTTCTTCCACCCTATTAAAAGGACTTGCAGTTGGACCTGACACGCAGATGATTCTACGAACAACAGGCAATCTCGAAAGAGTGTCTATGATAGACCCAAGGAGTTTGGTCTGTTGAATATTTCTCACATGCCATATTACGGGGCACCAGTTAATAAGCCCAATTAGCGCGCCCACAACCTTTGCCTGAGTACCGTTGCAATATATCACTTTTATATTATTTCTTCTAAGCAGGAGCGGAGAAGTGACAATCAAAGAGAGCATGTCCAAAATGTTAAGTAATACGGATAAGAATTTTAGTAAACCATTATAATAGGCTGTAGTGCCGCTGCCCCCCTCTTGCAGAAAGCTTTTTCCGAAACGAGGCCTTTTTAAATTTTCAGGGAATCTTTTATCAAGAATAATATTCTCATATATTCCTTCAGCTTTAAGCCTCTCCGAAAAGACCTCATCCTTGGGAATCAATACATATGGAGTAATCTTGGTTCTATCTAAGTACTTAAGAATATAGAAAAGGCTCTTGCCGGGGCCGCCGTCTCTAATTGAATGATTTATGAAAAGTACGTGTGGTAAGGTGTTCATTTATCGCACCGTGAGCTGATTTGGATTATGCAATGTACCATGACATTCTGAAATAGGCTAATCCTAAATATTTTATGCAAATCCGATAAGGGCTTAGGTATAATATATCTTACTAACTCTAGCAATTATCCTTCGGAGGAACAATGAACCTGGCAAACAAGAAATTTCTGCTTAGAATGGCATTTTCTATTTTCTTCATATCATTCTTTATAGTTGGCGGATGCGACGTCGAATTTGGGGGAACTGGTGGCGGCGGAGGCAGCGGTGGTAGCGGGGACATTATTATTGAAGGCATCATTCTAAACGCTTCTGAGTTTGATGAGATTACTGTTAGTGCTCTCCAGGATAACGTCCGTCTAGATAAAACTACTACAGATACTCTGGGCAACTTTACATTACAGTTTCGGTCATCAAGCGGAATAGTTTCTTTAAAATTTGAATCAGATTCATTCGATGCGGAAAGACCGAACATTAGAGTCGTGGATGACAGTACTTCAATCATGGACATTACTCTGCAGCAAAGCCCTGTACTAATAACGATCGACCGCTGGCAGGTCTTTCAAGATACCCTATCTCTCTCGGGTACTACAGAGTTGGAATTCGTTGAAAGCATAGTGGAATTCAATATAGAGGCAAATGGTGGAAACTGTATATTTGCTACCGATAGCAGCATAATAACCTACAGGGTAAAGAGCATCAATATAACCGACTGTAGAGAAGGGATAAGAGCACAAGTTTCGGCATCTATTACTCTGGAAGCTGACGAAAGTATAGTGATATCAAGTGATCTAGATGCAATTTTAACCCTAGATGATTCACTAGTCGAAGTAGGACAGACCTCAAATCCTATAAACAACACTATTATAATAGAGTCGGCAAACCAATTTGGGATAAACGCTGCGGGCAATTCTATTGTAAATATCGATCCAGAAAATGAGTGTTCTATAAGTGGTGGAAGGGGGGCTGTTAATATCAACACTAACGCCAGTGTTGATACATCTAACTGCACACTCTCACTTTGATGGTGTCACCTGGGAATAACACGGATAACTCTATTCCCCACTGCAAGGCTAGAAAAGGACAAGACAGATAAACCAAGAACTACTTCTCTTCATCTAAGGAGTTCACTTTTTTCTCAAGCTCCTTCATCTTTTTCATCAAGAGCTCAACTTCGCTTGCTCTGTGCCCGGCTGAAGTTGCATACCCTTCTCCACTTTTAGAGTCATCTTTGATAGCAGAGGGATCTATGTCATCAGAATTTAAATTTTCAAAGTCCACGGGCAGGTTCAAGTCTGAAGGATACCAACCCATCTGCCGCCACATGTTTATATTCTTTTTATAGTTATCTTTCACATAATTATAAGGCTGAAACATCATTAGGAAATAATTCTCGAAAAAATCCTTTGCGACTTTATTGCCGTATTTAATTAACATGTGCAAGAACGAAACAGGCAGTATATCCTCTTTGTTCTTTTCACTTTCAAGGATGACCTGAATTAAAATTACCTTTGAAATATCATCCCCGGATTGAGAATCAATTACTTTTATTTCGCTTCCCTCTCTGATAAGTAAAGCTATATCTTCAAGAGTGACGTATCTTTTATTAGTAGAATCATAGAGCCTTCTATTACTATACTTTTTGATTGTAATTTGGTCATGTATTTGTTTTTGTTCTTTGGGCATTAGTATAATTATTCAAAGAAACTTTAGAGAGTCAAGAAATTGTGGCTCTATACTTGACAACTCACTTCAAACAAAGGATTATTTAATGTTTACTTGTGTAATTCATCTATGTTATAGGAGTCACAGGGATGTCAAATATGCCCTACAAAATCTGGTTCAACGGTAAATTTGTTCCGTGGGCCGAAGCTAACGTTCATACTCTCACGCATACTCTACACTACGGGCTTGCCGTGTTTGAAGGAATAAGAGCGTATAAATGTGATGATGACAGATCCGCAATATTCAGACTAAAGGAGCATGTAAATCGTCTTTATACTTCTGCGCATATAGCTAACATAAAGATTCCTTTTACAAAAGAAGAAACCACTGAAGCCATACTAGAATTACTAACTATTAATGAGCTTGATGCGGCATATATTAGACCTATAGCTTATATCGGAGGCGGTAAAATTGGTTTACACCCCGGAGATAATCCCATTGAACTTGCAATTGCGGCATACCCGTGGGGAACATATTTGGGGGAAGGCGCGCTTTCCAAAGGAATAACTACAAAGATATCTTCGCTTACCAGAATGGGCGTTAATTCATTTATGACCAAAGCCAAAATAAGTGGCAATTACGCCAATTCTGTAATGGCCAAGATGGAAGCTACATCTCTTGGTTTTGATGAAGCGATACTACTGGACAATGAAGGTTATGTTGCGGAAGGTAGCGGAGAAAACATATTTATTGTAAGAGACGGTGTTCTAAAAACCCCGCCGCTGACCTCTGTACTAGAAGGGATTACAAGAGACGCCGTGATTCAAATAGCAAAAGATGAGGGCCTCAATTTTGAGGCTGAGAGATTTACAAGGGATGAGCTTTATATCTCTGATGAAGCATTCTTTACCGGCACTGCCGCAGAAATCACCCCTATAAGAGAAGTTGATAAGAGGACTATAGGAGAGGGGGAACCAGGCCCGATAACCAAAAGACTCCAATCAAGATTTTTCGATATTGTACAGGGCAAAGATCCTCAATATATGCATTGGCTAGAGTTTTTTTTCTCAACCACTCCGCTAAAAGTTAAGAATGAGTCTTTATAAGGGACATATAGCCGGCGGTTTCTTTGCATTTATACTTTATATTCTAGTTCTCGTCGTTTTTTTCGCTTTCAAACCAACGTATGACGTTCTCATATGGTTTGGCCTTTGTATCCTGGGATCCATATGGCCTGACATTGATACAAGTAGTTTCGCGCAAAAATTGTTCTACGGCTTTTTTATTATTCTTGACGGAATTTTTCTTCTTTCGGGGCATTTTAAGGAAGCGGCGCTTCTGGGTTTTTTCGCTCTGTTACCGATAATAGGGAAACATAGAGGATGGACTCACTCGATCTCCGCAGCGTTTATTGTCCCCTCCCCTCTTATCATATTGCCAATTATTAAACCTGAGCTTCACGTGGGAGGACTCGAATACTACATCCCCGTTGTAATCGGTTACTTAAGCCATCTCATTCTGGACAAGCAGTTTAAGCTTTACTAAAGTCACTTAAAATTAATATTAAAAGGCATGATCGTGAGCACCTTCTCACGCTCAAGCAAAGATAAACCCTCCATCAGTCCGTTTATCGTATCTACATAGACAGAGGACTTAAACAAAGAAGAGAGCTGGAGGCCGCTTGGTTCGGAATAAAATTTTAATATCGTATTATGCCCCTCAAATATTTCCGCCTCGCTCTTGGCAATATTAACGGCAGTATTAATTCCGCCTAATTCATCTACCAGGCCCCTTTGTTTTGCTTGCTTTCCTGTCCAGACCCTTCCTCTGGAGACTTGTTCGGCTTTTACAAAATCCATCTTCCTGGCTAAAGAGACTTTTGTAACAAATTGTTCGTAATAAAATTCCATTATCTCAAGAAGTTTTCCCTCTTCATCCTTTGAAAACCCCTTGCTTGAAGAAAACATTAAAGCATTTTTCCCTTTAGAAACTAATTCTTTAGTTATACCTAATTTGCGGTAAAGGCCGCTTAGATCAAATTTGCCAGACACTATGCCGATTGATCCTGTAATGGACATAGAATCCGCGACAACTTTGTGAGCACCGAGTGAAATCAGATATCCTCCGGAAGCAGCGACATCCGACATAGATATGACAACGGGTTTTTTCTCTGAAATGAGTTCAAGCTTTTTACATATTAAATCTGAAGCAACAGCAGACCCTCCGGGGCTTAAAACTCTTAAAACTATTGCTTTAACACTACGGTCTGAGGACACCCGCTCAAGAAGTCTGATTAGTGAATCAGAGCCTATGCTTTTCACAGGCCCTGCCCCCCTACTGCGACCCAAAGTTATCATTCCGGAATCAGCAATTACCGCAACAACAGGGTAGCTGCTTGTAAATTTGCCTAGGACCGAGCGTATCTTATCTTTAATATTTAGTCTTCTAAGAAAATTTCCCGCCTTTATGAGATGTAATTTTGTATCAACCAGCTCTGAGGCTTTTTCTTCTAAATCGTTTTCGTATAAAACCCCGTCGACAAGAGATGCCTCATAGGCTCTATCCGCCAAATATGGCCCCTGATTAATTAGGCTTTTTACTTCTTTGGGATTTATTTTGCGACCCTCTGAAATAAATTCTTCAAGCTGATCCTGAAGATCACCAATTATTGAATTGATCATTTCCCTGTGGGGTTTGGACATGGAATCCCTTGTAAAGGTCTCAGAGGCGCTTTTATACTCGCCAAAGCCCTTCATGTGAGCCATGACCCCTATTTTATCCAAAGCGTCCTTATAAAAGGTTACCTCGGCCTTAAGGCCGATTAGGTTTAACATAGACCAGGGAGGTAAATATATCTCGTCTGCAGAGGATGCTATCAGATATTCTACATTTCCCCCGCTCTGTAGATATACAATTATCTTTTTTCCTTTAGCTCTTAGTTCAGTGAGCCTGGCTCTGATTAGATTAGCTCTGGCAAAACCGACTCTCAGCTCACTTAATTTAATAATAGCCCCAAGTATTTGTGAGTTGTTCTCTATCTCCGTAAGGGTTCTTTCTATATCCCAAAGTGTGAGTTTTTTCTTGGCGCCTATAGTCGGCAATATAGATTTTTCTTCCTCTTCCTGGATATCTCCATTAAGATCGATTTCTACAAAATTAACTTTGCCAAGAGAACCAAACAGCGTATCAATAAAATCCATAAGTAAAGCTCCCGGGATACATCCGCAAATTATAAGGCAATTATTTTCCTGTTAAATATTTAATAATCGTCCTGACGCCGAACCCTGTCCCACCCTTAGGATTCCAATCGCTGTCCTTTTCTAAAAAAGCGGGCCCCGCGATATCAATGTGCGCCCATGGAACATCTCCAACGAAATTCTCAAGAAACATTGCGGCAGTAATAGCTCCGCCCATCCTGCTCCCCGCGTTTTTTATATCTGCAACATTGCTTTTTATCTCAACTCTGAGTTCATCGTCCATAGGCAACTGCCATGTTTTCTCTCCGACAGAATCAGAAGCCTTTCTTATTTTATCTATTAATTTCTGATCGTTTCCCATAATACCCGCAGTATAGCTACCCAGTCCGACCATGCAGGCTCCGGTTAGGGTAGCAAGATCAACAATCTCATCCACTTTGAGTTCAACTGCATATGAAAGGGCGTCTGAGAGAACAATGCGGCCTTCAGCATCGGTATTGATAACTTCGATGGTTTTTCCATTATATGCTCTTATTACATCATCAGGTTTGTAAGCCTTAGCCCCTGTCATATTCTCGCTTGAGGCTATGAGACCATGCACTCTTATAGAGGGTTTCAAAACGGCTATAGCCTTCATAACGCCAAGTACTACTGCTGAGCCGCCCATATCCATTTTCATTGTACGCATGCTGTCAGGCGGCTTTAAACATAGACCCCCCGAATCAAAGGTAATCCCCTTTCCCACAACGGCAATACTCCTGCTGGATTTTCTCTGCGGTTCATAAGTGAGGTGGATAAACCTTGGAGGCTCCTCACTTCCACTCGATACCGCCATTAGACCATTCATACCTCTTCTCTCAATCTCGGCATAATCAAAAATTTCACATTTAAGCCTCCCCTCCTCAGCAACTTGAGAAGCAACTTCGGCTAACTTGCTGGGAGTAAGGTATACGGGCGGCTCGTTTACTAAATCGCGCGCTAGATTTGTAGATTCGGAAATGAGTCTCGCAAAGTCTGTTTCATTTTTTAAAGTAGATTCTTTGACCTTGCTTGATGCAAATATTACCTTTTCAACTTCATTACCATCAGAGTTCTCGGTCTTATACTTGTTAAATTCATAGCTACCTAAGAGCAGCCCTTCCGTAAGCGCTGAAATGTACCCCGGACCTTTGGAGAATTCAGAGCTAAAAGCAACTACAGAGGATAAACCCTTAACTTTTTTTATTACAAGGATTCCTATCTTTCTAAGAGTAATAGCAGAGAAATCAGTCTTTTCACCCAGACCAACCATAAGCACTCTTTTACACCCAATCTTGCCGAAAGTACTGCTTAGCATTATTGATTGTCCTAAATTGCCTTCAAATTTCTCTTCCTCTGATATATTTTTGAGCGCACCTGCCAAGGAATCATTGATATTCTTAACAACACCTAAATATTTCTGCCCTTTAAAGATTCCTATTACCAGAATATCCGCTTTGACCTTTAACACGTTCAAGTTACTTAAGACAAAGTCCAATTGACTGCACCTCCTACTAAGTTGATATATACAGGAATAAAACTAGCATACCACTTGAAATTTATAACGGAAATTTGTGCATTTCTGCAAAATTATCTTGGAATATTCAATATTATCATTATTGTTTAAAATAAGCAGTGATTCATAGCTATAAAACAAATTATTTAAAAAACTGAAATTTAATAAAAAGTACTGGAACTTCCGTTCAAAATTAGTTAAACTAAGATTATAAAAAACATCTGAATTGAGGAGGGAGTTAACAATGGGTTGCCCATATAAAGCCATTGCAGACGATACCAGAAGAAAGATCCTAGAATATCTAAGCCAGGGTGAGACCGCTGCGGGTGAAATAGCCAGCAAGTTTGATATATCCAAACCAGCTATTTCAAATCACCTTAAGATATTAAAAGAAGCGGATATTGTTAACGAGCGTAAGGTAAAGCAGAACCGCCTTTACTCTCTTAACAATGGTGAGATCGACGGTATGAAATATTTTCTTGATTCGTTGACGATGAAAGAAACTGGAGCCTTAAAAGTCCAGTAGGATTTAGAATCTTATTTATATACTATATCGATCACAAAAGAGTAAGCTGGCAGTAATTATATCAGCTTAAAATAAAAAGCCGCTATTTGTATATAGAGCGGCTTTTTATTTATATTGGGTATTTGCAAAACACTTCGCCACACTAAATAGAAAGTATTTCAACTTTTTTGCTCAGAGAAAAATGTCAAGAATAATTTCTGTAGGTACAGCGCAAGCCCCATATAGGTTCAACCAATGTGAAGTGAAAAACTTTGCATACGAGCTCTTCTCGGACAAGAAGAAATACATCAAGAAAATGTTGGGAGTCTTTGATAATTCCTTAATAGAAACAAGACACTTTGTACATCCAAGACAGTGGTTTGATACCCATAAAACCTTTATAGAAAGATCAGAATCTTTCTTAACAAACTCCATTTTATTATCTGTTTCCGCAATAAACGACTGCATGAATAAAGCAAAGGGTGATTTAAATGACTTCGATCATATCATCTTTGTCTCAAGCACCGGAATTACTACCCCATCTGTAGACGCATATTTAATTAACGAGCTTAAACTTGACTCTCATATTAAGCGTACCCCAATATGGGGTCTTGGTTGTGTTGGGGGAGCTGTGGGATTAACTCGTGCAATGGAATACACAAAGGCTTTCCCTAAGAGCGCCGTTCTACTAATAGCACTGGAGATATGCAGCTTGGCCTTTCATAGAGAAGATTATTCTAAAAGCAATATTGTGTCACTTGCCCTATTTTCAGATGGTGCCGCCGCTACACTTATCGCAGGGAAAGAACATAGACTCTATAAATCCTCTAATATAAGCCTGATTAAATCTTTAACAACTACATACTATGATTCCCTTGGTGTGATGGGCTGGGAGATAGTAGAAGGCGGTTTCAAGGCAATATTCAGTAAAGACATCCCAACCATTGTTAGAAAAGAAGTTCTCTCTAATATCGAAGAACTACTTGAGTCCGAGAATTTGTCGCTTGCCGATCTAAAACACTATGTTGTTCATCCAGGAGGGGCAAAAGTTCTTGTAGAATATGAGGGGTCTCTGGGGCTTTCGGAAGGAACATTTAAACATTCTAGAAAGGTTTTGAAAGAACACGGAAATATGTCATCCCCTACAGTTCTTTATGTACTAAAAGAATTAATGGAGGATAAAGAATATAACCCGGGTGAATACGGTATTATCTCTGCCTTAGGACCCGGATTTAGTTCTGAAATCGTATTATTTGAAACAGTATGAGCCCATTTTGGATTTTTCTAGCCATTTTAATATTGCAACGTATCTCCGAGCTTCTGTTAGCAAGACGAAACGAAAGAGTCGTTAGAGCTAATGGGGCCAGAGAATATGACGAAAAGGGATATAGGGTGATAGTCTTAATGCACATACTCTTTTTTATCTCCCTTATTTCAGAATATGTATTTTTAAATAGAACTATTAATTACTTTTGGGCGCCACTGCTTATATTATTTTTAATTGCGCAAATTCTTAGATACTGGGCAATCAGTTCTTTGGGATATAATTGGAATACTAAAATTCTTGTAACCCCAAATACCAGACCCGTTGCCAAAGGTCCATATAAATATAGAAGGCATCCCAATTACTTAGCGGTAATAATTGAAATTGCTGTAATACCGCTAATTTTCTCTTGCTACATAACCGCTGTTACGTTCACCTTATTAAACTTGGCATTGCTTAAAAGAAGAATACGGATTGAAGAAGAAGCCCTATCCATAGTTGATCCCCGTAATTGACGCAAACCAACTCTACCCTAGTTGGCTACTTAGAGCTTACATATTAAGGATATATGCTCTAGCTATACATAATCATAGTTGCATACTATAATATATATACTATAGATGCTCTCCAATTCAAACAAAACTAAACAAAACCATAGAACCTTTGAAAAATTTGGCAATAAAAACCAGATGGTCTTGATTAAAGAGCCCATATTGAGATAGAATCTAATAATTAACAAATTTAAGAGAAAGGGGAAATCAAATGTTAGGCTCATTACTCCATACAAATGATGATATTGGTTTATTTATAGCACGAATTTCTCTAGGTATTGTTATATTGCCCCACGGCTTACAAAAACTATTAGGCCTGTTCGGCGGCCCGGGCTTTTCAGGCACTGTGGAGTTCTTTGTCGGAAGCGGTCTTCCATCTACAGTAGCCATACTTATTATTATTGGTGAATCATTCGGTGCGGTAGGACTTATCCTCGGCCTCCTAAGCAGATTAGCAGCCTTTGGTATAACACTGATAATGCTGGGAGCCATCTTTATGGTGCATATCCAAAACGGCTTTTTTATGAACTGGTTTGGAAACCAGACTGGAGAAGGATTCGAATATCATTTGCTTGCTCTGGGTTTAAGTTTAGCAGTTCTCATCAATGGCGGCGGCAAATGGTCCGTTGATAGGATGATCGTCAACTAATCTTACTTAGAATCTTGGGGCGGTGAAGTTTGTTGTCTCTGACGATGTAACAAAAGAAGGAGATTTAAATCCGCTTTTGATAAAAGATTGCGCACATTGGATATGAGCACAGATGTTTTTGTATATAACACAGGTGATTTCAAACCGCCTTAGAAAAGTTCCATTATCCACTTCTATTAAATATATTTTGATTTTTTAAGCGTCATCCTATATATTCTATTTTCAAAATTAGCTAACTACTCATTCGCATCGGAGGTTGTAAAATGGGATGTCCCTTTAAAGCCATTAGTGACGAGAGAAGACGAAAAATATTAACTATTTTAGGAAAAGAAGATGCAAATGCCGGAGACATAGCCCGTAGGTTCAAGATTTCTCAACCTACTATTTCAAATCATTTAAAAACATTAAAAGAAGCCGGCTTGATAAAAGAACGAAAAGTGAAGCAAAACAGGATTTATTCACTTAATAGAACAAAACTTCAAAAAGTTATAGAAACTTTAGAAGAAATATCCGCACTATAAAAATTTTAAATAAATAGTCTGGGATTCTATACAAATCTAGTAGTAACGATTGAGCTATATATATTGAGCTATACCTATCGTATGGATACAACAAGCCCTATCTCATAGTACACCCTACCAGCGCATTCCTAAATAACATCCAATTAGTTATACTGATTAATAATAACTTTGGCGGTTAAAAACAGATTTGAAAATTTGAGAGATCAGAAACTAGATGGAGAAATTTAATGATTGAGAAAGAAAGAATGACAGAGCATGTGATGGATTTAATTAGGATAGACAGCCTGTCAAAAAAAGAAAAAGATGTGGCTGTCAAGTTACAAAAAGATATGGAGGACTTGGGAGCAGAGTGTTTTTATGATGATGCCGGGGTGAAGGTAGAGGGAAATGTCGGAAACTTGATAGTCAAACTAGAGGGGAACAAATCAGACGCCCCACCCTTTTTCCTTTCAGCTCATATGGACACGGTGGGACCAGGGGAGGGGATAATACCCAGTATTGAAGACGGCATCATGAAAAGTGACGGCACAACGATTCTGGGAAGTGATGATAAAAGCGGTCTAGCAATCATTGTAGAAACAATCAGATCTTTAAAGGACCAGGGTATACCTCATGGAGATATAGAGATTGCTTTTACAATCTGTGAAGAAATCGGACTTTTAGGAGCCAAGCATATTGATATCTCTAAATTTAAAGCCAAACACGGTATTGTGCTTGACAGCAGCACTCCCGACCGTCTTGTTCTAAGGTGTCCATCGGCTGAAAGAATGGAATTTATGGTACATGGACTTGAGGCCCACGCAGGGCTTTGCCCTGAGAACGGTATCAGCGCGATTCAAATTGCCAGCGAAGCTATTTCAACAATGAGACTCGGCAGAATTGACGATATAACAACCGCTAATATTGGAGTAATCAGTGGGGGAAGAGCGACAAACATTATTCCTAATTATGTCCGGGTAGTCGGAGAGGCTAGAAGTCATAGTGAGGAAACGCTAAAAGAGCAGGTTGATCATATGAGGAAATGTTTTTATGACGCCGTTTCAAAAAATGAAATGACTATACATGATGACCTCTCCGTAGAAGGTATAACCCATATAGCAAAGCTGGATGAACATATTGAAAGAAGTTACGATAGAATGGATGTAGACGTTAAATCTTTGCCGGTTATTCTTGTAGAAACTGCGGTAAAAAACCTTGGACACACTATAGAGCGCCATACAAGCGGCGGGGGTTGTGATGCCAATTATTTCAACAGGATGGGCATTGAATGTGTAAATTTAGGCACAGGAATGTACGAACTCCATACGGTAAATGAGTATCTGATTATGGAAGAATTCTTCAGATCCGCAGATATAGTCTTAGAATCAATCAGATTAAATACGATCATACCGTCATAACTTATCACCATTATTCAACAATTTATCGGACTAAATAAATTATAATGAGTAAAAAAGCTTTAATAATTGTGGATCACGGAAGCAAGCTAGAGAAAGCAAACGAAATGCTCGTACAGATAGCTGAGCTGATTAAAAAGAAAAACAGTTCTGAATTTGAAATAATCAGCTATTGCCATATGGAGCTTGCAGAGCCGACAATTGAGCAGGCTTTTGATGATTGCGTCTCTAAAGGGGCTCAGCATATAGTAGTTCATCCTTACTTTCTTGCCCCCGGAAATCATTCAACCCAAGATATTCCTAATTTGGTTAAAGATGCCGCAGTGAGACATCCCGGGGTGTCTTACCATGTCACAGAACCTCTTGGAATACATGAGAATATTATTGAAGTAATTCTACAGAGAGCCGAGAATACAGATTAGAACTAAAATCCAAATTCGCCAGATGAGAATTTATTAAAACTAAAGATGAATAAATACAGTACTGTAATTTTTGACTTGTTTGATACCATAGTAGATTTCAACTTCAGCCACCTGCCTACAATTGAGCTGAAAGGATTAAGGTCCAGAACTACAAGCAAAGAAGTGTATGAAGTCTTCGCAAAATATTACCCGGAGATAGACTTTGCGAAGTTTTATGATCCCTTTATTGAGAGCTATCACGAATTTCAGGAAATGAAACTTAAGGAGTACAAAGAATTCCCCAACCGGGAAAGGTTTAAATTGATGCTCGACAAAATGGACTTGCCCCCTGCCGGAGATGAGGATCGGCTAATCGAGAAGATGGTTCTTGCACACATGAATGGACTCGCAAGCTGTGTGGAGCTTCCCGAAAACAATAAAAAAACTCTCGAGTATATTAAAGGCAAAGGTTACCGGCTCGCCATAGTCTCCAATTTTGACTACGCTCCAACGGCTTATAGGCTTCTTGAAAGATTTAACATAAAAAACCTTTTCGAAGAAATAGTAATCTCAGAGGAAGTGGGCTGGAGAAAACCAAATCACATAATATTTCAAACCGCTGTTAAGAAACTGGAGATACTACCTCAGGATGCTCTATTTGTAGGTGACAATTTTGATGCTGATGTCGTGGGTTCAAAAGCCCTGGGAATGGACGTTGCATGGATAAACAGAAAAAACCGGCCCGAGAGCGGTCTTGACCCAACACCGGACTATATAATCAATAAATTGCCTGAACTCGAGAATTTTATATAGTCAGAAGGCTGTCTAAAACAAAGTCCATAGTTATTATATAATTGTATCTTTCAAATCCGAGGCTTAATGTAAGTAAACATATCTCATGAAAAAATTTACTAAACCAATACGGAAAATACCGACTCTAAAAGAGGGTCTTCCTATAAATACTATTCCGGAAATGATAGAGTTCGCGGTAAACCTAAACGGGCAGAACCTTGCCTTTTTAACTCCCAGGGAAGGAAACATATATCAGATCACATATAACCAAGTCTTTGAGCAGATAAAAAAACTAGCGCGGCACCTAAGAGAATTGGGAATTGAGAAAGGGGATCATGTAGCAATTCTGGGAGAGAACCGCCCCGAATGGGGCATATCATTTTTTGCAGTCGCATGGATTGGAGCGGTGGTGATACCTCTGGATGCCAGGGCATCGCTTGAAGATCAGAAATTCATCCTAACCTTTTCCTCAGCCAAGGCAATAATTCTATCAGGTTCTTTTTACTCAAACTTGAGCGCCTGTTCCAACGAGCTAGTAGAGTTAAAACATATCATCTTAATGGACAAGATAGATGATATTAGCAATAAGTACTCCAGCGGTATTGAAATGGAAGAAGTAGCTCCGGATGATCTCCTGGAAATACTGTTCACATCCGGAACCACAGGTGATCCAAAAGGCGTGATGCTCAGTCATGGAAACATTATGTCTAACGTTTCAGACATATACAGAATTATTGAATACACCCCATATGATAGAGCGTTCTCTATTTTGCCCATTCATCATTCATATGAATGCACAGGGGGTTTGATTTCTACATTTTGCAGTGGAATGAGCGTCTTTTACGCCAGAGGATTAAAACCAAGGGAGTTGCTTGAAGACTTGAAATCCGCAAAACCAACAATTTGGCTTAATACTCCTTTGCTCCTGGAGAAGTTATATCTTAGAATCGGAAAAGAACTATCGAGCCAAAAAGGGATGAGAGGACTCCTGACCAAAGCGCTTCCTAAAAGCATGTTAGGAAAGAAAATAAGGCAAAATCTGGGGCTCGATAGAAGCAGATTAATTGTATCCGGAGGCGCTGCACTGCCCGCTTGGGTATCAACCGGTTTTAACGAATATGGCATAGACGTAATTCAGGGATATGGACTATCTGAGGCCTCCCCTCTTATATCCGTCAATCCTCCCAACAATCCCAAAGCTGAGAGCATAGGGATGGTAATACCAAGCGATGAAGTTGAAATAAGAGAGGCGGATTCAGAAGGTAACGGGGAAATAGTAGCCAGAGGTCCAAACATTATGAAGGGCTATTACAACAACAAATCTGCTACCGATGAGACGCTAACAGCAGATGGATGGCTTTTAACCGGAGACATAGGGTACTTTGATGATGAGGGGTACTTATATATAACGGGTAGAAAGAAGTCTGTAATCGTCACAAGGGGCGGGAAGAATGTTTTTCCTGAGGAAATAGAAGAGAAATTAACGAAATCAATCTATATAGAAGAAGCATTGGTTTTCAGCCCGAATGATATTGATATTCAGGCCGTAATATATCCGAATATGGATGAAATCAATGAGGAATTAGCAAGAATTGGAGAACAAGTTACACCGGATAAGATATGGGAGTTTATAAAGCTTGAAGTACGCAAAACTAACAGTTCTCTTGAGTCATACAAAAAGGTAAGACAATTTGCAATACGGGTTGAAGAATTCCCTAAAACTACAACACGCAAAATTAAACGCTATTTATTTAAAGAGTTAGAATTAAAAAATGAAGCTAAATTCATATGAGAGCATCTAATAAAAATATCCAATATAGGATAGCCTTTATATGAGTTTCGTATTATAATAAATAGGCGGCGAGGATACAAATTTAGAATATACGTAAAATTTTCAAATAATTGTCTTCATCTTTTTTGCCGATATACAAGCCGGCAAAAATGCAGGTATATGAAATGGGCATATTAATAAGTACAAAAAAACAAAGAACATCAGCATTAATTGTTATAGCTATGTGCTTAATTGCATTTGGTTGCGCGTCCCCAAACCAGGAAAATCTTGTAAAGAAAACAGAGAAACCTGAGCTAAACACTAAAGAAAATTCAACTGTTAGAACAAGTCAAATTACAAGGCAAAAAATACAGGAGTCAAAATATGCTCCTAAAATCCTCATACAGACCAAGAGCGTCAATGCCTATAAGACTCTTCCCCAATTATACAAAGAGCGCGATTATGCTGCTTTATGGATTGATGGTGATGGCCCCACACCTCAAGCATATGAAATGATTGAAATTATCAGGAATAGCTCAAATGAAGCCCTTGACCCTGATTATTATAATTTAAGCGAAATAGAGGACACACTTAATAGAATTGACCAGGACAGAAATTCCGGCCATTCATATGAAGCCCAAGACTTAGCGGAACTCGATCTCCTGCTTTCAAACTCTTTTCTTACCTACGCACATGACCTTCACTATGGGCGTGTAAGAGCAGAACAGATAAATCTGGAATTATCCACGGCGGAAAGACCGGTCAATCTTTCTAATTTGCTGATTACAGCAATAGAAACAAATCAAGTACAGGGAACCTTAGATAGTCTTTTACCCAAGTATCCAATGTATACCAAGCTCAGGATTTCACTAAAGGAGTATAGAGAGATTGCGGCTAATGGCGGCTGGCAGCCGGTGCCTTACGGAGACAAATTTAAAAAGGGTGCACGCGGACAAAGGGTATTGGCTCTCAGGAAAAGGCTTACAGTCACCGGAGAATTAGATAGCTCTGTTGCACAAAGTGATTTATTTGATGAAACACTTGATCAGGCAGTAAGGAAATATCAACAAAGAAATGGGTTATATGTCGACGGGGTTGTCGGGAAATCAACGATAGAAGCATTAAATGTCCCTGTAGAAGAACGCGTATCACAGATAGAGCTGACAATGGAGCGCTGGCGTCTGTTACCGCAATATTTAGGCAGCCGTTATATTCTTGTAAACATTGCTAACTATCATCTGTACGGAGTCGAAAATAATAATGATAGTATAAACATGCGTATTGTAGTGGGTAAGCCTCGGTGGAATACCCCTATGTTTAGTGAGGAAATGACTCACATAGTTATCAACCCATACTGGAATATCCCTCCAAGTATATTTAAAGATGATATAGCTCCTAGAATCAAAGAAGATCCGGAATATATGGCTAAAAGAAACATCGATGCTTTAGGTCTTAAAGCTCCTCAGAAGATTGTTGTGGAAGAAACTGAGGTAGTTGAGGTAGAAGAGAATGTAGAATCAGCTGAAGTCACAGATGGAAACAATGCCGAGAAAGAGCAATTGTCTGAAGTAGAAATTCAAAACAAAAAAGCCCAAGAGGAATATGCCTCGAAGGTGTTATCCGGCAAATACAGCCTGCGACAGAATCCGGGTCCGGGTAATCCACTTGGCAGAATAAAATTTCTATTCCCAAATAGACACTCTGTATATCTCCATGATACTCCAAACAGAGGTTTTTTTAGGAGAGCTCAGCGCAACTTTAGCCACGGATGCATTAGAGTAGAAAAGCCTGTTGAATTGG
Source organism: Deltaproteobacteria bacterium (assembly GCA_029262255.1). Classification (GTDB taxonomy): domain Bacteria; phylum Desulfobacterota_D; class UBA1144; order Nemesobacterales; family UBA2774; genus CR02bin9. Next base: position 18,568 of record JAJCZT010000075.1, read on the forward strand.
CTGAGTTTGTACTATACTCAGATCCCAGCTGGACGCAAAGTACAATACAATCCAACATCAACAAAGGAAAAATCAAGACTGTACACTTGGAGCAAACAATACCTGTTTACGTTCTTTACTTTACAGCCTGGGTTGATAACGATGGTTACGTGAATTTCCATAAGGATGTATACGGATTGGACCAAACACTCTATAATGCACTTCGAACAACCCGTTCAAAAGTCGATATGGCCACTATGCAATAATAATTCAGCAACCGAACTTCGTACTCACCCCTGTGGAATAAAACAATATGGAATCAATGTGCCAAGTTTTGAAAATCGGCACCAGTAGGATTTTGGAATACCCGCAACTCAAACTCAGGTATTACAGCTAGTATATGATCAAAGATATCGGCTTGTATGGATTCATAGTTTGCCCAAACCTGATCACTGCTGAAAACATAAATTTCGATTGGCAGACCACTTGGACCCGGATCCAGCTGTCTTACAAGAAAAGTAAGATTTTTGTTTATTTTCGGATGGTCTTTCAGATATGAAACCAAATAGGCTCTGAATGTCCCGAGATTGGTCATTCTACGGCCATTTACCAGGACAGAATCATCTATATTCTTCTGAGTATTATAATCTAAAAGTTCTTTATTCTTATCTAGAATATAATCACTCAAATACTGTATCTTCCTAAATTTGCGGACCATTTCTTCGCTACAGAACTTAACGCTAGTCATGTCTATGTATATCGAGCGTTTTATTCTTCTTCCACCAGACTCAGACATTCCCCGCCAGTTTTTGACCCCTTCACTTACCAGCGCGAAAGTAGGTATAGTGATAATCGTTTTATCCCAATTTTGCACTTTTACAGTCGTAAGCGAAATATCGATAACGTCACCGTCAGCCCCGAATTTAGGCATCTCTATCCAGTCCCCTACCCTTACCATTTTGTTCGCGGATAATTGTATGCCTGCCGCGAGACCAAGAATTGGATCTTTGAATATCAGCATAAGCACTGCTGCCATAGCGCCCAAACCACCGATAAAGAAAGCGGGAGACTTCCCGATTACAGTTGAGAGTATTACTATTCCGAGAACCGCATAAATGAGAATTTTTGCAACCTGAGCAAAGATTCTTACGGGAAGCTCTCTGGACACATCGTAGCTATGATAAACATCTACAACCGAAGAGAGAAAGGCATCTATCGTCAATACCGCTACAAAGAGCATATATATCTCAGCTATTCGTCTGGTAACCAGGATTGCGGTGTCATTCTCAAAAAACACTGATGACATCAGGTAAATGACTAATGCGGGAGCGAAATGGGAGAGCCGCCTAAAGAATTTTCTCTTAACCAGCACATCGTCCCAGTTAGTACGGCTCTTGGAAGCAAAATGTTCAACCAATTTTAGAACAAACTTCTTCGCAAGATAATTAGCAATAACAGCAAGAACTAATAAAAACGCTAAAATTACTATGTCCATTATGATTGGAGCGACTTGCTGCAATCCTAATTCAGCGTTAAACCAAGTCTCAAATTGTTCTAAGAGCTTATTCATAACCTATTCATATCTTCTTCTGCGAGGGGATTTTAAATTGCCACAATTAGTCCTTAAGTGCCTCAGTCTGGTTATTCATTATTACCACATGAATTTCCGCAACTCTTCCGTCTTGAAACTCTACACTATACGCTTTTCCAACCATCTTGGGTATAGCTTCAATAATCTCGCCCACAAGCCCGGGTTCAAAGACCTGATCACGAACTTGGATTTTCAATACTACTTTAAACTTAGTTCCCGGGACATACATTATTTTAAATCCAGTTAACTTCTAAAATCAGGCTTCCCATTTTTTACAAGAATTATCAGAGAAATCTCTTTGAATATCATCAACCGTACAATCGATATTATCAGACTCAAAATATACAAATGACGAAACAGGGAATAGACCCCCAAGCACAAGACCCAGAACAACTGACATTGTTATAATTACTTTTCTCATATGCAACTCCTTTGCCACAGGTATACAGACAATATATGGATACAGCTTCGAGAATTCAACCCTTTAATATCAATTAGCAAGAAAAGTGAAACATGTAGATAGCAAAACAGAAAATACACAAACCCCTTCTATGCCTCTTTTTATATCTTATAAATGAGAGTTAGAGAGATTATCTTGATATTAAGGAATAATATTTACGCTAAATTCGCCTGTACCCTTTCGCACTCGGCATAGAGATCTTTGGCAATTTCAAGCATTTCAACAGCGAGCTCTTCGGACGCTTGTTGATCAACCATATCCTTAAGCACCGCAGATATATCAAGCCACCTCTCATCTGCATCACCAGTTCTTACAAGCAGGTTTTCAAACTCCCACATTGTCTGCTCTGATGTAAAAGGATCAACAAGTTTTGTATATAGAGGCACATGAGCGCTTGCGGCACAGGAATGATAAGCTTCCATGATTGAAGTATTATATTCGCCGTGTTTGAGTAATGCTTCGGCCTGCTGTATGCGCTTCTGGGCATCGGAGAATGTAGGAATTTTCTCTTCAACAGTAGCACCGGCGCACTCGCCCTTCATGCCCTTTTTAAGCTCAAACTTTTCTTCTTCATGACCCCAGTCCTGATAGAACGAAGGATCCTCTTCAAAAGTAGGAATTTGAGTAAATTCGGTTATTTCTTCTTTTATTCTGTCTCTACCGAGCCGCTCCATCACTGAGTCAAAATGCTCATCACCGTTTTTCTCGTCCCTATAAAGCTCTAGAAGCTTTTTCACAACTTTTGGGGCGTTTCTTGTCGGCACCTTGATGATAGATGTTGCGAGCTTTGAATCATCTCCGTAGAGCCCACCGCCAACATATACCTGCTCGGAAGGAACATTCCTCCCGGCCTTGGCAAGCGAAGCACCCTGAAAACCAATATTCGCGGATACATGCTGTGCGCATGAATTAGGGCATCCGGAAATCTTGATGTTGAGACTCTTTGATAGTTCTTTATATTCTCCCAGACCGTTTTTCATGCCCTCTGTAAGGGTGTCAGCTAATCCCTTTGCGGAGGTTATACCTAAACGGCAAGTATCCGCACCAGGACAGGCAGTAATATCTTCAAAGCTTTCTGCTCCCGGATTAGCCAGGTTGATATCATAAAGCGCCGCATATAAGGCGGGAAGCGCTTGTGTAGGAACCCATCTTAAAATTAGATTCTGCGAAATACTAATTCTTATATCACTTGCGGAAAATGTATCGGTTATATTAGCCAATGCTCTTGCCGTATCAGAGGTAATATCACCATTGTGAACCTTTATATTAACCATGTTAAATCCTTGATGGCCGTGAGGCAGAACATTTGTTTCCTTCCAGGCTATATATAAAGGATCATTTTCTATTCCTACGGGTACTGAAGGTATGTCTAAATTCATCTCAGGCGGAGTCTCGTCTATCTCGTTTAGAAAATCATTCCACCTTGGGTCAACTTTAAGTTTGGCTCTTTCCTCTTCAACTTTTTTACGGAATTCATCCATTCCAAGCTTTCTGATTAAAAATTTCATACGGGCTTTCATACGTACTTTTCGTTCTCCGAAACGATCAAAGATACGAATAACGGAAGCCGAGAAAGGTATCATTTCCTCAACAGGCAGAAATTCAGTCCATAAATGTCCCAAAGAAGGAGATGCGCCTAAGCCCCCTCCAACGTAGACCTGAAATCCTCTTTTCAATTCGCCGTCTATTTCTTTAACCCTGGCGCGGAACCCTAAATCATGAATCATGATACCGGCATGGTCTTTGTCATGGCAGCCCTCAAAACATACTTTAAACTTTCTTCCCATATTTTGGCATATGGGGTTTCTAAGCATGAAATTCTTAAACGCTTCAGCATATGGAGTAACATCGAAATTCTCTGAGGGAGATGTACCGGCCTGGTGACAGGCTGTTACGTTTCTTACAGTATTTCCACAAGCTTCTCGTGTTGTAATACCAACATCCGCAAGCTCACGCATCATGTTGGGTTCAGTATCTAATTGTATATAGTAAAGCTGAACGTCCTGACGGGTAGTAAGATGCATAAAACCGCTCGCGTATCTGTCTGAGACATCGGCTAAGCGTCTTAGCTGAGCTGAATTAAGACCTCCAAAGGGGATCTTAATACGCTGCATCTGAACACCGTCCTGGCGCTGAGCGTATACACCCAGCTGAAGGCGGATTTTCTGAAACTTAATCTCACCTGTCATACCTGCCAGATAGTCCTGAATTTGGCGCTCAAAAAGATCAAGCTCCTCACGGACCTCCTCAGGCAAACCAGCTATGATTTCCTGCATTGATTTTTCTTTGACCTGCGCTTCCATAACTTCTCCCTCCAAATCTTTGTTTAGCAAATTAAATCCAATCATTACCGCCGAATTATTTTATATTCAGATATCTATTATATCAAATTTCAAGACTCAAATTTGACCACAACTCTCTATAATTACTTATATATTACTTTGAGATGTTCTCTATCATCCTGAGATTCAGACAAGAATAAATAAAGAAATATTTAACCTGAAAATATTTACAGCTCAGAGCCGCAAAATTTACAGTGTTTGGCATCCTCATCATGCCCTTCGGCGATACAGTCACGGCAAGACCGGGTTGTAACGTGCTTCTTGGAAGCATGGGAGAGCTCCGCAGTTACAATACCTGTAGGAACAGCAATAATACTGTACCCCAGAATCATTACCACAACCGACAGTGCTTGCCCAAAACTTGTCTGAGGCGAGACATCACCGTAACCCACAGTAGTCAAGGTAACAATTGCCCAGTAAACACTCTTTGGAATACTTGTAAATCCATTCTCCGCACCTTCAACTATATACATCAACGAACCTAAAACAATGACTATGGTTATTATTGAGAAGATAAATATTGTGATCTTCCTACTGCTCGCTCTAAGAGCTTTTAGAAGGTAATTTGTCTCTCCCACATATTTTGCCAGCTTCAGCACTCGGAAGATTCTAAGCACTCTTAGTATTCTAATTACGAGGAGAAATCTTGTTCCCGGAAGAAAGATATCTAGATATGTAGGTATCACTGTTAGCAGATCAACAACTCCGAAGAAACTGGTTGCGTACTTAGCCGGGCGTTTTACGCTAATTAATCTTAGAACGTATTCAATACTGAACAGAATCGTAAAAAACCATTCTAACGCGTAAAGCAGTCCTTCATGATCTCTTCTAATCCAGGTTACGCTA
>JAJCZT010000076.1 GCA_029262255.1 Deltaproteobacteria bacterium
GCGTCACTTTACAAAATTGAAAGAAAAGTTATAACTAAAGCACTGGACTTGCAAAACTGGAACCAGACAAGGACCGCTGAAATGCTTGGGATTACCCGTGAGGTGCTGCGCTACCGTATGAAGAAATGGGGTCTCCTAAGCTAATAGGAGATCGCAATTGAATGCCGCACTTCTAGCTATTATTGTCTTAATTCTGTATTTTCTGGCATACCGTTATTATTCAAAGTTTATTGCCGATAAGATTTTCCGTCTGTCTGATGATGAAGTAACCCCGGCGCATGAAAAGAATGACGGTATAGACTTTGTGCCATCCAACAAACATGTGCTTTTCGGACACCACTTTGCCTCAATAGCAGGCGCCGCGCCAATAATTGGACCCGCCATTGCGATATTTTGGGGATGGCTGCCGGCAATAATCTGGGTAGTTTTAGGCACAATATTTATGGGAGCTGTGCACGATTTCAGCGCACTTGTGATTTCTGTAAGGGAGAAGGGCCGCTCAGTCGGGGATTTAGCCGGCACTTTAGTGAACCATAGAGCAAGAACGTTGTTTTTGCTAATTGTCTATTTTCTCATTTTCTTTGTTATTGCAGTGTTTGCGTATGCTATAGCATCTCTATTTGTTGCCTTCCCCGCAAGTGTTTTGCCTGTGAATTTCCAAATTGTAGTAGCTGTTATTATAGGATTCTTGTTCTATAGAAAGGGTGTGCCTATACTCTGGCCCTCAATTCTCGCACTGATTTCGCTCTATGTAATGATCTGGGTGGGGACTCTGGTGCCCATTGAGATCCCTGGAATGTTCGGGAGCCAGATTGTGACCTGGATTGTCCTTTTACTAATATATTCTTTTATTGCCTCTGTCTTGCCGGTATGGACGCTGCTTCAGCCAAGGGACTATATAAACGGACATCAGCTTATCTTGGGCTTAGGGCTTCTTTTCATAGGTCTTTTGATTGCCCATCCACAGATGCAGGCTCCCGCCATTAATCATAACGCCAAGGGCGGGGTGCCACTGTTTCCTTTTATCTTTGTAACTATTGCTTGCGGGGCAATAAGCGGCTTCCACGGTCTTGTGTCAAGCGGCACAACTTCTAAACAGCTAAACAAGATGAAGGATGCAAGAATGATCGGATACGGAGGGATGTTAGGGGAGGGTGTCCTGGCGATGATTGCCACCCTGGCGGTTGCAGCGGGTATCAGCCGTGGGGATTGGCTCAAGCATTATGAAACATGGGACATGGCCGCTCAAGGAGGGATAACCAATTTTGTGCACGGCGCATCTACCTTTTTGGATGCGCTTCATATCCCAACGGTTTTCGGAGACACATTGATAAGCGTTATCGTTATAAGCTTTGCGGCAACCTCACTTGATACGGCAACGAGGATTCAAAGGCTTATATTGGGTGAGTTGGGGACAGCATATGAAATTAAGCCCCTTAAAAACAGATATGTGGGTGCGCTTCTCGCAGTAGTGCCGGCTTTACTCCTGGCTCTTTTAGTAGAGGTTCCGGGCAAGGGGCTTGGTTCCGGAGGGTTTTTGCTCTGGCCACTTTTTGGAGCCACCAATCAGCTCGTAGCGGGTTTGACGCTACTGGTTGCAACAATCTATCTGTGGAAAACAGGACGACCCATAATCTATACATTGATTCCGATGGTCTTTCTTGTCGTTATGACAATTGCCGCAATGGTCTGGAATTTTAAAGCCTTCGCAGACAATCCGCTGCTTCTAATACTCTCTGCCATCATACTGGCGCTCTCTGTATGGTTATTACTTGAAACATATTACGCTTATAAATCTCAGAGGGGAAACAAAGCGCTGATATCTGATAATAAAGAGTGATAGTTGTACACTTCTGTTTAATTTTATATATTTGTTTTCTAGGTTTTCTTAAGAAAATGTTTGAAACCTTTTTTGCTCAGAAAGCGTATATAACAGACGAGTACATGAAATATCATTTATAGAAAGCTGCACATTCATAGGAGACTGTTATGAAAAGGTATCTACTAATTGTTATTGGAATTTTAGTTCTTGCGCAGGGTTATCATTTGTTTGCGGGGGCTTACGATGAGGAAGCTGATATTACAAAGAGAAAAGAGGCAAGACAAAACGAAAAATTTGAGAAAGCAGTATTTGCCGGTGGATGCTTTTGGTGTATGCAGCCGCCTTTTGATTATTTAGACGGGGTAATTACCACAACCTCCGGTTATACAGGTGGGGCTGAGAAAAATCCTACATACAAAGAAGTCTCTTACGGTAAAACCGGCCACACAGAGGCAGTTGAAGTTATATACGACCCAAAGAAAGTTACGTACGATAAATTGCTTGCTGTCTATTGGATGAATGTCGATCCTACAGATGCAGGGGGGCAATTTGTCGATAGAGGAAAGCAGTATAGACCCGGGATTTTCTACTTGAACGATGAGCAGAAAAAGACTGCCGAAGCATCAAAGGAAAAGCTTGAGAAATCAGACAGATTCGATAAGCCGATAGTTGTCGAGATTACAGAGGCCGGCCAATTCTGGGACGCGGAGGAATATCACCAGATGTTTTACAAGAAAAAGCCTATGAGATATAAAACCTACCGTCTGGGTTCGGGGCGTGATCGATTTATTGACAATCACTGGCGCCAGGCTAAGAATTAGCGCCGGTACTTAAATCAGCAGCCAAGATAATTCTTCATTTTATACTAATAATGTTGTGAAAATTCTGAGCTTGGGCTTATAATATAATTATTGAATCAGATACTGCCCATAATAGTGCTAGTTTGTCTGCTTTGCAGCTGTGGTACGTCAAATGATATCCAATATGTCCTCGCAAACGATTCTTACAGGTGTGAGGAGTTTGATGTTACGAAGGAAAAAATGTTGCGTCTCATCAACCGGGCCCGGATGTCGAGTAGAAACTGCGGTTATAAAATTTTCACCCCGGCGGGTCAGCTCACATGGAATCCTACTCTGGCAAGGGCCGCGTTAAGTCATTCCGTTGATATGGCTACTGAGGACTTTGTCAGTCACAAAGGCTCAAAGGGGAAGGCCGTTTCATATAGAGTGGAAGAGGTTAGCTACACCTGGTCTACTGTGGGGGAGAATATATCGGCCGGCCGTGAGGATTCAGAAGAGGTTGTGGCGGCCTGGTTAATTAGTCCCCATCACTGTGAAAATATTATGAGGCAAAGTTTCACCGAGATTGGAGCCGCCTGTTTTCACAATAAAGATACTAAATATAAAACCTTCTGGACAGTGGTTTTTGCCTCACCTAAAGAAGAAGTAAAAAGCACTACTCTTCAATAATGGCAATTGGCCTAACCCAGCCGGCGCTCGCGTTTATGATTTTGATTGGAGGGCAGACTACCTTAAATCCATGCGCGGGGAGCAGGTCCAGATTGGTGAGCTTCTCCATTTGGCAGTACTCTTTTTCAATACCCGCGAAATGAGCGCCCCATATAACGCTTGAGTCCCCGGTTTCCTTAAATTCTTCAACCATAGCCCAAAACGGTCTATCCCAGCCCGCAGAATCAGTGCCCATTACTTTTACCCCCTGCTCGCATAGCCAGAGTGTAGATTCTCTTGATAGTCCCGGGAACTGTGACCAATACTCTTGTGTTCCCCAGAGTTTATCGGCACCTGTCATAACAAGTACTATATCAAAAGGGTTTATTTCATATTTGATTTCGTGAAGCGCTTTTTTAAAATCCCAGCTTGTTATGAGCTCTCCCGGTCTTTTGTGTCTCATATCTATTACTACCCCGTCACCGTAAAACCATTCAACCGGAAGCTCATCTATTGTCTTTGCTTTCTCGCCCTCCGATGTTGGGTGGTAGTGCCAGGGGGCATCCATATGGGTTCCTACATGAGTCCCGAGCGTGACATATTCATTAGCCCATCCTAGCCCATCGGGTAAATCTTCCCTCTCACACTCAAACCGTTCCATCATATATTGTGCGGTGTCTTCGTGTTTCTCGTAGGTGATTTCTAATTTCTGATGTTCGGGTCCCGGCGCGGGCTCGATATTTATGCTAAGGTCTATTATGCGCGTTTCGGTGGGTATATGGTTACTATTGGGCATATGGCTATTATATGTTAAATAGGATTAATGTAAAAGTGGGAATTCAAATATGCAGTCTAATGATTTAAGAAGACTCGGCAATTCCGACTTGCTGGTGTCGCCTGTAGGGTTGGGCTGTCTTCAATTCAGCCGAGGCAAGGGCGTATCCGGCATGATGTGGCCCTCACTCAGAAGACAGGAAATAAATGATATTGTCAGGGCATCAATAAGTGGAGGGATAAACTGGTTTGATACGGCTGAGCTCTACGGCTGGGGTGAGTCTGAAAGGGCTCTCTCGCGTTCATTTGATGATCTCGATGTTCCAAGAAATGACATAGTTGTTGCAACAAAATGGTGGCCGCTTTTAAGGACTGCAGGTTCAATAACGGAGACTATCGGGAAGAGGCTCTCGGCGCTTAACACCCCAAAGATAGACCTCTATCAGATTCATAATCCGTTTTCGTTTTCTTCTATAAACTCAGAGATGAAGCAGATGGCAAAGCTTGTCGAGCAAGAAAAGATCAGATACGTAGGGGTGAGCAACTTCTCGGCCAATGGGATGCGCAAAGCTCATAAGGAGCTTTCAAAATATGGTCTGACTTTAGTTTCTAACCAGGTTAATTACAGCCTGTTGAAACGCCAGATTGAGAAAAACGGGGTGCTCGATACGGCCAAAGAGCTTGGTATTTCCCTGATAGCCTACTCCCCTTTGGGGAGAGGGCTTTTAACAGGGAAATTTCATGATAACCCTGATTTAATAAAAAGCAGGCACATATTTAGGAAATATTATGCCTCCTTAAATAAGAAGAAACTTAAAAAGAGCTCATCTGTAGTGAAAGCGCTTAAGAGTATTGCGCTTAAGTATCAGGTCTCCCCTTCACAAATTGCGCTTAATTGGGTTATAAATGTGCAGGGTGAGGTTGTAGTAACTGTCTCCGGGGCAACCAAGGCCGGACAGGCAAGTGATAACGCGGGAGCCATGAACTTTGAGTTGTCTGAGGATGATCTTGGTTATCTGAGCGAAGTGTCGTCCTCATTCTGAATTCAGGACTTCCATTACAGCCGATATGACTAAATCGTGAAGCTCTCTGTTAGTTCCTACTACGCCTTTATTGTTTGAGAGTGTTCTTCCCAGAGAGAAGTCCAAATCCTCTCCCATAACGTCCGTTACTCTGCCGCCTGCTTCTTTTACAATTATACAGCCCGCCGCGTGATCCCAAATCTTCTCGACATAGTCTTTACTTGTCGGGAGCCGCAGGTAAATGGATGCGTCGCCTCTCGCAAGCACCGCGTACTTGCATTGACTGTCAATTCTGATTGGCTCGGCCGTAACCCCAAGAATTTGAGCAATTTGTTCTGAATCGCTGTGTGAGGAGTGCCCAGACTCGACAGATTCGCAAAAGGGGGCATCTGTCGGGTGGTCGATATCCGAGACTGTTATTTTGTTTTCAGTTTCTTCGCCGAACAATTGAACAGACGATCCTTCACCTTTAACAGCGCTAAATATACATCCCTTATTGCTTTCGGGATATTCCAAATCACGGGGTAGGTTGGGACAACCCAAAACTCCAAGGACAACTTCGCCGTTTTCAATTAGCGCAAGAGCAATGGCGTATTGCTGACCGCGCAAAAATCCTTTTGTTCCGTCTATAGGGTCAAGAGTCCAGAATCTCCCCTCCGGTCCTCCGTCGTAGTCTCCGCTGTCTATAGTTGAATGAATTTCCTCTTCTTTTAATTCGGGTAGAACTGCACAAGCGTATTCAAAGACTTTTTGACTAAGCGCTTTTCCTTCCTTGGTTTGTAAGTCTGCTGAATCCTCTTCAGCCACTATCGGATCATTAGGGAATGCTTTTTTCAGTTCATGGCAGATTACTGCCTGTACGCCGAAATCTGCGACAGTAACGGGGGATTTATCTTTCTTTATCATAGTCTCATCAGAGACGAGGGAAGATTGAACGCTCACACATAGACTGCATGCCTTTTTCACAGCTTCTATTGCTATCTGCAGTTCGGGATCATATTTCATTAATTTCTCCAGGGGTCTCGTATTGGCGATACATTTTACCATCAAAGGAGAATCTCTAAACCCCTGGTAGTAAAAAGCTCTGACTATTTTGAAATTAAGATGGCCCGCTTAGATGAATTTGAGAGCTGACCAAGATTGAAAAACAATTACTTTGAGGGCATTAAACCGGCCCCGCCGCTCATTTTGGATATCCGCTCTGAAGCATAGGTCTTTGCGTCAAGAACCAGACTAAATACCGAGGGCACCAAAATAAGAGTAAAAATAGTAGATACGGTTAAGCCCCCAACTACTACGCTCCCTAAACCGCGGTAAAACTCTGATCCTGATCCCGGCAGCAAAATCAGAGGCAGCATTCCAAATACGCTGGTTGTTGTACTCATAAAGATCGGTCTTATTCTGGACTTTACTGACTCGACAATAGCTTCATTATGCCCCATGCCTTGGTATTTAATATTATTTAGTGACTGATGGACAATGAGGATCGCGTTATTTACGACTATGCCTATTAAGATAATAAAGCCGAGCATCGTTAGTACGTTGAGCGGCATGTATATAAAAAAGTTCAGTATGAAAAGACCCAGAAATCCTCCAAAAGAGGCGAGGGGAACACTGAACATGATAACCAGAGGGTAGAGGAAGCTCTCAAAGAGTGACGCCATTAGGAGAAAGGCAATAACACCCGCAAGCAGAAAATTCCACTGTAGCGCATCTCTGGTTTTGGTTAGATCATCTGCTGAGCCTGTAAGGATTGCGTCGTAGGCGCCTGAGAGTTCTCCGCTTCCTTTTAGTGGAGAGAGAATTTCGTTATTAATAAGCTCAATTGCCGCTTCAAGGGGCATCTCCTCAGGGGGTATAACGGATATGGCAATTGTCCTCTGGCGCTCAAAATGGTTTATCTGCTCGGGACCCGTTGTGACGTTCACGTCGGCAATCGACCCAACAGTGAGCATCTTGCCGCTCTGTGTGTTAATCATGAGATCTTCTATCTCATGGGTTCTGCTCGCGTATTGGTCCTCACCCCGTAGCGTTAAGTCAATCTCATCTCCATTGATTTGAAATTCACTTACCGTAGCGCCGTCTACAAGTGCGTTTAACATGAATCCAAGCTCCTGGTTTGAAATGCCCGCATCAGAGGCTCGTTCCCTATTTAATATAAGCTGTACTTCCGGGTTCCCGAGATCAAGACTCGGAATTGGACGTACCTGGGCGCCGGGAATTTTTTGCATTGCTGTGAAAAATACCTTTTGCGCTATGCCGACCAGCTTTTCAAGCTCAGGGCCTGTAATTTGAATGTTAATCGAGCGTCCTTCTCCAATCCCACGTTGGAAAATGCTGGATTGGCTTACGATAGAGATCATGCCCGGGATTTTTCTTAGTGAGCTCTGAAGCGGCGCCATTAATTCTTTTACCTTGTCAGGCTCCTTTGCGCGGGCTCCCATAAACGCCTGACTTCCTGTGGCAACGTAGAAGAAATTGTCAATTGGAGGAGCGTCGAGTTTAGCAGCTTCAGGAGAGCCGACTTCCGCCTCCCAATAAGGGCGGAGGTCATTTTCAATCCCGACCCCAATGTCGGTAAATTCTCCAATATTATATCCCGGGGGTGGTATCAGAATGCCAAACAGGAGATTACGGTTTCCTTCAGGAAGATACTCCGTCTTGGGAATCATAAGCCAGCTAAAGAATAAAGCTCCTATAGTGAAACCGCATACAACAATTAACCTTGTTCTTGTGCTCGAGAGTATTCGGCCTACGAGGTTTGAGATGCCAAGGGAAATAGTCTCAGCTTTTTCAGTAAGTCCCCAGAGATTTGAGAAGTTTATGCCGGGTCTCCATTTTACGATATTAAGAATTCTAGCCGAGACCGTGGGTATTACAGTGATTGAAACTATGAGGCTTAAAATAACGGAGACACTTATCGCAATTGCAATATCACGGAAAAGCTGCCCCGCCTGATCCTGAACGAATATGACAGGCACAAATACTGCCGCGGTTGTAAGAGTGCTTGCGAGCACTGCTCCCCAAACTTCTGATGTTCCATCATATGAGGCTTGAATACGGGACTTGCCCATCTGCATGTGCCTGTAAATATTCTCAAGCACCACAATTGAGTTGTCTATTACCATACCCACGGCAAAGGCCATTCCCGCGAGACTGATAACGTTTATCGTTCTCCCCAAAGCCGACATTACTACGAATGTGCCGATGATACTTATCGGGATTGCTGTAGCTACGATGAGAGTGCTGCTTGCGCTTCTTAAGAACAAGAGCAGCACTAGAATTGCGAGCAACCCTCCAACGATGAGGTTCTTCTGAACGAGTCCAATTGCGCTTATTATATAACTTGTTTCTTCATAGACATTAAAAAGATGAAGATCCTTTTTTTGCAACTCTCCCTGGTTGAGTTCCTCCATAGCTTGTATGAGCCCCGCCATAACTTCAATCGTATTTGCTCCGCTTTCCTTTACAGCGTTAATAGCGATGGCGGGCTCGCCGTTTTGGCGCACGGCGTGATCGGCGTCTTTGTATCCCAGGGCCACTCTAGCCACATCTTTTATATAGACCGGGGCGCCGTTTTTTCTAGTGATAATTACATTCTCTATATCCTCAGGTGATTGGTATTCCCCAACGGTTCTAACAATATATCTTCTCTTTCCTTCGTCGAAATCGCCCGCGCTGTAGTTGTCGTTTTCTCTTCTTAGAGCATCGGCCATTTCAGAAAGCGAAATACCGCGTGCGGCAAGAGCGTTCGGGTCGACAATAACCTGCATTTCACGCTCGAACCCTCCGAACACATTGGAAGACCCTACACCTGATACACGCTCAAATCTGGGCTTAATAAAATCTTCCGCAAAGTCGCGGTATTGATAGATGTCGACATCGTTTCCCTCTTTGGGCTTCAATATAAACCAGGCCATTGCGCTTCCGCGCACATCAGTTGTGCTGATTACAGGCTGATCAACGTCATCGGGATACTCTTCTACTTGATTGAGCTTGTTGGAAACGTCTACAACCGCAGCGTCAATATCAGTCCCAATTGCAAATTCAAGAAGAATAGTTCCGCTTGAATCCTGGCTCTGACTTGTCATCTCTACCAGATTGTCCAGGGTTTTGAGTTCATCTTCCTGCTCACGGATAATCTCCGTTTCCACTTCTTGAGGGCTAGCCCCCTGCCAGAAAGTGCTTACCGTAATTGTAGGCTTGTCTACGTCGGGTGTGAGCTGTACCGGGATTTTGAAAAGAGCTATAAAACCAAAAAGTATTACAAATATGACGCCGACAGCGACGCTGACCGGCTTTTTTATAGATGTCTCAATTAATTTCATTTAAATCCTCTGGTAGCCTCTTGCCTTAATTAACTTTGTTGTCTTGTTCGATGTCTTTATTCAAGATTGTTACCTGCTGGTTGGGCATAAGTCTTTCGTTTCCTTTAACAACAACTAATTGGCCGGTTTGAACCGGACCGATTACCTGAATTTTGTCCTCAAAAGCCATCCCTGTGCTGACGGGCAGCGGCTGGACCGCTCCTTCGTTCACTATGTATATGAAGTTGGCGTTATTCTGTGACACGATTGCGTCTTTAGGAACCAATTTTACTGTAGACGGCTCACCGATTGGAAAAGATACGCGGGCCACCATTCCACTTTTAATTGTTCCATCCTTGTTCTCAATATTAATTTTTACAGGGAACGTTCTTGATTCCCTATCGGCCTGAGGAACTAAAGATGAGATCTCTCCCCGGAGCTCCAGATCAGGTAGAGAGTCAAGATTAACCTGTACTTTCAATCCGGTGTTTACTTTACTGATATAACGCTCGGGCATATCAATGTTTATTTCCGCAATTTCAACATCTATAAGCTCAACCACAGGGCCGCCTTTTGCCACCCATTGCCCGACCTCTGTGTAATTCTCAGTAACATATCCGCTGAAAGGGGCGACTATCTGTGATTTCTCTATATCGTACTCAAAGCCATCTATTTGGGCTTGGATTTGCGAGATTCGGGCACCCAAAGCTGATTTCTCCGTTTCCGCACCCTGGAGCTGCTGAATTGATGCTACACCCTTTTTCTCAAGCTCCTGAAAACGGGCTAAGTTTTGTTTGGCAAGCTGATAACGTGCTTGCGCTTCTCTTTTGCTGGCTTTTGCCTCATTTAAATCTATCTCAATGCTCCGGGTGTTGAATTTAGCAAGTACCTCACCTTTATTTACAAACTTTCCCTCTTCTCCGGGAAGGCTTTCCACCAGACCTTCGATCTCACTTGCGATAATACTCCTTTTGTCGGGTTCTACCGCCCCTACAAGAGTCACAGGTTTTTGAAGAAGCTGTTCCCGCACCTTATCTACAACCACGGGTGCGGGGGGACGTTCCTGGGCTAATGATTGTATAGGTTGAACAAATGAAAAAGCCGCTACTAATATAAAACTGAAAATACTCGCCTTAAAAGGTTTCATTTGAGTTCCTCTTTATTAAGATAGAAATTATTCTAGCTTTGATTCGTATATTTTTTATTAAGCTGACCCCATAATCTGATCAATTTCCTATTTAGCTTTTATCCCGTCGAGAAAGACTGTGACAAAAGTTTCTACAAGTTCTTCATTTTTGATTTTGTTCTTTTTCTTCTCACCAAAGAGCTCTTGTACAATGATGTGGTTTATGACCATCCCAATAAAAGCTTGAGATGCGCAGTGCGGGTTTACATTCTTAAATGCCTTGTCCGCGATTCTGCTCTCTATATAATCGCAAAGCAGCATATTTACATACTCGACATATGTGCTGAAAAACATGTCCGATAGCTCATGGCCTTCAAGTGCGCTAAAATGAAGTAGCCGTATGAAGTTCGAATCCTTTCCGCATTTATCGAGCATCCGCTCCGCAATGGCGCTAAAGATAAGATAGTCGTCCTTTGTATCTTTATGGATTTGTAAAGGGAGTTCAATTCCGGGCTCCTCATCTATCTTTTTTTCAATGATAGCTCCGTAAAGGTCTCTTTTTGTGGAGAAATGTCTGAATATAAGGGATTCGTTTACCTCAGCCGCCTCCGCAATTTTTTTTGTAGTAGTGCCGTTGAATCCATTTTTGGCGAATAGCTTGATTGCGGTGTCTAATATCTTCTCTCGAGTGTTTATTTTGTCAGGCTGGGTTGAATTTGCTTTTTCAACGGCTTTTTCTGTTGACATTTTTATTTATCCCTGTACGCTGTAAGTAAGTAATTACTTACAAGCTACCAGTTACGGTAGTATGTGTCAAGAAATACGGTACTTTGTGTAAAGAAAAGGGTGCTTTGTGTTAAGAAAAACAGTGCTTTCTAAGAATATTTAATAGACTTATAAGAATGTTTAATAGATTTAAGGACATATATTTGGATTTTAGAATTTGTAAATCATAATAATAAGGTCCTTTTGAAATGCCTGAATAAATCATCTATATACTTAAGGATTATGAAGCCCGAGTTTAATACAACTTATAATTTTGCAGGAGGCCGTAATGATTAAGACACTGTTGTTGATTTTCTTTACAATGACAGGGACTGCGGGAGCTCTGGACTTATCCGTTCAGGACGCGATCAGTATAGCTCTTGAAAATAACAGAGATATACAGATTGAAAAGGAGAATGTCGTGGTCTCAGAGGGTGAGATTACAACTCAGAAGGGCACCTTTGATCCTATATTGAACATTGGTTCTTTTTATAATGACGGCGAGACCCCTTCTGTAAATACATTCATACCCAGCGGAACAATTAACCAGAAAGAATTTAATCTATCAGGCAACCTTGAGGGCAAGTTCTCAACGGGGACATTTTATGATGTGTTGAATTTCTCCTCGACAAGGACTGAGACGGATTCCCCCCTTGATGATCTGAGTCCGAATTGGTTTAACAATCTTAGTTTTTCCATTGGACAGGAATTACTACAAAACTTTGGAGTGGGTGTAAACAATACTTTTGTTATCAATGCAAGAAGATCAAGTCAAATCTCGGAAAAAGAATTTGAGAATGTAGTTACAAATGTGATTCTTAATGTTGAAAGCAGATATTGGCGGTTGGTTGCGGCTAAGCAAAATCTTGAACTTGAGCGTACAGCGCTTGAATTGGCACAGGACCTTCAGAAAAGAAATGAGATCCAGGTAGAGGTAGGGGTACTGCCTCCGGTTTCCGTGACACAGGCAAAATCTGAAGTAGCTGCAAGGGAGGTTGATGTAATTAGGGCTGAGAATACTCTTCAGGCTTCTGAGGATGATCTGAAAAATGTGCTCGCCATTGATCTCTCTCAGAAAATAAACGCAACGGATGAGCCTACGACCGAGGTGTTTGTTTTTGACGAGCAGGAGTCCCTCGACGAGGCATATAGGGAACGCCCGGAAATTGAACAGGCAAAACTCAATATAGAAAATAAGGAAACCCTAAAGGGCTATTATTCAAATCAGAGGCTGCCCCGCCTTGCAATCGAAGGTGGCGTGCAGTTACAAGGATTAGGTGGTGATGAGAACCCCAACAGGCTTAGTTTCGGAGGAGAGCCTGAGCCTATACCTTCACAGTTCTTAGGTTCTGGTGAGGCTTTCAGCCAGATTTTTGGAGCGGATTTTACTACCTGGCAGATACTTGGAGTATTTAGCTTTCCTATCTTTAACAGAACGGCAAGCGGGGAATATGTTAAAGCCAGAGCCGAGTTTGACCGCAGTGTTATAACACTTAAAAAAACCCAGGATGATGTGGCGCTTGATGTGAGAAGCGCGATTAGAGAAATTAAGAACAGTCTTAGGGCGATTGATGCGGCGCGGGTATCTGTGGAGCTTGCCAAGGAAGTTGTTATTAATGAGCAGGAACGTTTAAACGTTGGAATAGGTACCACTCGTGAGGTGCTGGAGGCTCAGAGGGACTTAATTGATGCCGGCGTGCGTGAGATTACAGCCATTGCAAATTATAATATCGCGCTTGCGGAACTTGAGCGCGCTAAGGGAACACTGCTTGAAAATGAAGGGGTAGTAATAAAAGAATAAAAAATTCGTCGCCATATAAAATCCAAATAATTAAGGATTAGTTAAGCGATGTGACATGCCCGGCATTTCTGCTATAATATCACTCAACTTTATTTAAGGAGAAACACATGGCAAGTGAGGCGATAATTGAGATTAACGACTCTAATTTTGAATCTGAAGTAGTAAACAGTGATGTGCCTGTTTTGATAGATTTTTGGGCTCCGTGGTGCGGTCCATGCAAGGCTGTAGCTCCGATGGTGGAAGAGATTTCTTCCTCCTATGAGGGGAGAATCAAGGTCGGCAAATTAAATGTTGACGAAAACCAGTCAACAACAATGAAGTTTGGTATAAGAAGCATCCCTACTCTTATTATGTTTAAAGGCGGGGAAGCAGTGGATCAAATAATTGGCGCTGTACCTAAGGGGGAGATAGAAAGGGTAGTGGAGAAGTCTCTAGCTTAAGATTGTCCGATCCGGTTTTCTCAAATTTAATTAGAAGCTAAGCTCCGATTTGAGATAATTGTTGTTCCAGTTTTGTAATCTTGCTATCAAGTTTCGTTATTTCTTTGCTCTTGGCTACAATTTGTTCTCTATAATTTGTACTTTGTCCTTTCTTGCCGGTTTTTGATGATTGGCCGTTTTTCGTTTTGCTGTCTTTTACCATGTTTAAAGCTGAATGGACTTTTTGTTTGTCGAATTCATATACGGTTTCCCGCTCGCGGTTTATTCTCTTTGAAAACTTTCTAGACGCTATACCGAATTTTCCAAGCACACGGCCAAGCCACTGAAGATTTTGTCCCTTCTGTTCAGATTTAGGTATGGATTTCTGTACCTCTGCGGATAATACTTTGGCTGTGATTTTAAATTCCTTATCTGTGTTCTCAAACAAGATGCTGTCCAGCTTTCCCTCACATATACTAGTCAGCACGCTGAGCACTGCTTGTTCCCATTTGTCGGGTTTAAGCTCTCCGGATTTTTTAGATCTCTGCGCCTCATCACCTGCTATCTGGTTTGCTCCCTCAGATGCTTCAATCATAAGGTGAGTCAATTTGCCAAGCTCCAAAAAAACATTCTTTCTCTCAGCTCCAAGCTCAGAGAGCTGCATCTTGATTTTTTGCTTCTCAATAAGCTCTTTGGACTTAACATTGACGGTTGAAATGCCTTTGTCTATTTTGCCTTTTAATTTGCCCAGGAAGTCTGCCATTTGTATATACCCCTTTCCTAAATAATATACTCAATTTAGCAATCATGTAAGAGGTGAGGGTTAAACAGGGTCCCGCCTTTGTATCTCCTCTTGGGTCTCTAGATTCCTGATGCGATATTCTCTGTTTGATCTTGCAGATATAAATCTAAGCGTATGTTCAATTATCAAATTTGGAAAATTGTCTGAAAGTTTGATATATTTTGATGCTATTACTTTAAAGTCATGCGAGGTGAAGGATGTGGAGAAAAGGCGTAAAGGTGAGACTAACGCAAACTATTGAAGGCAAAAAAGACAGTTTTAATGAAGGGCTTAGAGGTACGATTGTCGAGACGTTTGAGTTGCCTGCCGGTAATTCTTATAGAGTTCAGTTCTTAGACGGAAGGGTCGCCCGTTTTCCCGAAGGGTTAATGGATGAGGCCGTTGAAATTATAGAGTAGAAGGATTGTTTTATATTGGACGAACTAAGGCCCGGGCCGGTGCGCCATCTGAGCCTGCAATCTTAACAGGAAGACAAACAAGATCATAATTGCCAGGCTCGATTCTCCGGAGGTCAAGTCCCTCGATAACCCATATCCCGGCTTTTAGGATTATCTCGTGAACCTCAACAACATTCCCCTCATACCCTCCGATAGATAAATAATCTATTCCTATAGTCTGAACCTTTCTTTCTGCAAGATATTTTGCCGCCTCAATTGATAGATGCACAAATTTTTTGTTAAACGGTTTATTGGTCCATTTGCGTTTTGAATTTTTTGTTTTAAAAAGAATACGCTCTCCTTTACGGATTCGGTGTGGGCGAATTTCTTCTACATTTATGAATTCATTATCCACAATTTCAATAACTCTAGTTTTCCCTATGCATGCGGTTAAGGGCATTTTGTCTATACTGATTCCGGATTTTCTAAAGTGACAGGGCGCGTCCATATGGGTTCCCGTATGTGCTGCCATTGAGACGTGAGTCAAGTTGCATTCATCCCCGTTCTTTAAGTTTAGGACTCGTTTTATTTCGACCGGAGGGTCCTCAGGCCAGTGAACCATGCCGTCGGTGAGCGGAACTGAAATATCTATCCATCCGTTAGTTGGGAGATTTCCTCTTTTGTTTTTCATCTTTTTTGTGCTTGGGAAGTTGGTTTGCCGTTTTTATGTATTGATTGCCTTTATTATTTCTTCCGCTACTTCTTCAAGTGATAAATCAGAAGTATCTACAATCAAGTCAGCTTTTTCATATAATGGAATTCTTTTGTTGAGTAAGCCGCTTGCTGTTTCAAGAGGGTTTTCTACCTGCAGTAGGGGACGATCCTTGCTATCTTTAATCCTCTCCCATATTACTTCAATAGGGGCCTGCAAATATACGGTAATGCCTCCGCTTCTCATCGCGTCCCAGTTCCTGTCCCTTTGTATAACACCGCCGCCGGTAGCTATTACCCGTTCTTTCCCTGTCGATAAAGATTCCATGGACTCAGATTCAAGGTCCCTGAAATATTTCTCGCCGTGATCGGCAAATATTTGAGTAATCGTCGTCCCTGCCCGGGTTTCGATGAACTTGTCCGCGTCGCAGTAGCGGTATCCGATCTTTTCCGCTAATATTGCTCCAACTGTTGATTTCCCCGCTCCCATAAAACCGAGAAGGAAAATATTTTTATAGCTTTGGTTGCTCTGAGTCATTTTTGAAATTGGTAGATTGAATTCTTCCCTTTTGTTCCTGTCACGAATTTCTCGACATACTTGCCAATAATATCGCACTCTATATTAACGAATCCCCCTTTTCTAAGGCTGCCGAATGTCGTGGCCTCCTGTGTGTAGGGGATTATATTAACAACAAATTCTCTGCCTTTAACCATGTTTACAGTAAGGCTTACTCCATCTATTGCAATTGACCCTTTTTCAACAATATATTTAGAAAGCTCTTTTGGTACAGAGAACTTGATCTCTATTGATTCGCCCTGTTTTGTTTTGGATACAACTTTTCCCACACCGTCCACATGGCCGTTTACTATGTGTCCCCCTAGTTTGTCGCCAACTTTAAGGGCGCGCTCAAGGTTTACACTTTTTCCAACTTTTAATTTTCCAAGGTTTGTTTTTGCGAGGGTTTCATGTGAGGCATCCACGGTAAAAGTGCCCTTGCCCAGAGAAGTAACAGTGAGACATGTGCCGTTGACAGCGATGCTGTCTCCGAGCACTACTTCTTTTAGATTAATATTGCCAACCTTAAAGGTAAAAACTACTTCTTTTGACTTCCGCTTGATCCCTTTTACGGCTCCCAGGTCTTCTACTATCCCAGTGAACATGCTAGGTTCCTCTTTTCGATATAAATGTATCAAACAGTATCAGTATAACACCTATTGTGATTGCGGAGTCAGCAATATTAAACGGGGGCCAATATAGGGCAGGGTCTCCAAACCAGTGAAAGCCGATGAAGTCGGTAACGTATCTAAGACTGAATCTGTCAATTGAGTTCCCTACGGCGCCGCCTAAGATGAGTCCCAGTGAAAATCTAAGTAGGTTATCCTGAGGCCCGGTTTTCTTCACAAAATAGAAGATCACGATCACTGCTGTGATGAGAACTATGACGAAAAGCCCAAGTCTCAGGGTTTCGGGCAGGTTACTAAAGATACCAAACGCAGCTCCCGGGTTTCTGACATGTGTTATATCAAGAAACGGTAGAAGCGCCACTTTATCATAAAGCGGGATGTATTTTACTGTTAGCCACTTCGATAGCTGATCCAGTATTACAACGATTGCCGAGACAATTATTAGGGTTCTGTATTTACGCATTTTATGAAGCAGAGAGTATATAGGATTGAATAATTACTTCAACTGATTTCCCTCAGTTTGTATATTTTCTTTTCTCCACCGGGACCTTTCAATAAAATCCTGCGCGTACTGCTGTGCAGCTTCGTTTTGCTCGTTTGAGAGTAAATATTCAAATGTGGTGATCGCCTGGTCATAGTTGCCTTTGGCAAAAAGGGAAATACCCAGGATACGCAAATTCTCATTTGTTAGTCTCTTCCCTGGAAGCTCTAACAGGTAGGCTTGAATGAGGTGTGGAACCGCTTTTTCATATTCACCTTTGTTGAAAAACAACCTTCCCAGTAGATAGTGCGGGGGGGCGTAAAGGGGGCGTGTCTTTATCGCCTCCGTCAGATACGCGAGTTGAAGCACTTTGTCTCTTGTCCCGAAAAACAACTTGATGTTTTCTTCGACCTCAGCTCCTTCTGAGATTGCTGAGATTTTGATTTCGAGCTCTCTCTTTAAATCATCAGGTGCGTGCATATTTAATAAACGGTCAAAAATTTGACCCGCCTCTGCAGAATTCCCCGCCTGCCATGCCGAGTTCCCGTTTATATTCTCGAGCAAGTGCTTATCCAACTCTGAGCCGGGTGATGAGCTTTTTGCTATCTCCGTTGCCCGCATGTAATTCCCCTCGTAGTAATGAGAATACGCGAGCCAGTTTATCAGTGCCGGATCTTCATTGTTAAGTTCCAGAGCGTCTGCAAAATAATCCCTTGCCATAAAATAATTGCCGCTATTAAACTGTTCGTATCCCTCTTTTTTAAGCTCGGCTATTCGTCTGGGGCACGTGGCATTAAAAATACTGGGTACTGTGAACAAGGCCTCTGCAATAGCTGTAGTTTCTGGGGGAGTTTCTATAGTTCTTAGATAGTTTTGCCATTCCCGGGTAAGTTCATCAAGACTTTTTCCATAGACAGAAAAGTCCCCCGTCTTATATACCTTCTTGAAATTCCCGATCCCATAAGTGTCGATCAAATAACGGGAGAATGAACCCATGAGAGTGTAGCTCACTTGGGAGGGCGCGTACCAAAACCCAAATCCTACAATATCTTGTATTCTGGGCGCAATTCCCATCTCAATCATAGCTTTTGACCACTGGTGAGGGGTGAATTTTTGCCCTCCCCAGTCCGCGGCTACAGCTATGCCTTCAAGGAGCCCGATCTTGGGGCTCAGCTTAAGGATATTGTTTCCGAAATCTCCAGACATAACGTGGACGAGCTCATGCTTTAGTACGGGGTGCGGAAAGGAGCCGTAGACAAGATGGATTTCTTTGTGAATCGGGTTGGCTATTGTTGTCTCAGCTGCTCCCACGAGTCTTTTTCTGGTTTCTATGTCGGGATAAATATAGGAGCGTATTTTATCGGGGGAGTCCACATCCAAGATCTCTTTTAGCTGTTTGTATCTCCACTCATGGTCCTGGGCTATAAGGTCTATATCTTTAGCCTCGGGCGTGCCGGGAGTGTAATAAATAATGAAATTGTCTGTTTCTATAGAGCCTGATAGAAAGTTCTCGGTAATATTATCGCGCGTATAGCTGATACCGATTTTCGATTCATTTATATGGGCTGTGATTAATACAATCACGACAATTATCAGTAAAATCGTATCCCATATGCCAAACAGGCTGTATTTGAAACTGTTGGCCACTCTTAGAATGAGGAGCAGTAATATTCCCCAAAAAAATACAATAATACGTGAGATGATTAGTGTCAGCGATAAGGGGATCGCCTCGTCATAAAGAGGGCCCGGAAAAAGGCCGAATATCGGGTTATAGATGAAGATCGAGATGCCATAATAGAGCTGCCATAATGCGTAGCACAAAATAACTAAGATAATAAGGGGGCCAATAAGTAGTCCCTTTCTTCCAAAGAAGTACCCAGCCAGCATTCCGATAGATGCAGAAAAGAACATAGTGATTGTTGGAATTAAGAGGAAGAATATTGCTCCTTCCTTTAGGTAGCAATCACCTTTTATTAGAGAGCTTAAGAGTCCTATCAGAAACGGTATCAGCAGTATTAGGAAATTAATTAGCAAGATTGAGCCAATTGGGTCAGAAAGTCTTTTCTTTGAGCGATCGCTCTTTTGACTTGAGCTTATGAGTGAGGCTGAAATAAATACTGATAGAAATGACAATAATACCGCGGATATCGCCGAGAATTCAAAGCCTAGTGTGCCTATCAGAGGGAACAATGCGAGAACGATCGATGCTATAAGTGCAATTGCTACCGATATCAGAACGCTGGGTGTAAAGAGCATCTTCTCGAATGTCATATGGATTCCCGTCCGGTTCGCATTTCTTGGTTTTCTCTTTAACCGGACAGAGAATAGTTTACATTATGTGAGCGGGGGACATAGTGTTTGTTTTAACCGTTTTTAAGTTGGAATGTAATTGGGACTGTGACCCAGCTTGAGACTTCTTTCCCGTTTTCTTTGCCCGGAACGAAGGTCCAGTTTCTTACCGCTTCGAGCGCTGATTCGTCCAGCATCCGGTGCCCCGAAGGCAGAGTTACTTCTATTTTTCCTACCTTCCCGTTCTCAAGTACAAAAACCTTTAATTTAACCTCACCCTCGTATCCTCTCTTTCGGGCTGCTCTCGGGTAATTTGGTTTGGGGTTAAGATTGTAATCAGGGTACGCAAGCTCTGTCTTAGCCCCTGCTATACCGCTGCCTTGATTCCGGGAGGAGCCAGAAGTTCCATCCTTCACTGTTGATGCTGTCTCAATTCCTTTCCCCGCTTTACTCTCTTTGATAACTTGAGAAGTTGAGGTCCGTTTTGATTCCTCTGTGGATTTTGTTTCTTTTTTCGTGGTTTTTTCAATTTCTTTTTGTATTGTATTTTTGGTATTTTCTTTAACGGTCTTTTTTATCTGATCTTCTCTTAGCACTACTTTTGGCTCACGGATTCCCTCTGGGATTGATTGGGTCTCAGCGCTGGTTTGCGAAGCGGATATTTTGCCCTGCTCGTTTTGATGGCCGCTTATAATGCCGACCATTACGGTTCCGGACTTCCCACCTGAAGGAGGATCTTTAAGGAAATATAATACGATTGCTGAAATAACAACTACGTGAAAAGCAACCGATAAAATGATAAATGTTCTAAACTTGATGGTCTGCATTTTTTGCATCGTTTATGAAGATTATACAAATTTATACCATAAAAATGGAGAGGATATATATATCAGAAATTTGTAAGCTTCATAGGACAGTAGTATTTTAATTCTATCACTAACCGTTAAGGAGAAAAACATGGCGTATATAATAATAAAAACTTTATTGACTGTGGCAATAATTGTGGGAATTTCTGAGATAGGTAAACGCTTCACCACATTTGCGGCTTTACTGGCGGCGCTGCCTTTAACTTCACTCCTGGCAATGATCTGGTTATATGCGGACACCAAGGACGCGGAACGTATAGCCGACTTATCAATTGCAATTTTCTGGCTGGTTCTTCCGACTTTACTATTCTTTTTGGTGCTTCCGTGGCTTTTGCGCCAGCAGTATAATTTCTGGCTGTCAATGTTTATATCGAGTGTGGTAATGATAGTTTTTTATCTGGGTTACGCAACCATAGGAAAGAAGCTTGGGCTTCCGCTCTAGTCCTTATTATGAAATTAATATCTCCCTTAGTTTTATCATCCCGGTCCTCATCCAACTCTTTACTGTGCCAAGGGGCTCGTTCATCTGTCGTGATATCTCGCTCTGGCTAAGCCCTTTAAAATATGCAAGCTCAATTGAGCGTCTTTGCTGAGGGGTAAGCTCCGAGAGGGCTTTGTCTATAAGTTTGCGTTTTTCTCTGACAGATGTTGTCTCATCAGGTAGAGGTCCGTTGTCTAAAGAGTCTCCTATCAGCGGTTCATTGGTAGTTCTTCGTTTGGCGTCGGAACGGATCTTATCTATAGCCCGGCTCCTGGTCATTGTAATCAGCCATGCTGAGGGTGTGCCGCGGCCGGGCTCATAGTCAAGGGCCTTTTTCCATATCTGCTTGAATACGTCAAGGGCTACTTCATCCGCGTCAGGATTATTGCTCAAAATTCTATATGCCAGACTATAGATCTGCGATATTGTAGTGTCGTAGAGTTTCTTTAGGGCCGATTCACAGCCCTTGGCTATCTTGGAAATGAGCATAGCCAGCTCGCGTTCGTGATCTGATAATTTCTCTAGTTTTCGTTCAATATCTGCCATCGTTCGCCCGTGCCGTATGGTAAGGATTTGCAACTCATTTAAATTGAGTTTTATAACTATATCAAACTTTTAGGTAAAAAGTCCAAATTTTTACAATCAGTTAAAGTATCGACACATTGAAAATAATCCAATATCCACTTTGGCTACGTATAAATATATAAACAATCCGCTAACATCGTGGGTATATTTAAATCGCTGGCGGTTTTGTATATATTAGTGTTTAAATATTGAGTGAGGCAAAAGTTGTTGCGAGGTAAAAGTTGCATAGAAGTATAATAGGAGAGGGATGAAAGATAGAGCGGAATTAGAAGAACTTATTTCCATATACGCTTTAGGCGCTCTAGAGGGTGAGGAGTTAAAGGAGGCTGAGGGGATATTAGCTTCATCTCCGGAGGCTCAGGAATTATTAAGAGAATATCAGGATGTAACTTCCTTTCTCCCATACGCGTCCAGGGGCGTTATGCCCGATCCTGCTTTAAGAAAAAGAATCGTTGATGAAATATTGGGGTCCAAAGGATCGCCGATTGTAGAAAGACCGCCTCCGTTCTGGAAAAGATTTCCGCATCTCGGACTATCCCTTGGGGGAGCTGTAGCGGTAGGCTTGGTACTCTTTCTTTTTATCTCAAACCAGTCACTTCACCAAAGGCTTGGGGAAGGGAGTTTGGAGATAAGCGGACTTAACGAAAAAATTGCGGATCAGGAAAATATCATAAATTCGTTAAAGACTGTAATTGCGGAAAAAGAGTCTGAGATTGGGGATATAAAGCAGGCATATGCCAGTCTTGATGAATTAACCGAATTTTTAGAAGACCCGAATGTAGTTGTTATACAGCTATCGAATACACACTCTGACCCTGATGCAGCGGGTGGTGTGCTTTGGGATAAAGATGATAATGAGGCTTTGTTTTACTGCCTTGATCTTCAAAATGCTCCCGAGGGAAAAACTTATCAGTGGTGGGCTAAGGCTGACGGTGTACATAAGAGTATTGCGTTATTTAAAGTGGATAGTAAAGGAAGCAGTGTTGTTAGGTTAAAATCACTTTTGGATCTAGGAAACATTGAGGAATACTCTGTTACACTAGAGCCGGCAGGCGGCGCTGATCAGCCAACTGGAATGATACACTTCGCAGGAGATCATAGAGGTTCTTCACTTTAGAAGCTGCTTATTGCCTTTTGAGCTAAACTCTTGATTTTGTGAATTCTCAAATAACGAAACAACCCGATAGTAAGAAGATTGGCTCCAAGCCCCCAAAGACCCGCATGGAAACCCCATGGTTTGCTTTTATTATTTTTTAATCGTTTGTCTTGAGAATATGAGATTATGCTCTACTCTTATATGTTTTTGTAGATAACTGAGGAATTTAACCTTGCAATTATTGCTAACATCTTTTAAATTCTCTCTTGGTAATTAGAAGTTCAAAATTATTTATCACTGATTCGGAGGCAATATCATGGCTAAGAAGGATAACGACAAAAGTAAAAAGCAAAAAGGGAACGGGAAATTTAAATTAGAAAAAAAATATGAAGATGCATTAAAGTATCCACTTTTCGATTCGATTTTTAACCGTCGTTCAAGGCGTTTCGGGCTGGGAATGGAGCTTCCCGATCAGACACTCGGTTTTAAATCTCAATACGAGCCCAAACCTCTTGATGAAATTGAAGAAGCTCTTTTGGTTTGGTCAGGGACAGGCCTTACCGGGCTTTGCCTTGCTGATCTGCCCCCGGAGACCGGTATAGACCTTCTTTGCCAATGGACTGGGCGCACATGGCCCTCAGCCTGTAATAATCACGGTACAGAGCTCTTCTTCACTAATGACAACGGGTTATACCATGTTGATGTAAAGCACATGCTTCCTAAAAATCACGAACTGGACATGTTCTTTAAAATGAGCCGTAATGAGAGGATGGAGAGGATACTAGAGCTTTACAGAGGAAGTCTCGTTAAGCTCGAAGATGGTCGGGCTGATCTTCCTGACCGTATGCCGGGGCTTTTTGATTTTAACCAATGGAACACGAATAAACCCGGGACATCGGTTTTCATTCCAGTGACTGACATTACAGAGGAGTATATAAATCTCCTCCATCTTTACTGCAGTAACACCTATGGGTTTACGATTATAGATGACCTCACAGGAAAACCGGCTGGAATAAGTAAGTGGATCAAAAAGGGCAGGCTGAAAGATAGCGTGAAACTCTCTTTATTTGATCTTGAGTCGAGGGTGCTGACCGGGCTTAATGTTGAGCAGGCATTTATATGCCAGAATATGAGCCTTGCGCTTCAGGCGCTTGGGCTTGCCGGATGGACATTCAGCGGATTTATTCCGAGGTTTGCCTTGGGCGCTTCTCCTGAGTTATTCAAGGGGCTGGGGTTTAATTTTATACAACCCAAGAAGGGCGTTATTGATCCCCCCGCGACAATCCCTGTTGGAAGAGACGGAGTATTTGAAGGATACTGTCCTCCATATTACAAAAATATGGATGAGGCTATAGATGCTTTTCACGAGCATAAGGAAGCTGCCTGGGAATCAACAAAGCCTTTCCCTTACACAGAGCCTGATAAGCACCTGATGAGAGCTCCTCAATCGACAGAAACTACTAAACAGATTGTAAAAGATGTAGCCAATTATATCTACGATACATACGGAAGGTTCCCTGCATTTGTTGACCCTATGTATATGCGTCTCGTATTTCAAGCCATGAATATAGATGTTGAGTTTTACGATGAGCACTATCCAAAGGGCTCTTATTCCGACACGCATTTGAAAGCATTTTTACGCAATCATCCCGAAGCCAAAGGCAAGGCCGGCAAAAAGGTCGGAAAAAAAACGACTAAGAAAAAAGCTAAAGCAGGAAACGGGAAAAAAGGGGCAAAAGCCTAAGTTGAATAGTTAGCTAACATTTTTATAGAGGGTGTCTACGATACGAACAAGTGTATCTGAAATGGTTGTAACTATCATATAACACTTGACAAACATTTGAAAATTATCTAAAGTGAATTTGGGATGGGTGTTTTTAGACTCACTTAATTTTGGATGGGGGTCATTAGGATGAAACGATCGGATATTGAAAAAGAGTTAGCTGATAAATTTAAATTACAACCTTCACAATCAGAGCAGATTCTCGATACCATTATTGAGCACATGACAGATGTACTTGAAAATGGAGGGAGAATTGAAATTAGAGGGTTCGGAAGTTTTTTTACTAAGAGCTACGGATCTTACGAGGGGCGCAATCCCAGAACGGGGGATAAAGTTACAGTTTCTTCAAAAAAACTGCCTCATTTTAGACCAAGTCGGGAGTTGATAGGCAAGCTCAACGAGGAAGAGTAGATTTGCTGTTTCTTTTTTGCTGGCAGCAATGCTTATAAGATACTAATCAGAAATTCCTTTTACCTTTGTAACTAAAGCTGAATTGACAATTCCAACCTTTTTGATAGCATTAATTTTCTATGCCATTACTTAGAATTCTTACTTATCCTGATCCTACGCTCAGGAAAAAATGTGAACCTGTTGAGGAGATAGATGATGATCTCCTTGAGCTCTTGGATAATATGGCCGACACTATGTACGAGGCCCCGGGAGTAGGGCTGGCTGCGCCCCAAGTTGGAATTACAAAAAGGGTTATAGTGGCCGATATTAAGCCCAGAGAGCGCATTTTGGATTCTCCGGAAGATGAAGAGATTCTTTTGCCTCCCGATAGATCGGAGCTGATCGAACTCATTAATCCTGAGATTGTTTTCTCTGAAGGCGAGGCGATAGGTGAGGAGGGGTGTCTTAGTATCCCGGGCTTTGTAAGCGATGTAAAAAGAAAATATGAAGTGGTTGTGGAAGGTTATGACCGCGATGGGGAGCCTATTCAGATTGAGTGTGAAGATCTCCTTGCCCGTGTGTTGCAGCACGAAATTGACCACATAGACGGAATACTCTTCATCGACAGACTTAGCAGGCTTAAACGGGAACTCCTAAAAAAGAAGATTGAGAAAGTGCTTGGCAAAGAAGAGAAATACGCAGTTTTATAAATCCTTTTCCTTTTAACATCGCACTAAATATATTCAGGAACTTATATGATCGAATATAACAAGAAGGTGTCCTCCTAGACAACATCTGCCTTATTCCTTATTATAAAGCCCCATGCCGTCAAAGCTGTCAGAGGAAATATCCCCATTTTATGTAATGGACGTTTTAGAAAGGGCCAAGGAGATAGAAGCCTCGGGTGAGAGTGTTATACACTTTGAAGTTGGAGAGCCTGATTTTCCTACGCCCGATGTAATATCACAACAAGCAATCAGGTCCATAGAAGAAGGGGATACAAAATATACGCACAGCTTGGGGATACCGGAGCTTAGAGAGGCGATATCTCAAAATTATGAAAGCTTGTATGGTGTAAAAATCCCACCCACAAGAGTGATTGTGACAATGGGGAGTTCCCCTGCGCTATACTTGTCGATCATCTCATTAATTGAGCCGGGGGAAGAGGTTATAATTACCGATCCCCATTACGCATGCTATCCCCAGATTATTAAAATCGCGGGCGGAACTCCCAAGACATTTAGGATCTACGAGCAAGAGGGTTTTCAGATTGATATCGGTAGATTAAAGAAAGCTATATCACCTAAGACAAAAGCCATCTTAATAAATTCTCCCGCAAATCCTACAGGGGTGGTTCTAAGACCTGAAGTGATGAGAGAGATTGCTGAGCTTGGAGTATTTGTGATTTCAGATGAGATCTATCACGGGTTGGTTTACGGGGGAGAAGTCAGAACTATTTATGAATTTACACAGCGTGCGTTTGCCGTAAACGGGTTTTCAAAATTCTACTCTATGACTGGCTGGAGACTCGGGTATCTTATAGCTCCCGAAGAATTTATAAGGCCCATACAAAAGCTTCAGCAAAATCTGTTTATATCGCCTAACACGTTTGTTCAAAGAGCGGGGGTAAAGGCCCTTAGACAGGCTGGGCCCAAAGCGCTTGAGATGAGAGAGCTTTTTGATGAGAGAAGAAAGACTATGATTGAAGGTTTAAAAGGACTTGGATTTAAAATCAAGAGCGAGCCCGAAGGTGCATTCTATGTCTTTGTTGATGCTAAAGAACTAAATCCCAATTCACATGAACTTGCTTTTGATATTTTAGAGAGGGCCCGGGTCGCAATTACACCGGGAATTGATTTTGGCGATGGCGGTGAGGGGTATTTGAGGCTCTCATACGCTACATCTATTGCTAATATTCAAGAGGGTATTAAGAGACTGGGTGAATATATTAAACATAAGGGCGTTTCTCTATGAAAGTTCCATCTATTGCTGAAATAGACATATCCGGGAAAAGAGTATTCATAAGGGTTGATTTCGATGTTCCGCTGAGCAAGGATGGGCAGGTACTGAATGAGGCCAAAATTCTAACGGCAATTCCCACCATCAGATATGCCATGGAGCAAAAAGCAAAGGTCATCATCGCCTCTGGTTTGGGTAACGCAAAGGGTAGGTTTGATAAAAAATATAGCCTTGAGCCTATAGGAGGAATTCTCTCAAGGATATTAGATACGGAAATATTCTTTCCTGAGAACTCCATTGGCGAGGCTGTTAGAAAAATCGGGACTGATATGCAGCCAGGGCAAGTAATGCTTCTTGAGAACCTTGATTTTCAAATAGGGGAGGCTAAAAACAACCCTGAGTTTGCAAAGAAGCTATCGGACTCAGCAGATGTATATGTGAATGAGGCATTCTCGGCCTCTGATCAAATAAAAGCGTCATTGAACAGTATTTGTAAATTTTTTGACAAAGTATGTATAGGGTTCCAATTTCAAAAAGAGATTGAGAATTTAGATCGTATTAGAAACCCACAAAGGCCGTTTACCGCTATTTTAGGGGGCCAGAATGTACTTGCGAAGATCGAGGTTCTGGAAAGCATGCTTGAGAATGTTGATACTATTCTGGTTGGGGGAGTTGTCGCCAATACTTTTCTAAAAGTGCTGGGCGGTGAGACAGGGAAATCAGATGTGGAGACGGCTGCAATATATAGAGCTAAAAAGTTAGTATCCTCATCAGAAATTAGAAATATTAGACTTATACTTCCCCAGGACTGGGTTGCGATAAAAGGAAATTTGAACAATTACTCCTCTTCCTTTATAATTTCTGGCGGCCGTATACCTAATGACTTGCAGGTTGTCGATATAGGACCTGCTGCTCAGGCGGACTTCGCCAAGAGGTTAGCCACAGCAAGAACGGTTCTTTGGACGGGACCTTTGGGGATTTGCGAGGCCCCCGAATTTACAAAGGGTACGGAGGCTCTAATAGGAGCGTTGGCCGAATCTGATGCCTTTAAGGTAATTATCGGAGAAGATACAGTGCAGACGGTACTTGATTCAAACGGGAAAGAGGGGAGAAGTTCTATATCCCATGGTGGACGAACAGCACTTGATTATATCAAAGGTAACAAGCTGCCGGCTTTAACGGCTATGGAAAGTCGTATCAAATGAAGAAATTGATGATCACAGGAAATTGGAAAATGAATATGCTTCGCCATCAGGCAAGGGAGCTTACTCAAGATATTGTCTCCGGAATTGGTGATGTAAAAGAGGGCATTGATGTTGTTCTGGCTCCCCCATATACGGCGCTCGATATTGTGGGCGGACTAATAGGCGATAGTAGAATAATGCTTGCGGCTCAAAATGTTTTTTGGGAAGACCGGGGGGCTTTTACCGGCGAGATTTCTCCCGCCATGCTTGTGGACGCAGGATGCAAGTGGGTTATTATAGGTCACTCCGAGAGAAGAGGTATCCTTGGGGAGACAGACTCGGTAGTTAGAAAAAAGATTAAAGCTTCCCTTGGTGATGGATTAGGTGTAATAGTTTGCGTAGGGGAGACTCTTAAAGAGAGAGAAGTTGGTAAGACCATCAAGATTGTTCGGTCTCAGATCGAGAGCGCACTTATGGATCTGGAGCTTGATGACCCTCTTAGGTTTGTGATTGCGTACGAGCCTGTGTGGGCAATAGGGACTGGGAAAAATGCGACTCCAGAAGAGGCTGAATATGTACATGCCACAATTCGTGAAATAACGGGTAGTATATTCGGTCAAGATTCTGAGCATATAAGAATCATTTACGGTGGAAGTGTTAACGGGGATAATATAGAAGAACTTCTACATATGGACAATATAGACGGCGCACTGATAGGTGGTGCGGGTCTTGATGCAAATTCCTTTGTAAAAATAGTAAAATTAGCAGGAGATAGAGAAAAGTGGAACTAATAATTTATTCAATACAGGTTATACACGTTATAGTAAGCATACTGCTTATACTTGTTGTACTTCTTCAGCCCGGAAAAGGCGGTGACTTGGGATCGGTTTTTGGAGGAGGCGGCGGTGGCGGTACAAGCGAATCGATATTCGGAGCAAGTGGAGCAGTACCGTTCTTGTCCAAAGTGACAAGAGTGCTTGCTATTCTTTTTCTGTTGAGTTCTCTTACGCTCGGTTATTTTGCCTCCAGGAATGTGAGCTCCTCAGTCGTAACTGATATACCGGCTAGCCAACAGACAACAGATTTTGCACAGCCTGATCAAGTTGCTCAGCCACAAGAGGCTCAAGAGCAGACGGCACCTGCTGAGGTGAGTGGAGATACAGAGCAGCCTGCTCCCGCACAAGGTGAGGCTCAGATGTCGGCGGAGCCTGATTCTTCAGAGAGCAGTGATACACCCCCGGCTAAAGATGAGGGGACCCAGTAGAGGAACTCAAATTTCAGTATCAACTTCTTGTATGCTAAAAACCTGTTAAGTATATTAATTGACCATTATTGCTCGGAGGTATTAAAGAATGACATACATTATTGCAGAGCCGTGTATTGGTGTTAAAGATAAAGCATGTGTTGAAGCGTGCCCTGTAGACTGCATCTATGAGGATGATACACAGCTGTACATCCACCCCGAAGAGTGTATCGATTGTGGAGCCTGTGTTGATCCATGCCCGGTTGACGCTATTTTTCATGAGGATGAGCTTCCTGAGAAGTGGAGTGACTATCTTGCGATGAACTCCGATTTCTTTGAGGGGAAAGAGGGATTAGAGCCGGCTCGTAAGGATTGACAATTTTATAAATCAGATAATTTAAAAAATAGACCAGAAGGGGATATGTCAGAGGCATATCCCCTTTTTTGTTTCTGATAATTTAATAAGGGTTTAAATCAATTGAAAAAGAAAGAGCCGAAAAAAAATATTGAAAGCGCATCGGAGAAAACAAAGAGGGCAAGCAAGATTCTCTCTATTCTTCAAGACGAGTATCCTAAAGCGAAATGTCATTTAAATTTCGATGGCCCGCTGGAGCTTCTAATAGGATGCATTCTCTCAGCGCAGTGTACCGATAAAAGAGTGAATGAAGTTACCTCGGGACTTTTTAGAAAATACCCTACTGCTGTAGAATTCTCACAGGCAGATCAGGCGGAACTAGAACAAGAGATCCATTCCTGCGGATTCTTTAGAGCCAAAGCCAAGTCGATATTAAACTGTACAAAAGCTCTTGTTGAGGAATACGGGGGAGAGGTGCCGAGCACTATGGAAGAGCTAACCGAGCTTGCGGGAGTGGGAAGAAAAACCGCCAACGTGGTTCTGGGCAATTATTTCGGCACTCCCGGTATAATTGTAGACACGCATATAAAAAGACTCTCAACGAGACTAAATTTAACAACCAATTCTGATCCAACAAAAATTGAGTATGATTTAAATGAGATAATTCCTAAGGAGAAATGGACATTCTTCTCAAATTCTCTGGGGGATCACGGACGAACCATATGTCATGCCAGAAAACCAATGTGCGGGGATTGTATGATTAGTCATCTCTGCCCTTCCGCGGGGCTGGTATAATAACTCCATCTTCTTAAACATTTGCAAAGAATTTATTTTCATATTATGATAATCCTTCATAAGTAATTAAAAGTTTAAAGTATTAGTTTGGAGATACTTCCTATATCAATGATTGGCTTAAGGAGGATTATTATGAAGGTGCTCTCTCTGTTTGTAGTTGCAATACTCATAGGACTAGTGGGATGTGGTGTGAGATACCCATAATATAATCATCCGCCCCCATTAGCTTTTAATAAGAATAATGTTAGGACTATTAATAAAAATTTTGAAAAAGTTTGGACAGCTTTGGTTGATTATGCGTCTTCGAGTTTTTTCGCTATTGATAATTTTGAAAAGGACTCGGGTCTTATGACGCTTGATTTCGGTTCAAATAATCCGGCAGAGTTTGTAGACTGCGGATATTTGCATGCTGTAGCTGTTAGATATGACGGCCCTTTTATTGAGGGTATCCAATCATTTGGGAGTGTAGTTTTAGACGGTCGAATGAACTTGTTTGTTAAGCCCATTTCCCCAAATATTACTGAAGTTAAGGTTAAAGCTAGGTATGTCTTAACAGCTCAGGAAGTTGGAGCAAAACAAATCTGGGCTTTTGACACGGGCGGATCAGACGCTAAGAAGTTTAGTGGTATACCGAATAATGTTGTTTGTCGTCCTACTAATGTTGCGGAAGAAACTATTTTAAAGGCAATAGATAAAATAGCTAAGGGTATTCCCCTTCACTAATCTTGATTAAGAACTTAGATTTCATAGAGTTGAAATAGCAAGAATATACTAGTTGCCTTTTTCCCTCTACAGGTATTATATCTGCCTTATGCCTCGCTATAACACTTACAGACCGTATATAAAAGAGAAGCTCGGCTACCGTGTAAATAAACTCTCGGTTGATATGGGATTTACCTGTCCCAATCGCGACGGCAATTTAGCAGTCGGGGGCTGTGTCTATTGTAACAACGACAGCTTTGTCCCGCCCTACGCCAGGGTACGCTATTCGATGGATCAGCAGATTACAGATGGCATGGTGTATCTGAGAAAGAGGTTTAAGGCAGAAAAGTTCATTATCTATTTCCAATCCTACACAAACACCTACGACA
>JAJCZT010000077.1 GCA_029262255.1 Deltaproteobacteria bacterium
GGGCTCAGATTACCATGTCCCGGCACTCTTAAGGCAACCCCTTCTTCTACGCCCGGGGGTATATTGATTTCTATTTTTGTTTCCCTTTGAACACTCCCTCTACCATCACAGTCCGGGCAGAACTCTTCAATAAAAACTCCCTGGCCCTGACAAGCCGGGCAAACTGCAACTTGCTGGAATGTCATTCCCTGCTGATGACTGGTGTAAACCTTCTGTCCCGCCCCTTCGCACTCAGTACATTTTTTTGGCTCCGTACCCGGTTTTGCCCTCGAACCTTCGCACGAAGGACAAGCCTCGAAACGGTTGTAAACTACAGTCTCCTCGCCGCCTGTAAGTATTCGCTTTAAGGGTACGGTTATTTCAGCCTCTACATCGCTCCCCCTGGCAGGACCTCTGCCTCTGCCCCTTCCTCTTCCCCGTCCGAAGCCGAATATATCATCGAACAAAGAGCCCCCGCCCCCACCGCCTCCAAAAATATCCCCGAAGTTAATGCCCCCGAAAATATCCTCTGAAGACATTCCGTCTAAGCCAGAGAATCCTCCCCTATCATAACGGGAGCGCTTTTCAGCGTCTGATAATATCCCATAGGCTTCTGATAACTCTTTAAATTTCTCCTCAGCATCCTCCTCTTTGTTATGATCAGGATGATACTCCATCGCAAGTTTGCGATAAGCCTTTTTTATCTCCTGCGGGTCCGCATCTCTGGATACCCCCAGCACTTCATAATAATCCCTTTTTCCGACTGCCATAATGGATATTTACCCCTTTTGAAGCTTATATATATACCCTATTCATTGATTTACAAGTCTATAAGTTGAAATTGCTTAGAGTATTGCAAGGATTTAATGATGGTATTTTATACGATAAAAGAAACAATACCAATATACCAAAAGTGTTTTCAGTGGAGTTACAAGCCCAAAGCCTTCTTGAGGTATTTCCCGGTATAAGACTTTTTACAATCCGCAACTTCCTCGGGCGTGCCCTGAGCAACTATATGCCCGCCTCTGTCTCCGCCCTCCGGGCCCAGGTCAATCACATGATCTGCGGACTTAATCACATCTAAATTATGCTCAACCACAAGCACCGTATGCCCGGATTGTACGAGTTTGTTGATAACATCGAGAAGCTTCTTTACGTCTTCCGCGTGAAGCCCTACTGTGGGTTCATCAAGTATGTAAAGTATGTCGCTGCCGCCCCTTTTTCCCAGCTCCCTCGCGATCTTGATTCTCTGAGCCTCACCGCCGGACAGAGTAGGGGCCGGCTGGCCGAGTCTTATATAGCCAAGCCCTACGTCCTGTAGAATCTTGAGCTTCCTGCCTAAAGAAGGCACCTCAAAAAAGAAATTAATCGCCTCATTTACGGTAAGAGCCAGGATATCGATAATGTTCTTATTCTTGTATTTAATGTCCAGGACTTCTTTCTTAAATCTTTTACCCCCGCACTCTTCACAGATCACATATACATCAGCCAAAAAAAGCATTTCTACTTTCTGTCTACCCTCACCCTCGCAGACTTCGCACCTCCCTCCCGCAACGTTAAAAGAGAAGTGTGAGGGAGTAAGACCCTTAGACCTTGCCTGCCAGGTGTCGGCTAATACTTTTCTAATCAGATCATAAACCTTTATATAGGTTACGGGGTTTGATCTTAAGGTTTTACCAATCGGATTTTGGTCGAGCATGATGACGTCTGAGATATAGTCCGTACCCTTGATCTCGTTATATTGACCCACCCTTTCGATATCGCTACGGAATTTTCTGGCCAAAGCCGAATAAAGCACATCGTGCACGAGTGAGCTTTTACCAGACCCGGACACGCCTGTTACGCAAATAAACGTCTTTAATGGAAAGTTCAAAGTTAGATTCTTTAAGTTATTCTCCCTTGCTCCGAGAACCTTTAAACTTTTTCCGCTCCCTTTTCTCCTTTTAGTCGGAACAGGTATCCCTTCTTTTTCTAACAGATATTTTTTTGTCAGTGAATCGGTGCCATTTTGAAGAAAATCCTTGACTGTTCCCTGATAGACAATATCCCCGCCCCTTTCTCCCGCCTTTGGACCAAGCTCAATTATATTGTCCGCCGAGCGGATCATCTCGAAATCATGTTCAACAACAACAACCGTATTATCTCTATCTCGAAGCTCTTTTATCAAAGATATCAAACGGGACAAATCCCTCTGATGAAGCCCTATTGACGGCTCGTCCATTATATAAAGTGTCTCGGTAAGCGTAGATCCAAGCTGGCACGCAAGATTAACCCTCTGCGCCTCACCCCCTGAAAGGGTCTTTGCAAGCCGTGATAAAGTAAGATATCCAAGACCTACTTTGACTAGGAAAGAGACCCTGGAATTTATTTGTTTTAGTATTTCATCCGCGATCTGGCTTTCATAGTCAGTGAATGTTAATTTATCCAAAAATGTCTTCAACTTGTTGATGGGCAAATCTGAGAGCTCCGAAATGTTCTTGCCTCCGATCCTAACCCAAAGCGCTTCTTTCTTTAGCCTGCTCCCCGCGCATACATCACAGTCAAACGCCGAGCGATACTTACTTAAAAACACCCTGACGTGCATCTTGTAGCTCTTTCGCTCCAGGTACTTGAAAAAGCCATTGATCCCATTGAACGATCCCATTCCCTGAAATATAAGATCTTTGGATTTCTTTGATAGTTTTGAAAATGGTTTATGAGTATCTACCCCGTATTCCTCTGCGGACTCCAACAGCTTTCTCATTCGGGGTCGGTGAGATGGTTTGGTAAGAGGCTCCACCACACCCTCGGCAAGGCTTTTCTCCGGATTGGGGATTACCAGGTCCGGGTCCAGTTTTAAGATGTTGCCGAATCCATTACACTGTGGACATGCGCCCTGCGGGCTGTTAAAGGAAAAGAGCAGCGGCACAGGTTCATTGAACCGGGTATGACAGGATGTGCATTCAAGGTCTTTAGAGTAACGAAGCACTTTATCTTCTAAAATATGAACATTAATATATTTGCTGTCTGAGAATCCTACCTCCAGAGAATCAACTATCCTGGAAAAAGAGCTCTTCTTTATAAGGACCCTGTCTATAACTACCTGGGCGCCGTTGGGCAGTTCCTCCAACTCTTCAATATCTTTAGTCTCTCCATTTAGCAAAATTCTTGTAAAGCCCCTGGAAAGAAGCCCCCTAGGCGTAGGATGCATATCTTCAAGCGGGAATGTTATTACCGCCCTTTTATCCTGATAATGCTCTAGCAGTTCCCTGCCAATGTCCTCGGGTGAGCGGAGTTTGACCTCGAGATCACAATTAGGGCAGAATGTTTTTCCAATTTTTGAATAGAGTAATCGCAGGTAATCATAAATCTCGGTTGTAGTACCTACAGTGGACCGAGAGTTTCTTACAGAGTTCCTGCTTTCAATCGCGACAGCAGGGGGAAGCCCCGAAATATCGTCCATATCAGGGCGGTCAACTCGCTCAAGAAACTGCCTTGCATAGGTTGAGAGACACTCAATATATCTTCTAAGACCTTCGGCATATAAGGTGTCCAGCGCCAGTGAAGATTTGCCTGAACCGCTAAGCCCGGTAATAACCGTAAACTTATGCCAAGGTATAGAGACATTTAAGTTCTTTAAATTGTTCTCTCTCGCGCCCTCTATTTTGATCTCGCCTTTCATATATCAACAACCCTTAATTGAATAAATACACATAGATAGAATCAGTAGAACTACTATAATAGAAGTCTTAAATCCTTATTAAAAGAGGTCTTTTATTTCGTCCAGCCCAAAAACTTCTTTAATCAAAGGATGACTGAGCCCTTCAATTTTCCTATGGTTAAACCATACAACATCCAACCCCGCGTTCATGCCCCCCATAACGTCAGATCCATACATATCCCCTATATGGATTGCCTCTGAGGGGGAGAGTCCAAGATTCTTAAGCGCGTGCTCAAATATACGGGAGTCAGGCTTTATTAAATCCAAATTCGTTGAATCTAAAATGATATCAAAAAATTCCCTAATAGATACCTCATCACACTTCTCTTCAGTCCTACCGTCATTATTTGATATAATTGCCAATATATATCCCTTGGCTTTTAAATAATCCAGGAGCTCAATGGCTCCGGGAAGAGCAACTCTGCCAAATTCAATTTGACTCATCGCATCTCTAACCTCTTGCCGGAACTGATTTACCTGTCTATCTGACAGTAAAGATTCATAAAGGATAGGCAGAAACCACTGCCGATATTCGCTCGGCGTTATACCTCCTCTATCCTTATGTTTTAAGAAGAGCTTATAATCCGCTTTTATATACTCTACCTCGAGTTCATTATTAGAAATCTCAAGCCCCGCCTCTCTCATAGCCTGAGCAATTCTATGTAGATACGGAGGGTCAGTCGATGCCAGGGTATCCCCGAGGTCAAAGAAAATTGCCTTAACAGATTCCAACTATTTAACCTCAACTTAATTTTAACTTGTAAACATTTCACCCATCTAAGCAGTGAATAAAATAATATCACATGTGCGATCTTAAAGCATTTCTACATTACCCAACAAAGCATAAAAACTATTACAAGGCCTATATTATTAGATTAAAAGAAGGCAGAAAAACAGATTAACCCTATCAGATAATCCATGAAAATCGAAAACATCCTTTGCAATGAATTGAGCGTGGTGTTACTATATTAATCCTAATATGAGCAGGTTTTTACTTTCCTTTTCATTGTTATTTCTCTTAATCGCTTCAAGCCACGTTGCCGAATCAGCAAATGATACGTACGCGGCTAGTGTAGCGCCACTGCTCAACGAGAATCCTAGTAAAAATGAGAAGCTGGGCGTAGTTGTTAAATCACTAACTACGGGAGAGACAATATTTGAGCATAATCCCGACAAAATGTACATTCCGGCATCCAATGAAAAGATAATTACTTCAGTATCCGCGCTCTCACTTCTTGGCAAAGACTATAGGTTTAAGACCGAGTTTTATTCCGGTGGAGGAATATCAAACGGAGTTCTCCATGGCGGTCTATATATAAAAGGCTACGGGGATCCTACTCTCTCACAGGAACATATCGGATATATAGTTTTTCAGCTTAAACAACGAGGCGTAAAAGAAATAAGAGGCCAACTAATAGTTGATGATTCTTACTTTGAAGATACTAGATACGCAAAAGGATGGAAAAAAGAGTGGAGAGACGACTTTTACAGCCCGGCAATCAGCGCTCTCTCTTTAAATTATAATATCATTGAATTAAAAGTTTATGCCTCAAAACCCGGCA
This sequence comes from Deltaproteobacteria bacterium, assembly GCA_029262255.1. Classification (GTDB taxonomy): domain Bacteria; phylum Desulfobacterota_D; class UBA1144; order Nemesobacterales; family UBA2774; genus CR02bin9. Next base: position 5,242 of record JAJCZT010000077.1, read on the forward strand.
GCAGTCCCGCCATAAAGATAGAGCCTAAAGGATCAAATATTCAAATCATAAATAAAGCAGTCACAAGCAGCAAAAAGGGCGCACTCAAAACAACTTGGCAGAATAACCAAACAATAATACTCAGCGGCAGAGTAAAACCCAAGGCGACCGTTACCCTCAAGATACCTGTTATAGACCCCACTCTTTTCACAGGCAATGTCATCAAAAGTGCAATTGAAGAAGCCGGAATTAAAGTTTCAGGACCCGTGGTGAGTGATAAAGTTCCCAGGTGGGCCAATATTATTTACACCCACTATTCTGCCCCACTGCCATCAATCATTACGGAGTACAACAAAAATAGTGTGAATATAATTGGTGAGAACATTATGAAAACACTAGGAGCACAATATAAGGGTATCCCAGGTTCCTGGGATAAGGGCTCAGTCGTGATTTCAGAATTCCTTAATGAAGTGGGGATCAAAAACGGCTTTAAAGTAGTTGACGGCTCAGGTTTGTCACTTTTAAATCGTGTGTCTGCCGAGACGTTAACCGATATTTTAAGCTACGCCTACAAGAACACCCTCATATCCTCCGATTTTTTGCTTTCACTTCCCGTGGCAGGAGTCGATGGAACTCTCAAAAAGCGCTTTAGACAATCTGATATACAAGGCCGTGTAAAGGCTAAAACGGGGTATCTAAAAAATGTTAGGGCGCTCTCAGGGTATATCTTTACTAAAAAGGGCGATGTGCTTGTATTCTCAATTCTTTCAAATGGGTTCGGTTGGAAAACAAAAGAGTTTCAAAATGATTTGCTGGCCCAGCTAATTGAATGCTGTCAAAACAGCAATGCCGTCAATTTGGAATTGAATTAACACCAAGAATGCAGTATTATCTAAAGTAGTTGCACGGCCCTTTAATTATAGTTTCTTTATGCATGAAATTTATCAATCAAACGAAAAGGAAATATGAATTTTACAATTTTTATTAAATCGATCTTTCAGCCAATAGGAATTGTTCTTGACAAATAAAGCGGCACACTTTATTTTTTAAGGTATAATTAACTATTCTACTTAAATGCTTGTCACAATTTTAAAAAAGTATGTATGGGTTGTAAATCTGATATTGCTGGCTCTGCTTGCATATTTACTCGCCCTTAATGTAAATGAAAAAATTCAGGGCAAGGTGACTTCACAAAACGCAGAAGCTTCCCAAAAGAATTTCCCGCCTGAAAATATTGAAACCAGGAGATCTAACAGGATCACACCTTTATCAAGCTACCAAGTAATACTTAAGAGGAATATCTTCGGTGTTTCCGCGACTGAATCGTCCGATAAACTAGAAGCTAACCCGGATACATTGCCGGAATCCAATCTTAATCTTGTACTGCTTGGAACAATCGTTAACCAAGATGACGAATCTGTAGCAATAATTAAAAACAATGATAATAGTAAGGTAAATGGCTACAGCGGCGGGGAGAAGATTGACATTATTGATACGGAAACTGTGAAGTTATTAAGTGTGAAGAACTGTAAAGCGGTTATTCAGCGGACAAGTAAAGGTCCTGAGACCATAAAATGCAAGAACCTTGGCGACGTTGCATCCGCTGGAAGTGACAATAAAGGATCACTTTCAAAAAAATCTCCATCGAATTCCCGGACCCGTAACAAAAAGTCCGGAGACAAGGACTCCGAAGGAATAAACAAGACCGGAGAAAACGAGTATGAAGTCAGCCGTGATTTGCTCGAAGATCTTCTAAGCGACCCGTCGAAAATTGTCCAGCAAGCCAGAGTGATTCCTCAGGATGACGGTCTTAGATTTTTCGGAATTAGATCAAATAGCATATTTTGGAAAATCGGAATTAAAAACGGCGATACTTTACATCAAATCAATAACGTGGAGCTAAATGACATTGAAAGGGCTCTAGGTGTATTTGAAGACCTCAGATCACAGAACTCATTTACTATAGATCTTACGAGAGCGGGACAAAAATATACCTATGAATACACGGTTAAATGAGTAAAGTTTTAGTTTATAAGACTAATGTCCATCTTGACTTTGCTGATGGTGTGAGATATGACCTTAATTGTTTATAGAATGAATATGGATACGGCACTTAATATAGAGAGGTTTACACGATGAAAGGATTGCTCATCAATATTTTTATACTTGGTTTTCTCTTAACCCTATACGTTTATATAAATACAAATAACGAAAAGACAACTATTCAGGAGAATTCCGCCGAGACGATGGAGCTGCAAGGGGAAACCACGAATAAAACTATTTCAGATGAGGATACAAGTTATCGGATAGAAAAAGGAGACACTCTCTCAACCATAGGAGAGAAGTTTGGTGTATCGGTAACTAACATAAAAGAAATAAACGGACTTAGGGAAGACGAAATTGTAGCTGGAGATTATATCGATATTCCGGCCACTCTTAGCAAAAACAATTCTCAAATAGCCGACAATAACGATTTCGATACATTTGAGAACTTAAATGACACCAAAACTATTGCCCAAGCATACCCCGAAACAACTTTCGAACTTGACGGACCAACCGACAATGTTCAAGCCCAAAGTGACCCGGAACAACAAGAAAGGCTAGAAAGGCAACAGCAACGCGAAAAAAGACGTCAACAGATGATTCAGCGGAGAGAAGAATTACGAAAGGGTAAAGAGAATGGAAAAGGTCGGACTGTAAAGAATCAACAACAAGAAACAGAAGATAAAAAAGAAACACCAGAAACCAAAGTTTTAATCACAGACGGCGAAATAGTTAACCTTCAATCCGAAATGGACGTTCAGGATCTGATTCAGGCCATAAGCGAGATCACAGGGCAAAACTTTATTCTAGATGAGTCAGTTAAGGGGAAAAAGATTACAGTTGTTGCACCGGGTGGATTTAAAAAAGAAAACGCTATGAGACTCTTTGAGACAATCTTAAGTTTAAACGGTTTCTCTGTGGTTAAAAAGGATGGGGCTAACATCATTGTTCCTAAAAGAGACATTAAATTCCAAGACATCCCGACAGAAATCGGAACAGACTATGCACAGTCGTCTGACGGGTTTATTACAAGACTCATTGAACTTCAGAATATTCAAGCAAATGATGTAGCAAGTATACTCAAACCTCTTATATCCCGTGAGGGAGATATAGTAGTTTATCCAGCGACAAATACACTGATCATAATAGAGCGGGTAGATAACCTTAACAGAATACTAAAAATTATTGAAAACTTTGATGTTGAAACGGAGATTGAATTTATAAAGATACATAATGCTGATGCAAGCGAGGTGGCTGCCAAACTTTTAGAGATATTCGGGGGTACGAGCAGCTCCTCAGGAGCAGGCAGGACTGCTGCTTTACAACGACAGGCAACTACCCAGCAGAGAGGACGGACTAGCAGCCAAAGCAGGCGCTCTCAAACAGCGCAAACAACTCCTGCTATAACATCTCAGTCAACTCAGGAATCCTCACCTGTAAGCTTTAAGGTAATCACGGACGAAAGGACTAATTCTTTAATCATAATTGCATACCCTAGTGACATGGGCAAAATTAAAGCCGTCATCGAAATACTTGATGTAAAGACCGACGAGCCGCAGGAAGGAATATTTGTAATTCGAGTATTAAACGCCGATGCCGAGCAAATCGTTGGAGTCTTATCAGCCCTATTCGGGGGCGGGAGCGGTGGTGGCGGATTTGGTAATGCGCCGCGTGCTGAGAGAACTTCGGGCTTTGGATCGGGCTCCACCGGCACAGGTACAACGGGAGGTTCCACTTTCGGATCAGGACAAACAAGACAGACCATCGGACGACAAAATCAGACGGGTCGGACTTCTACCGTTGTCGCTGAAACTGAGTATCTAAGAATCACAGCTGATCCGGCAACAAATTCCGTAATAATAATAGGATCCAGAAAAGATTATGAAGAAATTAAAGATGTAATCGATGAGCTGGATATAAGAAGAAAACAAGTTTTCGTAGAAGCTGCCATTTTAGAAGTTAGCCTGGACAAACTCAGATCATTCGGAACAAACTTGAGTATCGGATTCACTATCAATGACAACACTCTTGGCTTCGGTGGGACTAACCTTCCGGGAGTTCCAAGTCTTCTAGGCGTTGCGGCAAACCCTGATGCAGCTGCAAACCTAGTAGGAAGCCTGTCAGGCCTTTTCCTAGGCGTTGTCGGAGAAGAAGTTGATGTTGACGGCTCAGGCCCGATACCGCCTATTCCGTCATTCACAGCTCTTTTCCAGGCACTCACTTCACTTACAGATGTTAATGTTCTTTCCACGCCAAGCATTCTCACAACTGATAATGAACCCGCTGAGATCATTGTAGCGGATGTTATTCCATTCCCAACCGGTAGCACCGTCGGGGACGGAGGAGTTACAGTTCAAACAATTCAGAGAGAACCTGTTGGAATAAGACTTTCAATAACTCCACAAATTAGCGAAGGCGATTTCTTAAATCTAAACATACTAACGGAAGTATCGGCAATAAGATCTACCCCGGTGGCAGGACTTAACACGGAAGAGTTCGGTATCGCCACAACAACTAGAACTGCCGATTCATCAGTAGTTGTAAAGAACGGCCAAACTATTGTTATTGGAGGTCTCGTTCAGGATAGAGAAAGCGTGCTGACAAACAGAGTTCCGGTACTGGGCAGTATTCCCGTTCTTGGAAACCTGTTTAAATTCAAACAAATACAAAGCACCAAAATCAACCTGATGATCCTTCTTACACCTAGAATTGTTGAGAATGAAATCGATATGCAGCGCATACTGGAAGAAAGACAAAGACGGAACATGCTACTGCAGGAAAGGGGATTTAACAGGGAAGAATATTAAGTAATATTGACTGATTACAATGAAAAGCATTCAAGAAATAATTGGCGAAAAAAACCCGGAAGCACTTATAAAAATAGACGAATTACTGTCTAAGAATGGCGAGAGTCTGGAAGAAGCTCTTTTAAAATCTCATATATTAGAAGACGAGGAAGTACTTGAGGTCCTCTCACAATTCTACGAATTCCCCTATATACTTACTATATCAGAGAAAGATATTGATCCTGAGCTTGTAAAAATACTTCCTATTAGTTTTGCAAAAAAATACCGCCTCATACCATTTCAAAGAAAAGAAGATAGCGTGGTAATAGTATTCGCTCCTCCGTTAGACTTATACGCTCTGGACGAAGTTAAATCGCTTGTCGGATGCGAGATAGAGCCTGTATTAGCTCTGGATCATGTCGTTCTTAATATCATAAACCGTGTCTATGAGCGCGACAAAGAAATGACGGAAGGAATTGAGGATGAGACTGAGGGGATCACTGAATACGATATTCATGAGCCCAAAGACCTTTTGGATGCCGATGATGAGGCTCCCATTATCCGGTTTGTAAATTCTCTACTCTTTCAGGCTGTAAAAGAAAAAGCGAGTGATATTCATCTCGAATGTTTTGAAAAGGAAGTAGCGGTAAGGTTCAGGAAAGACGGGATACTGCACGAAATAACCTCGGTGCCAAAAAAACTTCAGGCATCGGTAATATCAAGAGTAAAAATCATGGCCGAGCTTGATATTGCGGAGAAGAGAAAACCCCAAGACGGCAGGATAAGGGTAAAAGTTGCGGGTAGAGACGTAGACGTGCGTATATCAACTGTTCCTACAACCTGGGGGGAGAGTGTGGTTATGAGGCTTTTAGACCGCTCCTCCGTTTTACTTAGTTTAGAAGATCTTGGACTTAAAGGGGAGAAGCTTAAAACCGTAGAATCATTAATACACCGCCCTCATGGTATTATCCTAGTTACAGGACCAACCGGAAGCGGAAAAACAACGACTCTCTATGCCGGTCTTGAAAGAATAAATTCCCCGGACAAAAAGATTATTACAGTCGAAGATCCTGTGGAGTATCAAATCCAGGGAATCAACCAAATTCAGGTTAACCCTAAGGTCAATCTTTCCTTTGCTAACGGGCTAAGATCAATTCTGCGTCAGGACCCCGATGTAATACTTGTAGGTGAAATCAGAGACCGAGAAACAGCGGACATTGCAATACATGCGTCACTAACAGGGCACCTTGTCTTCTCCACACTGCACACGAACGACTCCGCAAGCGCTATCACAAGGCTCATAGATATGGAGATCGAACCGTTTCTGGTAGCCTCCTCACTCATGGCTGTGGTCGCGCAAAGGCTACTTCGGCTTCTCTGCAATTCCTGTAAAGAGCCATACAAACCCTCAGACGATGAACTCAAAAAGGTCGGAATTGCAAGAGAAGAACTTAAGGACGACACACTTTACCGGGCAAAAGGCTGCGAGCGGTGCTTTGATATGGGATATAGCGGCAGATCGGCAATCTTTGAGATGCTTATTATTGATGATGAGATTAGAAATCTGACCTTGGGCAATGTTGATTCGGGACAGATAAAAAGAAAAGCAATTGAGCATGGAATGACTACACTAAGAACGGACGGAGTTAATCACATAATCAAGGGTTTAACTTCGGTAGACGAGGTGATGCGTGTCACTGAAGAGGAGAATGTTAGTTCATAGTCTAAAGAATGTTCTTACAATTTTAACTATCCAACGTATAATTACTACTAAATATGCCTGTATATAAGTACAAAGCCATAGATGAAAGTGGGAAAGCAGTTCAGGGTGTTATTGATGCCGACTCGCCTAAAGGGGCAACTGAAAAACTAAAACGTCAGGGAGTTTTCCTTTCATCCCTTCGTGAGGCAAAAGAAGGTAGATCCAGGAGCTTTAATCCTTTTAAAGGAATAAAGATATCTGAGCTCGCTGTAACTACCAGACAGTTTTCTACCCTTATCTCCGCAGGTCTGCCGCTGGAGGCTTCCTTGAGCGCACTTTCAGAACAAACGGAGGATGCCAAATTGGGCCAGGTACTTGCTCAGGTCAAAGAAAGGGTGAGCGAAGGCAGCTCGCTAGCAAACGCCCTAAATGAACATAATGATATATTCTCCGATCTTTACATTAATATCGTTAGAGCGGGAGAGGCAAGCGGAACTTTGGATATAGTGCTTCTCAGACTAGCGGATTTTCTTGAAACACAAGCCGCTCTTACCTCTCGAGTCAGAGGAGCTCTAATCTACCCCATGTTTATGTTCTTTATTGGAGGGGGAGTTTTATTTTTCACCATGACTTATGTAATTCCTCGAATTGCGAAAATATTTGAAGAGAGTCAAAGCTCACTTCCCTTAATGACGCTTATTCTGATTAAAATAAGTGACTTTTTAAACAACTACATACTATTAATTCTATTATTCGCAATAATTATATTTTTCGCGGCAATCCGCTTTAATAGGACAGAGAAGGGTAAAATGTTTTTTGACCGCTTAATGTTAAAAGTGCCCGTATTCGGCAAACTCACCTCCATGGTTGTAATATCGAGATTTACCCGTACATTGGGAACACTGCTCTCAAGCGGCATCCCGCTTTTGGACGCTCTTGAAATAGGCGAGGCCGTCATGGGAAACAAAGTTTATGGAAAAACCCTGGAGGAAGTAAGAGTCAATGTAAGAGAAGGCGCCAGTCTCGCACAGCCGCTTAAAGAAAGCGGCGTATTCCCTCCGCTTGTCACACGTATGATAGCCGTAGGTGAGCAGACTGGTGAAATGGAAGCTATGCTTTCCAAAGTTGCGGACATTTATGATCAGCAAGTTGAAACTATGGTTTCAACTCTGACATCTCTTCTTGAACCTGTTATGATTGTAATAATAGGTGCTGTAATGGCATTTATCGTTTTTGCGGTACTTCTTCCGATATTTAATTTGACATCAACAATTGGTTAAAAGGAGACAATAGACATGAGAGCCCAAGGTGGTTTCACACTAATTGAAATAATGGTTGTACTGCTAATTATAGCAGGATTAGCCTATATAGTAGGTACCAATGTAATTGGTCAGCTGGACAAATCTAAAGTAGAAAACACAAAAATTCAGATTACCCAGCTCGAATCGGGACTTAAGTTATTTAAAATTGACAATGGTTTTTATCCTGACACACAGCAGGGATTAGACGCTTTAATTGTAATGCCTACTACGGGAAGAGAGCCAAGACGTTATGATTCAAACGGATACCTAGAAGGGGACCAGGTTCCTTTAGATCAATGGGGTAGTGAGTTTATCTATATAGGCCCTGACCAATCAGGCGGCACGACTTATGAAATAATTTCCCCGGGTCAAGACGGAGTACCTCAAACGGAGGACGATATTTCTAGCCGAAATATCCGGTAATGAAAAGAGAAAACGGGTTTACACTGTTAGAGATCCTAGTTGTAATGCTTATAATCGGGGCGTTCTTTTTTGTTGCAGTACCCAAGTTTCAGGATTTAACAGAGGTAAATCTAAAAAGCGCGTCTCGTAATCTTACCGCGACGATAAAATATTTATACAATGAAGCCGCATTTAAGAAAAATATCTATCGTCTGGTATTTGATGTAGAAAACGGAGAGTATTGGATAGAAACTCTCCAGGGAAACGAATACCAAGCCTCGGGGGATCCTTCTCACAAAAGACGAAAGCTACCCACTGGCGTGTACTTCAAGGACGTTATAACAGAGCGCAACCTGGAAAGAAACCCTCTTGATGACGAAAGGGAGTTTATACTATTTTTACCCACAGGATTTGTTGAGCCTGCGGTTATACACCTTTACACGGATAACGAGAGATATTATACGCTGGCCACTAAGCCCTATACCGGCGGGACAAAAGTATACGATGAATATGTCGAACTTCTTAACAGATAATAGAGACTATAAAATTGGTGATCCTGATATGGATAGGCCGCCCGCAAGGTCGCGGCAACAGGGCTTTACGCTTCTTGAAGTCATAATTGCGGTTGCCATAATGGGCGCTTCCCTTGCAATCCTCTTAGGCTCTGTAAATAGGAATTTGGTCATAGCGTCTCAATCAAAGAACCAATCTATTGCCTCCTCACTCGCCCAGCAAAAGATTGTGGAGATTGAGCTTGAGGGTTATCCTCAAGTAGGCGAGCAACAAGGGGCATTTGAAGAATTTCCCGGATTTTATTGGTACTTAAGGGTGCTGCCTTATGATATAGAGCAGTTGAGTACAGAAATAAGAATAGTAATTTTGGATATAACATGGGATGAAGGGAACAGGATATTTACCGTTGCGACAGCAATCTCAAACTACAAATAAGGGGTTTACCCTTATTGAAGTACTCTTAGCTGTTTTTATCGCATCAATTGTGCTAGCCGTACTATATGCTTCTTTTTTCCAAATTTTAAAAGCAAAAGAAAAGATAGAAGATGAGCTTGAACTTTATCATGAAGCCAGAATTATTTTCTCTAAAATGACCAAGGATTTAGCTACAGCGTTTCCAAGAGGAAGCGTTAATTCAGATTCTTCAAATACAACATCTTCTTTTTTTATGGCTAGTGAGGAAGCAAACAACAGCGCCCTTACATTTACATCACTATCACGAAGACCCGCCAAGGACGCCAGAGAATCAGATCAGACGGAAATCAGTTATTTCCTGGAACCTGCCGAGGACAACCCTGAGCTATTTGCACTTATGAGAAGGGATAACCCCACTATTGGAACGGACGAGGGTTGGACAGAGTATCCTATCTCGGAGCGTGTAGTCGGATTTAAAGTTTCATATCTAGGCGAAACATCAATAGAGAACGATAATCAGGAACTGCAATTTGAGTGGAACTCGAATGAACAATCTTCACTCCCAAGAGCGGTAAATATAAATTTGACGATGAGGAGTCCCAGGGGAGAGGATATAGAATTTAATTCTTTAGTTTTAATCCCGATTGTCAATTAAGAGAATTTAAAAAAGGTTCAATATATGAAAAGATGCCCTGAAGAAACTAAAAAAGTAGAAAGAAACAACTCTCAACAGGGAATCGTTCTAGTAATTGTAATAATTATTGTAGCCATACTCTCTATAGTAGTAACAGACCTCATATACTTCACTCAGATTGACAGGGAAATATCAGGTAATGCAATAGATGAGATTAAGGCTCGTTATATTGCCAAATCAGGCGTTCATGTTGCTGCGGGCACTCTTAAAGGACAGCCGCTCGAAGACTTAGACGTAATAGCATCGACTCTGGCTCTGGAAGGTGAGAATTCAAAAGGATTTTGGGCTATTACCGTACCTTTCTTCCCGGTAGGAGAAGGGAGCGTATCAGTAACTGTTGTTGATGAGAGAGCAAAAATTAACCTCAATGCTCTAGTAAATTCTTCATCAAACCGAATTGACCAACAGGTGCTCACAGAGTTAAGAGAACTATTTAGATTTGTTGAAGCGGACGACTCCAAATCAGAGCGATTTCTTTCAAGTTTAGCAAACTGGATTGATCAACCTCTAAAAGGCTCACAAAACGATCAGGATTCAAGCGGAGCTAACTCGGGATTTTATGCAAGTCTGGAGACCCCTTATACTATTAAAGACGGTACCCTTGACAGCGTTCAGGAAATACGTTTAATTGACGGAATGGATGAAGAGTTTTTTAACAAAATAAAGGATTACGTTACAGTCTACCCCGGAGATAAAAAGGTAAATTTCAGCACTGCCCCTAAAGTAGTAATTATGGCGGCAATTAAAGCTTCCACTGTTCCTGCAATCGAAGGACAAGGGGATTCCGATATAAATGAAGTGTCCGATGATATAGTTGAGCAAATAGCAGATGAAGTTATTGCGGCTAGAGAGGATCAACCGACTATCGATCAAAAGAAAGCGAGAGAGATAGCCAATGAGGTGGATTCAACAGCGGAAATAAGCGCAGGTTTGGTAGGCGTAGTTCATACCTCAGGCCATAGCGACATCTTCTCGGTTAAAGCCGTTGGAAGCTTGGGAGAATCAAATCCTACAAAAAGGATAATCGAGGCTGTTCTAAAAAAAACCCGTGAAAACAAGGAAGACAAGGTAAAAATAATCTCATGGAAAGAGCTCTAGAAAAACTAATACAGATCAGAGATGAATTAAAATCTGAGTATTATGAAAGGGACGATGTTATTGACGGAACCTTCGCGGCTCTGCTCACCGATAATCATATGCTCCTAATAGGCCCTCCGGGAACCGCGAAATCACAGCTTGTAAGTGAGGTTTGCAACAAAATTAACGGCGCTCAATACTTTCAGTGGCTCCTTACCAAATTCACCGCCCCTGAAGAGCTTTTCGGCGCGGTTAGCCTTAAAGGACTCGAAAACGACGAATACAGAAGAGTTACAAGCGGCAAATTGCCGGAAGCTCACATTGTGTTTCTGGATGAGGTTTTTAAGGCAAGCTCTTCTATACTAAATACGCTGCTTACAGTTATGAATGAGAGAATTTATTATAACGGGACGGAAGTGACCCGGATTCCCCTGATTTCTCTTTTCGGAGCCAGCAACGAGCTTCCCTTGGAAGAAGACGAGCTCGAAGCTCTTTATGACAGGTTCCTACTAAGATATGTAGTGGACTATATAAAAGAGGATTTCAGATTCCTAAAACTGCTGCAAGGAGACAGCGCCGGTTCAAAAGAGAGCGTTATTACCCCCGAGGAGCTTGATTACTGTAAATCTCAAGCCGGGGAAATACTTGTTCCTTCCAATATATTAAAGCTCATAGGACGCATAAGAAAGGAGCTTAAGAAAAAGGGTATGACCCCCTCAGACAGAAGATACAAACAAAGCATCTCTGTGCTTAAAGCCAAAGCTTATCTGGATGGGAGAGAGGAAGTTTCAGAGGAAGACCTACGGTTTTTGGAAAATGTTTTATGGAGAGATCCTGGAGAGAGAACTGAAATCCAATCGGTTATTCATCAAGCGCTTCACGGATACAAGGATAGGCTGAGGGAGCTTGTGATCCAGGCAAAGGAGCTTGACGGATATAGCCGGCGGGAATGGGAAGATGAAGATATGCGTATCAAGGCTAATATTGAAGCCCAGACGAAACTAAAGCAGATTGCGTTAAACGTAAACGATCTTATAGAAGAATGTGAGCAAAGAGGAAAACAAACAGAGGAAATTAGAAAAGCGAAAGATGAAATTGAAGAGATACAAAAAGAAATCCTGGACAGGCTGGTTTCAGGCAAACAGGAAATGGCCTAGAGCATTCTTAATAAGCTTTGATTTAAATTCAGATTAGAGGCAATTTTACTCCCGATCTTCAAAAGCGCTTTTCCATAACTTTGGCAGCTTTCGGAAAAGAATCTCGGAGCAATTTAGCCTTACTCGTACTTACCCTTTTTCCGGAACCGGCTTTTTAACCTCTGTCGGAACTAACACTTCAGGCCCACCGATTTTACTCAGCACAATTGCCCTCATGTTTAATATCACCCCTAGAGATTGAAAATATTAGCATTCTAGCTTATTATGATTATTCTAGTTAGCAAATAGAATTCTTCTAGAAAGAACAAAATCAATATATAGGCGGTGAATTATGAAACGACTGGCAATTGCAATAGCGGCTTTTGGATTATTCGCATGCGGGAACCCGCTGGTAATCCAAACCTTACAGGAACAATCGGTCAGCCAGATTACCTCATGCAACGCAAGCCATATAGAGGTAATTGAGCACAAGATTAACGAAGAAGACGGAAGCGCCACATGGATGGCTCTTTGCCAGGGAAGGACTTATAGCTGTCAGCGCGCGGCAGGTACAGCGAACAATCTTGAGAATGCGGATGTAACTTGCACAGAGATGGAATCACAAATGCCTGAGTAAGGGTGCTTAAGATTCCTCAGCGTCCCGGACTTTTCTTTCTTTGGCTCTCTGCTTAATTTTTTCTCCGATAGCCCAGTTCTTTTTATCCTCTTCAGTAGTGACTTTGAGAGTAGGGACTTCTCTAGGCTCACCATCTGAAGTAATGGATACAAATACTAAGTACCCACGGCAGCTAAAATCCTTCTGGGTATTAAACTTCCCCACTCTATATAGATCTACTTTTACTACCATTGAAGTCCTGGCTGTATGAATTACTTTTGCTTTGAGCTCAATTATATCCCCTACTTTTATAGGTTTTTTAAAATCGACTGCATCGATAGACGCTGTAACAACGTCCTCATTGGCAAATCTCATAGCCGCCATAGCTCCAGTTAAATCCATGAGCTCAAGCACCCTTCCTCCAAAAATTGTGCCATAGTGATTCGCATGGGTAGGAATAACCAGCTCGGAATTCGTAACCTCTACCGCTTCTTTTAATAGATCTTGCAAGAATAGACCTCCCGGAGATCTTCTATAGTCACTGCAAATACTCTCTAGGGATATACTAGACGACTAAATAACATTTTCAAACTAATAACTGTCAAATGGGGCTCCTCAAAATCAGCCACGGCATAAGCATCAATCTGCTCAGGCTCAAGTAATCTTTTCATATCAAATCTAAACTGCTGTTCTAATCAAAAAGTTGAAAGTATCTGTTTCCTCTGCATATTTATTAATAAATATCTCGTGAAATCGGAGTAAAAACAATATGACTGATAATTTAAAGTCTTCAAAAGTGATTGAGCTGATGCAGATTGGGTTCAGCGTTTCAATTGACGCAACTGAGCATCAAGAATATATAGAAGCGATATTGGAAACCGCAAGAATGTTTAACTCCACACTTATTCTTAGAAATATGCCCGAACCCTTGCTGGACCAAAAATTCCTAAAGAAGCTCAAAACACTCTCTCACAAAATTATTATCGAAGCATAAATCAGGCAGGGTTAAAAATTAATCAGAAACTTTGGACCCTCCAACCCGCAAGAAGATCGCGCACTAAGAGCAAATACCGCTTTATTGCTTTCAACAACAAAGAAGCTCCGAGCATCCCTAATAATAATTCTTATAAACTTAAATTAGACCGCAAGTTTTTAAGAAAAAGCGCAACTAATATTATAAAACAAATAAATTTCTATTCAGGAGGTGTGTTCTGAGACATTTGTCCAAAACCACTGTTTTTCTTCTTTTGTTAATGTTTAGTGTAGGCAGCGTAAGTATCCTGGCCCAGGCAGAACCAAATGACGCCGATCATAAAAAGGACCGTAAGGAAGGCAAAAAAGGTCATGAGCAATACTCCAAAATCCCCGATTTGACCCAGGAGCAGAAAACTCAGATTAAGGCGATCAGAGATGGGTTTAAGGAAGGAAATCAGACGACTAAGGGCGCGATCAGAGAAAAACATGAGGAACTTCGTCAGCTAACGAGCGCTGAAAGTGTAAATATCGAAGCGGTAGATAGTGCGATAGATGAAATTGGCGCTCTTAAGACATCCATCATGAAGAGTAAAATAAATATGGATATAGAGGTGCGTAGTTTACTTACTGAAGAGCAGCGTGAATATTTTGACTCACGCCCTCTTCACGGCCCTAAACATAAGAAAGGATAATCTTCACCGCTAAATTTACCCGGGGGTTAAGAGGTGTTATCCTTAACCCTCGGGCAGTAGTTTTATCAATTAACTTTGATAT
>JAJCZT010000078.1 GCA_029262255.1 Deltaproteobacteria bacterium
ACGTACCAGAAGACAAAGTTGCTCAACTTGGTAAAGTGCATATACCCACTCTACCTAACGAGGAACAATTAGAGAATATAAAAGTACTTTCTAAAAATTATCATAGTCAAACTATAAAATTAATGGGATACATATACGATATTAGAAGAGAAAGCCAAAACTATTTCTTAAGTTCATTGTTTGATCGAACATTACCACCCAGAGAACCTACAGACCCAGAAACAAAAGTTTTAAGTTTTTATTCTTGATATCTATTTCTTATATTCAACTAAAACTTCATTCCCATTTCTTCTTTATCCTGTAAACTAAATCCCCAATGAGCGCACAAGTATGGTTTTATGAAAAGGATAGCAAACCGGCAGGCCCTGTCACTGAAGAGGAGCTCTGGGATTTATTAAATTCAGGCGAGATAACAAAAAACTCTTTAGTGTGGAAAGAGCCGATGGGAAAATGGCTCCCGTTTTCAAAAGTACCTGAGTTGAGAATCCCACCCAGACCCAAACCGCCGCCCATGCCGGAGCCTGAGGAAGTCTTGGTTTCAGATGAGCCGTCAGTTCAGGCGCCTCCGGATACTGAAGAGGAAGAGAAAGAAGAGACCTATGAGAATGTCGAGAAAGTAGTTTTTAAAACCCCCGAATATCAAGGTGCTGAGACTACTACAATTGACGAGTATGCTGAAGAAGTAAGCCAGGTGCGCCCGTGGGTAAGGTTCCTCGCGCGGATGACCGACTATTACATATTTTCTATGCTGTTCTCATTACTAGTGAGTCTACTGTTTCCGGATTTCATGAAGCAAATATCTGAAATGCTAACCCAGCAAATGTCTGCCCAGGAGGCTGATTCTGTGGGATTTGAAAGTATTTTGGCCCTGATTATAATCCGGATTGTAATCACATTTATCTGGGTATTTATTGAAGCTTTTACAGTAAGCAGATATGGCACCACTTTCGGCAAAAACCTGCTTGGCACAAAAGTTCTGGATAAAGATGGTGAGCTTCTACCCTACGACCGGTCGCTTAAACGCAGCTACGGCGTATGGCTAAAAGGTATGGGCGCGGGATTTGCCCTGATCTCCTGGATCACCATGCTGTTCGGATATCAGATGCTCAAAAGGGACGGCGTTTGCTCTTGGGATAAGGATGCGGGCTCCAAGGTAGTGCACTCATATTTCAGCCCCACAAGACTAATCATAATAATGGGGTTTATCGTAGTCATTGAGCTTGTTGCCGTCGGATCAATAGTATAGATCGGTTAACTACAAATATACGGACGCTTAATACTTTAAACATCCCGCAACCCCTGATAAACTAGTACACAATAAGATTAACCTATGAGGGAAAACTATGAATGAATCCGGGAAAGTTAAAAACATAGGCCATTATTTCGAGAAGGTGCTTGATCTCGCCCCAACCGACCAGGAGCTATCAGACATTTACGAGAGGGAATTCCCTCATCTCTACCGAGTGGTCGACAACTTTATTAAAGACAATGAGCTTGAGGAAGTTGAAATCGCCGATTTCGGCGGCGGCAATGGAGCCGTTATACATCACCTTAAAGAGAACAGTGAGTTCAGCGATAGATTCAGGGTCACTTGCATAGATTCGAATCAGGAGCTTCTTGATGACAACACTACGGCTGACGTTAAGATCCTGAGCGATCTTACACAGTACGACGGTGAGGAGTTGTTTGACATAGTGATTATGAGATACGTTCTTCAATTCAACAACAAGGGCGAGCAGTTTAAAATTTTAGAGAACATTCACCGCGCGCTTAAAAATGACGGAATATTCTTAAACTGGCATGTAAGCGTAGAAAATGAGGACCATAAAGAGAGATTCCTCACGCTTTTAGCCTCTGATGAAATAAACCCAAAGCTAAACAGACCTAACTCTTACTGGGATACGATGGAAGATATATTCGCACTCAAAGTAGAGGCCGGTTTTGATACAGAAATCGTGGATTTCTACTCCTCAGTCCTCCATACCACTCTAAAATTAAAATATAATCTGTCTGAGGAAGAGGATCGGGAAATACAGGAGTTCCTCGGAGAATACAATTATATAAACTGTGCGCTTACAGTATCCAAAAAGCTAAGTGAGCTTTAGCATTGAACTCCCGATGAGCATGTGATAAGTTACGAATTAAGCCTATGCAAAAAATAACAGTCGGTACGTTGATTTTTGATAATGTCGACGTTCTCGATTTTACGGGTCCCTATGAAGTATTTAACGTAACCAGGCTCAAGGAAAAGCCGGCGTTTGAGGACCCCTCCCCCTTTGAGCTATTGTTAATATCCGAGTATCCCCGTCCGGTCACCACAATGGGCGGGATGAGGGTAATCCCGGATTACACTTTTGAGAACTGCCCCAAGCTCGACATTCTCATAGTCCCCGGAGGTCTGGGTGAACGCTATGAGCACGACAACCACATAATACTCCACTTCTTACGCGCACGTGCAAGGCAAGTCGAAACCCTGGCAACAGTCTGTACCGGATCACTGTTCCTCGGCATGGCAGGCCTGCTCAATGGCCGCAGAGCAACAACCCATCTCCTATCTCTTAAACGAATGAGAGATTTATTTCCTGAAGTAAATGTAATAGAGGATGAGAATATTGTTGAGGACGGGAATATATTTACCTCCTCCGGCATTTCCACAGGGTTAGACATGGCGCTTCTGGTAGTCGCAAAACATTTGGGGGAAGACACCGCCCGCTTGACCGCTCGCGAGATGGAATACCCCTACCCTGAGAACAACAAAAGAAAAATTAGTGTTAAATAATTCAAATTTTGGATCAAGAACAATTGAACATCCATACATAACCACGAAGTTTTTATCTTGCATATAGATTCATTCCCCACCATAATATATTGCGAGCTATAAAAGAGATACAAAAGATGCCGGAGGCCGTAGCGAATATGAAAGCGTTTACCTTAATTTTACTTGCCGTATTACTCTTCTCAGCCTGCTCAAGATGGGACAAACACGATGTCAGAAAAGCGAAATGGGGCATGACCAAGGAGCAGGTCAAAAAAGTTGAAAAAGCGGAGCTTGTAAAAGAAGGTGAGAACATACTCACATATAGAATCGGCGGTACAGTCACCGCTATGGAAGTTGAATCTGTTGAAATAGTAGAAGGCGAAACCGATGAGGAAGAGGAGATAACGCCTCCGGAAGTCGAAAGCATCGGTCACGAATATGACCTCTTATATGTATTTGGCGAGAATGGATTGGGACTGGTAGTAATACATCTACGCGAATCATTCGATGATCCGGCCCATTACCTTGAGCTTTTTAAGCAAAAAACGAATATGATGACCAAGGAGATAGGCAAGCCCGCAAAAGGTGTTGCCTCATATAAGGATCATCAGGTTAAAGCCAACCCATATGAAGACCCGGCCGCTATCTGCAGTGGCGAGCACGGCCTTGTGCATATCTGGCCGACTAAGGATAAGAAAACCAACGTATCGCTTGAGCTGGACCAAAAAAAGTATGCGCCTGAGCCCGACTGCTCCTTATCGATTTTCTATGAAAGCGTTGAGATCCCGGTTGACCAGGAGCTTTCAGACCAGCTCCACGAAGTGCTCTGATTAGTTGTTTGCGTTGAGCATTTCATTAGAGAGAATAACGCATCTAAGCCCTGCTGGATCTGACACATTCGTCAAACTGGCTTACATTAGTCCCGGTCGAGAAAACCGGCCATTTATGAAATCGAAATAATATTTTTGTATTAATTTTGAAACCTTTTCGGTATTCTTAATGTTTATATGGTCAAAATCAATATACGGAGGCTTTACCTATGAAGAAGTTTATAATATTACCGCTTTTACTTGTTATCCTAGTTAGCTTTTCTGCCAATGCGGAGTGCTCGGGCAAAAGAAGCTGGCAGTGGTGGGACAATGAATCCACAGCAAAGGAGCTAGGTCTATCTGAAGACCAATCGGTAAAACTAAATGAAATATCATCTAAATTTGATCCGATACTTAAAGAGGCAAACGAGAACTTCATGAAGCAAAGAACCACATATAAAGATGCTAAAGCCAACCCTGATGCCAGCAGAGGCTCCGTTATCAAAGCATTTGACTCAATGTCGGACTCTAAATATAAGATGAAAAGAATTAAGCTTGATAGAGATCTCGACATGAAAGAGGTTCTAACTCCTGAGCAGGTAACGAAGCTAAGTGAAATTAGAAAAGAGCACAAAGAAAAAATGATGAAAGAACATAAAAAGATGATGGATAAGAAAGACGGTAAAGAACACAACATGAAACACGACTAGGAAAAGAACTAAAACATTAAGGGGGCACACAAACGTGTGTCCCTCTAATTTTAATATTTATAGCAGGCTGTAAAATCTTCTCTACACTTTTCATTATGACAAAACTGGATTTAAAACCAATAATTATAATAGTAGCTCTCACCATATTATTCATAATAAATCCCACCCATGCATTCTCAAAAGATGTTACAAAGAAGGTTATCGATGAGACGCCGCTCGATGAACAAATCACACTTTTCTGTTTGATGCACTGTATAGGAAATGAACGGAAGGGAACTTTGAAATCCGTCACCGTAAACAAGGTGAACAACAATCAATATACAGTGCGCGGCCAAGCGGCTTTACGAAATCGCCAGGTAGCTCGTGGCCCTTTAGAGTTCACAGTGTATGACCGGACGGTTTTTGTTAATTCTGTTGGAACCTTAAATCCAAAGACCTGCGAGCTTAGGGTTGACGATGTTACCGTACAGAATGACTTTCAAGATATTGTTGCAAACCTTCTCAAAAGCCAGAGCGATGTAGTAGGAAAAGTAGTACAAATCCCCAATTGCAAAAACTTTCTAAACTAAAGAGCAATATCCGCGCATATAGGGTTTCCACGAATTGATTCCGGTCTGCCAATCCCAAGACACTTTCCAAAAACAGACTAGCCGTATAGAATTTCCCGCCATATTATATATATTTATGTTGTACGATCTTAAAACAAGGAGAGTTTAAAAATGTCACGTAACGTAATTTTGATCGCAATTATAGTAGTAGTCGCCTGGTATTTCTACATGAAGACAGAGAATAAAGAGACCCAAGTAATAGAAACCGATGCTACCAATCAGGAAATAAGTGCTCAGATAGATGCTCCTGCCGATAAGTCCGAGATTTCTGAGGACCAAAAGCTAATAGAAAACCTCTATAAGGATGGAATCATATCTAAGATTGATGCGAATGGAGATGCCCCGAAGGTCTACATAACAGCTGATTTTTACAGGATTCCCGAGGTGGACAAAAGGGCAATTATGGAAGTATTGTATAAAAACTTTAGATCAAATAACCCCGAGGTAGCGTCTTTTACAGTTTATGACGCCAAATCAGGAGATGAAGTTGCAACTTACGATGAAGAGGGCTTTAAACCTAATTAAGGAAAACAACCATCATGTCACATTCAAAAAAAAGAAAACACAGTAGTAGCAGCAAAGGTAGTACCGGAATTTCAGCGCGGGGCAGGAAAAAAGCTTTTTGGCTGCTAATCGTACTTGGAGTGGCGGTTATGCTGGTCTACGCCCTTTCATTTCAGGATGCGGAAGATTCTGAGTTTCTTCAAGAAACACAGTCGCAAAGCAGCCAGCAAGAAACGGCCGAATAACAAAGAGCTGCTCTTGGTATTTGTCGGGTACTCGTCCGCTGTTTGAAAATTATAAAACTCTATTCTAACTATTTGGTCAGCCACCATGCCCGCAGAATAGCAGTCTATATGCTTTAATTAACACTTAGGATAAAATATAATATACAAGCCATTGGGAACCAAAGAGGTTCAATAACGGCGTAGAATTCAGCCTAATATCCCATAAAGGCTCATCATAAAATGACGAAGAACTCGATCACACTGGGCGACTTAATTTTAACTGTTGATGAAATTAACATGGTAATAAGCGGTGATATAATATGCACTTTTCATCTAAGCCATAAGGGCGAGCCCAAGAACGTGCTTGTCGAGCTTTACGGCGAAGTAAGCGAAGGCCAGTTAGAGGTTCTCTGTAAAACCAAATTAACAGCGAGGCGGTTTGAGATATTCTCCCGCTTTCTGCATTTGTTCGAACAAAACATAATCAGGTTTTTCAAAGAATTAACCCAGGGCACCACCCCAGACATGTTTAAAGACAATTAAGCGAATAGAATACGCTCTGTTTCTATTTCACCACAAGCTATATTAAAATTTCTCGTCCGTATGTACGAGAAATTGCAGGGGTCAAGCTATAGCTCGTCAAAGAGGGGGTGATAGAAGACTTCGCCTCTAATGCCCTCCAGCGCGCCCGGCATGAGTTCGATCACAAAAAAATAAGATGAGAATTCATCACTTTTATAGTAGGTATGTTTTTTTGAGGCAGGCTCAAACCCAAATTTGGTGTAGAACTCAGGCTCACCCAGTACAAACACAACACCTATTTCACGGCAAGCCAAAAGACCTTCGGTGATAAGAGCGGACCCTATACCCTGCCCTTGCCTCGTAGAACATACAGCCATGGGTCCGAGTCCCAAAGCTTGAAATTCTGTATTGCCAACTGTAACAGGAGTAAAAAGGATATGCCCCAGAACAATCCCATTCTCTTTGGCAACAAGAGAAATAAAAGGGTCAGCAACCCCTCTTAGTTTATCAACCAGCTTTGCCTCGGCATCGGTTTCAAACTCTTTAGAATTAATATCATAGATCGGTTTATAGTCCGGGGGCTTTTCCGGAATTATCTGAATCATATATCATATTGTTCCCGAATTTAGAAAAAATTCCACGGTATACGACACTCCCGGCATCCCGGGAGGATAGAGACCGCGCTTATAACAATTTTTTACAAATACCCTCATAATCTTTAAAAGTTAGGTACAATTATCAAAATTCAATTACTACTAAAAGGAGATTTCCAAGTTGCGAAATTATATAAAACTACTAGCGGTCATAATAATTACCTTCTCTATTTACTCTTGCTCCAATGATCAAAGCCCTACGGAAGACAACGATGCTCTGCCGCCTCTAATAGAAGAGGCTAAAAACGATATGGCAGCAACCAAGGAGCCGAATTCAGTGCCAAAATATGATTTCAGAGGAGCAAAGTGGGGAATGTCTATGGAAGAAGTAATGGAGACTGAGAAGGACGAGCCGTCTATAAAATCAGAAAACAGTCTTGATTACAGCACATTTATAATGGGTATGCAGGCACAGATCGGATACACTTTTAAAGACAACAAACTCATTCGTGCCGGATTTTTCTTCCTCATTAAACCTGAGACACAAAATGAATATGTGGATAACTATTTAAAAATTAAAGAGGAGTTAACAAAAGTTAATGGCGAACCCGTTATTGATACTGTACAACAAAAAGACCCGTCTAAAACAATTGATCAAGCCAATATGGGTCAGGCGACGTGTAATGGAGAGGTAATCCACGCTGCGCAGTGGGACCTCCCCGCAACCGATATACAGCTGGTTTTAAGAGGGGAGAACTCTGAGTGCATCCTCACAATCCTCTATATAAGTGAGGAAGGGATGCGTCAAATGCTATCGGATCGGATGAAGAACCAGAAGCAGGGGTTATAAAAGCGCCACGGCGTGTAAGAATTTCAGTAAAATGCTAAGAAAACCGTAATCAAATCTGTCGAAAGAGTAATTTAGTGAGATTTTTTAATTTGCGGGAATCAGGCATTCGGGAACATCATTTTTTGGTGAATTCACAATTGTAGAGACTTTAAAACATTCCATTTCTTCAGCATTATAAGGCTTCAAAAGGGAAAGCACGTCTTTTGAATCAGTGATCTCGGGATCAAGCCACCTGGCTTCATCACTCTCACTTAAAATAACCGGCATACGGTTGTGAACAGGCTCCATTAGCTCATTAGGAGAAGTTGTGATTATGGTAAAGGTGTAGAGAGGCTCGTCTCCTTTTTCCCATAAATCCCACAGACCCGCAAAGGCAAAAGGCTCGCCGGATTTAAGGCTGAAGTAATAGGGAATTTTTGTTTTTTTATCCGGTTTGTGCCATTCATAAAACCCATCCGCTATCACGAGGCAGCGCTTTTTTTTGAGCGGACCGCTAAAACTTGGTTTTTCCTCTATCCCCTCGGACCGGGCGTTAATCATTTTATAGCCTATCTTGGGATCCCTGGACCAGTGCGGGACAAGTCCCCACTTCATCATGCGAAGTAAACGCCTGTCTTGATTAAGGATTAAAACCGGATGCTCTTGAGAAGGTGCTATATTGTAACGGGGCTCAAGCATAACCCCGCCCAAAGAATCATCAAACCCAAAGCGTTTTCTGAGTTCCTCTTTGCTGCTCTTTTTAACAAACCTGCCGCACATACATTCATTCCCCCATCAGGAGTCCCTTTCTCCCAAAGGTGCCTATCTCATTGCCTGTGTCTTCATCAAAAATAGTAAGCACATCTACTCCCCGGTCCTCAGTAATGTAGTAATACCATATTGAGTTCATAAGCGCCGCCTGCTCATCGAGCGTAAGGAGATAGAAGGGCTGCATCACGTATATGTAGGGCTCTCCATTAGGGTTTTCTATTCTGGAAGCAAGACCTCCCTCTAACATACCGTCTATTATTTTCTTGCGCTCTACCTGAAAATGTTTATTTTCTTCTATCCGCTTTTCAAGATCGGCTTCCGCATCAGCTTCCGTATACTTAGATTCCATCTTTTTGGGATCCCCCTGTTTCTGTGATCCTCCGTCATCCTGCTTACAGGAGGCTCCGTAAACCCCTATTATTAAAATTATTGGTATAAGCCAAAATATATTTCTATAGATATTCATAAAACTCCCTCATCTTTCTTGCTCTTACCAAGTATCAAAATGTTGGGTAGATAATCAAAATCTTACAAGAGAACAACCACCCGGTACAAAAAACAGCTAAAACTCTACAAGCTCGCACACAACCGATATATCCCCAAAATCGTCCGACACCTGATCAAAGGCAAGATTGCCAAAAGTATTATCCCCTTGAGTAAACACACTTCCTTCTATATTTTTTAACATACCGGTACCGGACAGAGTCTCAAAATCAATTATTTCGCACTGATCCTGATTAAAGATAAAGTTACCAATATCGCTTCTTACACCGGTGAAATTTCCAAACAATCCCATAGTGAAAACGGTCTCCCCGCCCCGTTTGCAATCCCACTCTGAGCTCTGATCATCAATTGATGAGCCGTTATAGAATATATTTAAATCCAGATTGCACTTTTGCCCAACGTCACCACACCCGCCTATGTTGCCTGTAACAAGAATAAAGAATAAAGCAACTACAGATAAACCGGAAATTAATTTTCTCATATCATCTCCCATACCGATTCTAAGCGATTAATCTACAAATGGTTACTCCGGGAGTTTTCCCGGAACCGCACACTCTAAGTATACTAAATTTCCCGGTCTAAACGCAATGTTGATTTTTTATTTTTTTCTGGACTGATTTATTTAGCCCCTTAGAACCGGCGCAGCTAATTGATCTCTATAGTATACAAAGTACGGCAATGTTTCTTTATAAAAGAAGCCGCACAATCTCATTAAATATAAGTTACATAACCTCTTCATATTAGAGGCATATATAAACCAAGCGGAAGGTATTCTATGACTATCGACAAGAATACGCAATATATTCAGTCAATTGTGGCGATAAAGCTGCACTTCTTTTGGTCCAGAGAGCTACCGCGCCTCAGGAATTGTCCATTAAGTCCCTGTTTACAAGCTCAACCTTAGCAAGATCTTTGAGCGCTAGAATTACATGATAGAGCGCAGGCGAGCAATCACCGGGCGCCGCCTCTGTACTTTCAGCTTGCAGCTCCATAAGCTCTGTCCTAGATAGAGAATCCATATGAGTTAATATTTTCTTAAACAATACACCCGATATCTTGAATCTATCTTCAATCATTTTTAACCTCCCGAAGCATGATATTGTTTAGAATCCTCTCCTTTGGTTAAAAGACAGTTAAGCATAATTCAAAGCCCTTCTCTTAATGCGCTTATTTAAGACCTCCGGGCATAATTCCTCCCCGCCCCTTCATGCCCTCAAGGGATAAATAACAGAAACAGAACTGTTCCAATCATACTAAATATTTCTTTGAGTTCTTCCAACCCAATAATAAAGTATCAACATAAACCAACTTGTAATATCACCCATCAACTTGCAATATCACGTAATGCGCATTATAATCCACATTATGTGCATCACAATCTACATTATGTTGATTATAAATAAATTAAAACACACTTTGTGGATTAATTCAAGCACTTTTTCAACAAAATGTTGATTTACTTGCAAATTCTATACTTTTTTTGCATATAAAATTGGAGGATCAATCATATGCGCAAGTCTGTAGGAGAGATTATTGAAACCATAAAGACAATGAAGGGGTTAAGTAAGGACTACGAGGTTGCCGAAGCGCTTGGTGTTGCGAAAGGCGCGCTTTCAAATGCCAAAAGACGTAACAGCGTATCTTTTTTTGATGAGCTGGTTCTTTTTTGTGACAGAGAGAACCTGTCGCTCGACTTCATTAGACACTCTCAATTAAGCTCACCTAGGTCCATAAGAACTATCGTTGCCCCTACCAACCTTATACCGGGAGAAGACGGCGAATTAGTTCAAGTTGGGGTCTATTCCATTGAGAATGCTGATAGCCCGGAGCTCTCAAATCTTGACCCTATAGGAACGGTTGTAATACCCCGAGAGATTTATAAGAAAGACAGCATAGTTATACGGGTAGGAGGCGATTCTATGGAAAAGCTTCTTATGAAAGGGGCAAGTGCGGTAATCGACACCAACACCAAGGACATTGTCTCAGGAAGCGTTTACGCGTTTAGTATTCCTCATGAGGGGAACATTGTGAGGGAATGCTACTCAGAACCCTCAGGACTTCAACTTAGACCTTATAATAAAAACTACCCCACGGCTGAGGTTCAATGGGAAGAGTTTAATCCCGAGATGATTATCGGCAAGGTCTCCTGCAGCGTTATAAATGTGTTTAGATGAGAACTTACTGGTTTACCAGGCAGTATTAGGCAACAAAGAATCTAAATCAGATAGATTTTTACCCCTCCCCTCCATTACATAAGTGAAGGAGGGGGGGTTATTACTAGATTGCAAAAGTTATGACTTGCTAAACATTTTAGAGACTTCACCATCAAGCGCCCATTTCCCTCCGCCTTTTACAAGCACTATGAGAGAAAGTCCCAATACAAGCAAGTGATACTCAACCCCCTCCCCTGCTAGAGCGCCGAACCAGTTCATAAAAAACCCATACTGTGCATGAACCATAATTGCCCCAAGCATAATTAGCGCAATCCCAGCCGCGGAGATACGGCTAATCAGCCCCAGTATTAAGAACAGCGCGCCAAAGGATTCCCCCAGTATTATAAGAACCCCTATCCAACTTGGTATTCCTATGCTTGCGAAATATTCGACCGTGGCCGAAAACCCGTAACCGCCAAACATACCCAAAAGCTTCTGAAGCCCGTGAGGAAGTATTGCTACCCCTAAAAACACTCTGGCAATCAACGCACCCCAATCAAAGTTATCTGTCTTTAATATCTTCTCAATCATATTATTTGCCTCTCCATATTTGTTAGTTTAAGAGGACACAGTGCAGCGGGGAAAGCAAGCTATGGATAGTGGGCTCACCCCTCACACCGTCTCTCTAAATTTGCTCAGCTCTAATTCATACCGCCCACTACCGGGAGCCCTGCCTCAAGCCAGTTCTGCTTGCCCTCACAGTACTCACGCACATTTGTATACCCCAAATCCTCAAGCGTACGTGCGGCCTTAGAGGAATTCTGACAATCAGCGCTTGCGCAATATACAACAATCTCTGCATTTTTTTCAGGCAGAAACTCATGCGCTTTTTGAGCCACCTCCGAGTAATCCATTTGAATAGCGCCCGGCAAATGAGAGTCCAGCCAATACTTCTCAGCAAGTGCTTCTACCAGTGTAGGGGCTTCTCCCATTATCAATTTATCCCTAAGCTCTTCCCTTGTTATCAACTTCATTTCGACTTACCTCCTTAACAATATTTTTTGAATCCATATTAGTTGCACTTGCAACTATATATATGTATATCACAGAATGGTTGCAATTGCAACAAATTTATATTATAGTGTAATCAGGAGGAGCAAAATGAAGGGAAGCAAGTATAAAAACAATGCTAAAAACTGGACCGATACGGAAACCGAAGCGTGGATGGGACTTGTTAAAGCACAGCAGCTGCTTTATCGTAAAGTTGAAGAAGAGCTAAAAAAGAAAGGTTACCCGTGCCTTAACTGGTACGATGTTCTCTGGGAGCTTGACCGCTCAGAAGACGGCAGCCTGAGATTAAACGATCTTGGGAAACGAGTATTGTTCGATAAATACAACGTTACGAGACTAGTACAGAGATTAGAAGAAGAAGGACTGGTAAGCCGTACACAGTGCCCGGTTGATGGCCGAGGGGTTTTCGCATGCATAACGGATAAGGGCAGAAAGCTGAGAAGAGAGATGTGGCCCATTTATCAAGACACTGTAAAAAAGAGTTTCTTTTCCAAGTTCAACAAAAAAGAGCTCAAAGAGCTAAAGAATTTTATAGAGCGCATACAGGCAAGCGGCCTTGAGGAAACCGTGCAATAATGATGGGCGATATCTCATATACATATCTGAGAACCAATTGAGCTAACCTCCATCATCGAGTATAATGGGTATTCATCACAACTCAGGAGGGATCTCATTTGAAGACTCTATTTACCGCTTTACTCATAATATCGGCATTCGCGCTACACACTTACGCACAAAACCAATCAGAATACACCGTAAGAGAAATAAAGGGTGAATATGTAATAATTGGTGAGAAGCCTTATAAAATGCTGACTAAATGTGAAGGCGTCCAACCGGGGGACAAGGTCTCGTTTTCAGAGAGTCCCATAACGTGTCTAAAAGCTACGTTAGTTAACCTCCTGACCCTTTCCGAATGTGAAGTGGAGTGTCTGTCTAACGAAGGAACACCTTACGAACCCGAGCCCGAGCCGGCCGGAGAGTAGCAGGCATTACACACTTGGAATCACTCGAGCTGGAACACGTTATCTTGCAATTCAAAACCGATGCCCGTATTGCGTCTTATAACGTCTGAGAGTCTTGTTGCCCTTACCTCTTGGAGTTCTGCACCGCTTAGCTTGCGCTCATACCAAAAACGGTCGCCGTCCCTGAGAGCCTCAAACTGAGTCTTTACAATTAAATGATAAAGCTCTCCAAGGTGTGACCCTTCAAGCAGGTCTTCGGATAATCCGCCTGGCCATAGTTCTATATCGTCAACATTGCCGTAAGCATCTTCGAGCCTCATCTGAATATCTGGGTTAGAACTAATATCTTGAAAGCTCTCTACTCTTGGGAGCCCCAGCTGCTGCCTTGCGTCATTATACTTAGGAAGCCCGTGGTCCCTCCCCCTTTGAATGTTAAGAGATGCGAGGTCAAAACCTCCCGCACCCGGGGGACCGAAAAGGAAGTTGCGGATATCATCTACAATAAAAGGATCGACTTTCTGGGCGATATCTTTTGCAAGTCCTCTTAGAAGGGGATCAATCCCACCCTCATCCGTTATTATTCCCGGAGAGAAAAAAGCATCCCTTAAGGGCAAATTACCCTCTGGTATTACATTTAGGTTTTGATCGAGCCTAAGAAGCTCCGGGCTCAACATACTATGTCCCAGCCTATATGCGGCAGTGGAAAAAACATTTGCTATTGAGGCGTCAACATTTGGGCTATAACCTCTGTAAGGCGAGAGATGTCCCTCACCTAATAGCGCGGGCAAGAATTCATTATACGTGATTGCCTGCATCAGAGCCCCTACAAATTCTCTACCCCTCTCGTATAATTCGTCTCCCGTAAGAGCAGGATTCTCAGCACTTAGCTCGGTCACATAGCGGTTATGCTCCCTTACAAAGAGGGTATGCATCGATGTTAGCCCTGCTTGTTCATTGGACCTAACGTCTCCGGCAAAGAACAACGAAGGGTCATCGCCACCGGCATTAGGAAAGCCTCCCGTATTAAAAGGTAGGAGATCGCCCGCACTCATATCCAGCTTTCCGGTTCCATCATTCGCTCTGAGCGCTATTGCCCTCTCGATATCCGAGCCATAAACATTTGAGGCGTCTATCCAGGCCGTTATTTCGTTAATCTGCTGTCGTGGATTATCAATTCCGGTACCTGTAGAAGGATCAAATACCGATCTGTTAAAAGCTATTACCTCAGTCCCGGTATCAAACGGATCAAAAAACGGATCTCCGGCAGGCACTGGAATATCCGCGGGTTGGGGAGGGTTAACACCTTCAGTAAGATCAATATCATGATCTACAAACTGACCCCATTGCCACAAATAGCTACTCGCGTTTAAGGAATTTGGAATCAATCCCACTTGGGAGTTTACAATATTGCTTACAAGCCTCGCACTGGGTCTTCCGGCTTCGGGTATTTCAGAAATTCCGTCTTCGTAATCAGAGGAAACAATCCTCAAAAGCTGAGTAAAAGCAGCGCCCATTGAAGGGTCTCTGAAATTATTGCCGGAACCGTCTATGGTTCTCGTATCATTAAAATCGGAGTTTGAATTTTCATCACAACTCACAACTAAAAACCCGACTAATATTAACAATGTAAAATACTTATAACCGGCTATTTTTTTCATTATTCCATCCCCTTTTTTAAATCCTGGTTTATGCCATACGCTACTATGGCTCTAAAAATATTACATGCCTGAGAGAAAACAGATACGGATATCCAAGCACTAATATTGACCTCCTGTCTTACACTCTCCATCATGATTCTTCTGAACCCCTGCGCTCAGACGTGTGCAGTCATTACTGTAAGTCCTACCGTCGCATCCACAGACCGGGCGGTAATCTTGAGTACAAATCTGCGGCTGAACCTTACACGTACCCTGTGCATCGGCTACAGCACATTGGCCCTCCGGCAGATCACAAACTTGCCCCTCTATACACGCAATACCGGCAATACC
>JAJCZT010000079.1 GCA_029262255.1 Deltaproteobacteria bacterium
CTGTTATTAAAGCCGCCAAAGAAACGGGGGCAATTGTTACGGCGGAAGAGCATCAGGTTCATGGTGGATTGGGAAATGCGGTGGCGGAGGTTGCTGCAAAAAGCCACCCTGTACCGATGGAGTACGTAGCCATGATGGACCGCTTTGGAGAATCAGGTGAGCCAAACGAGCTTATGCACAAATTCGGACTTGATTCAAAGGGTATTATTAAAGCAGTAAGAAAAGTGCTAAAACGTAAATAGAACCTTCCTTCCAATATCTTATCTTTCCCTAAAATTTATAGACTACCATCAAGGCGTGATTTCGTACCATATATTTTTTATGTAACCGGCTTTGTCTGTCTCTGCAATCTGCTTTACTATCTCGGGCGTACCGTCATCGCATTTCCACTCATAAACCGTAGCGCGCCCCGAGGCGTACATGGGTATAAAGTCAGAGGATGGATTTTCCCCGCAGTAGTTGAGCATGCCATCATTTGGCTCTTTGCTATAATCTCCTCTTTCCTGGCATGGTAGATTGGCCCCGACGTTACATGCATAAACATTCCCGTTCATACAACGCCACGATGTTCCGTCATTAAACATATCAGCAGGCATAGTTTCTGAAACACCCATATCTTTTCTTAATTTCTCAGAAATTGCATCGGGCACTTTTGGACCTGTGTATTCCGGTCCGGGAGTGTCAACGGTTCCTGCGGATTTGCAATATTCAAAAGGGTTGTCAAAAGTTTTTTGGCTGTTCTTGTTATTGCTGTCTCCACCTGAGCTGCACGCCGCAAGAAGTAGTGCAAGTAATAAAATTGGTAATGAAAGGATTATGGTTTTTGTATACAATTTTTCCCCCTTAAACAACGATAGTAACTACATTATATAGAATTGAGGAAATATTCCCAAACTAAAGTATGATATTGGCAAGCTAAATTAGTTAATGTATGATTTTGCACCAAAACATTACCGGGTTGGTCAAACTTTGAAAGGAAATATTCCTCTAAGCTGGTTCCATAAAGAAATAGAATGTCCTAAATTCCACTGGGTTAGGCTCCCTTTATCCGGACTCCCGTGGGTTCATAATGCTGAGATTCCCGCCGGTTACAGTATGGAAGATTTGTGCAACAAACTGGAATCAAGCTTTCCTAACGGATTCTTACTGCGGGGATGCAGCAGTGAGTTGGCGGGATATTTAAACAAAAAGGGTTATGAGATTATTAGAACGGGGGCCCAAGGGACCTTGGATTTAGAAAATTTAAATAAGCTCCCACGAACGGTAACTGACCTTGCGAGAAGAGGTGAAAAGTACGGTACGGTGAAAGAGATACCATTATCTCAATCCAATCGACAGAGGGTGACCGAATTTATTGCTCATACCTCATACGGAACCAAGCCTCACCTTCAGTACTTATTCAACAATAATTTTGATTCCAATACCAGGTGTTTTGTTATGAGCTCATTAGAAGACAAGTGGCTTGGAGTAATTACAGTGTCTGTTTCGGGGAAGAATTTCTGTTATACCGAAATGATGCTGCGCAGCAAAAAAGCGCATGTTGGCGTCATGGAATCGTTATTCGTCTCGGTTATGAAAATCTTAAGAGACGAAGGGGCCAAGCATTTCAGTCTGGGGGAGGTGCCCTTTATCTCTCCTGAGTCAATGGAGGTGGACGGGCTCCCAAATTCTTTTTCGCGATCACTGCATGAATCTTTTTTGTTTAAAGCGGGGCATATATTAATATTCGCTTACAACTATAGAGGTCTTTTTAATTTCAAGAATAAATTTAAACCCCAGTGGAAACCGGTTTATCTCTGCGCGACTCCCAAACTGCCTTTATTGGGTTTGATTGATCTATTTTGTAAAACCGGATACATGGACCTATCACTTTCGGAATTAATAACTAGTCTCAAAAGCCATCCCGCCGTTTTACCTGCAGCAGCGTTTCAGGGACGCAAGCCGCGGCCCGGCTGAGACAAATGAGATAGATCGTCTTTATTACATCACAAGCCACCTCGATGTTGAGGAAGTTACTGATGATGACGGCAATGCTGTGCTCGATGATTGGAAATTCTACATAACTAGTGAAACCCGCGAGCTTGAAGATTAACCTAAAGAATTAGCAGACTAAACTTTATATTGTAATTCCCGGTCTTAATTGTGTAAGATTTTACACACAAAGCAACCCACAACATTGTTTATCTATAAGGAGCATTTTTATGAGAGTCTACAAAGCAAGCCAACTTATATTTATATTTGCGCTGGGTCTTTTATTCTTGGGCAGTTTTTCTTCTGTTTCAAAAGCGCAATCGGAGAATGCGCTTTCTGCATCCGAAATAATACTCATTCTTGATGCCTCGGGCTCTATGTGGGGTCAAATCGAGGGGCAGAATAAGATTTCGATTGCCAAAAAGGTGCTTAAGAACCTGATTGCTGAGCTTCCCGAGAGCGTAGAAGTTGGTCTGATAGCTTACGGACATAGAGATAAGGGAGATTGTAAAGATATAGAAACGGTTGTTCCGCCCGGGCCTTTAGATAGAACTGTTCTTAATGAAAAGATTGACGAGTTGAATCCTAAGGGTAAAACACCTATTACGGACTCAATTATTACTGCTTTTGATCTTGTCCGTAGTAACGAGAATGCGACTACAGTTATCCTGGTGAGCGACGGCATTGAGACCTGCGGTGGAGACCCGTGCAAGGCGGTTAAGGAAGCTAAGGACGCGGGTATTAATTTTATAATGCATGTTGTAGGGTTTGATGTAGGGGATGTGGATGTATCTCAGTTAGAGTGCGCAGCTCAGGCAGGCGGCGGGCTATATCTCAGCGCGCAAAATGCAAACGAGCTTTCAGAGGCGCTTGAGACCGCAGTTGATATTCCAGCTGAGCTTCCAACCGGCAAGCTTTCTGTAAAAGTAACAGCCCAGGGAAAACTTCAGGACTCTATTTTAATATTAACGAATGTTGGGACTGCCGAAGAACTCAAAGGACAGAGGACTTATTCAAGCTCCAATACTAACCCGAGAATAATATCCTTGCCTGACGGAATCTATGACCTTGAAGTAAGTCCTATTAACATGCAGGGGTTTGACAGCCGTGCAATAACGGGGATAGAAATCAAGGAAGGAGAAGTAGTCGAAAAAGAAGTGGATTTTGGTTTCGGCGAACTTTCCATAAAGGTTCTACAGAATGAAAAATTAATGGACTCTTCCGTTCATGTCTATGAGCCCGGTACTGAAAATGTTGTAGCCTCTGGGCGCACGTATGAATCTTCTAATACCAATCCCCTGGTCATAAAGCTCAATCCTGGCAGCTACGATGCCCTGGTCAGAGCTATCAAAATTGTCGGAAAACCTACTGTTAAATTTGAGGTTGTGGAAATTAAAAGCGGGGAAACTCTAGAGAAACTTGTTGATTTCTCTAGCGGAACGTTAAAAGTAGGGGCTCTCCAAGGGGAGAAATTAGTCGACGCTGTAGTTTACATCAAAAATCCAGACACCGGTGAGCAGGTTGCTCAGGGGCGTACTTACGTTAGCTCAAAATCAAACCCGAAGGCATTTGAGCTTAGCCCCGGTGTTTATGACGTGAAAGTTTCAGCTGTGAAAATTACCAATAAACCTTCTCAGGAATTTAACAGTATCGAAATTAAAGCTTCTGAGGTTGTTGAAAGAACGGCCCAGTTCTCAAGCGGACTATTAAAAGTAGGTGCCCTGGAAGGAGAAAAATTTGTAGACGCGTTAGTATATATCATGGATTCAAAGACTGGTGAGCGGATCGCTCAGGGACGAACATACACAAGCTCAAAATCAAATCCTGACACTTTTGAGCTCGTCCCCGGATTATACGATATTAAAGTCACAGCCGCTAAGATAGAAGGCAAACAGTCAAAAGAGTTTGAAGGTGTTGAACTCAAAGGTGGGGAGACGGTGGAGCGTACCGCGCAGTTCTCAAGCGGTGTATTAAAAGTTGGCGCTACTCAAGGTGAGATTCTAATAGATAGTCTCGTTACTATTAAGGATTCCAGGACTGGAGAGCAGATCGCTCAGGGACGTACTTATACAGGCTCTAAATCAAACCCTAAGGAATTTATCTTAATCCCCGGTTCATATAGTGTTACATTGAAGGCTTTAAAAATTGACGGTAAGCCTGAAAAAACATTCGATATTGAAGTGAAAGCTCAGGGAATCTCTGAGTTTAATGCTGATTTTGCGAAATAAGAGCTTTAGATAATGCGGTATTGAGGGAGGTTATATGTCAGAGGTCGGCGATTTCCTAAAACATTATATGTTCGGCCATCAGGCCCCCTCTGAGTTCCTAAACGGCCTAAAATCCGAAATCAAGGCTTCTCTTAAAGTCGATGCGGGAGCGTTAATTGAATCCATCAAAAAAGAGGCTAAAGAAATAGAGGAGGCAAACGCTTCTTCGATAGTAGACGCCCCTTCCCACGGTCATCTCGAGTTATGCTCGAGCGTATTGTCCGCTTATAATAATTTGCTTCCGCTGTTAGGCGACAAAGAGTCCACGGTAGATTTCATTAGCAAAGCTATGATGGATGGTGTTAATAATCTCTCCATGCGGACTTCTCTGACTCTTGTGCTCAAAGCATGCAAAGACAATCCCGACCGTCTGCGTGATATCTTTAGCTGGCTTATGGAGCAGTACGGGGCCACTTTCAGCTGGACGGCTCCCCACAAGGAAACTGAAAAGGAAGACAGCTTCTCGATCGAGATTCAAAAATGCTACTATTTTAATTTCTTTTCTTCTCATAATGCGGCATTTCTAACTCCCATACTTTGCCAGCTGGACTCGCTCTGGTTTGATATGGTTGATCCCGAAAAACACGGTTTTTCTTTCGACAAGTCCCGATATCAAACCCAGGGCTACGGCGCACCAAAATGCGTGTTCCCTATTATTATGAAAAAGAAAAACTCCTCGCCATAAAACCACTTAGTGGAAAATTATATGAGCGCCGATTAAGGAAAGCGCCAATATTATCCCAAAATGCAGTACACTTCTATGCGAGACTTCGAAAAAGCGGTCTCCCGGGAGCCGGAATCCATATTTAATCACCGTTGGTACCGCAACTATTAAAAAGCAAATTGCTATTACCCAAGCCGTTCTCACAAAATAGTTAAGCTCAGGCAAACCCGTCTGAAAAGCGTAAGTAAGAAGTATGCTGAACAGCATTGTAAAAAGAACGAGTTTTCTCGATGGAGAATATAAGAACATTGCCGACATTATGATTATTACAAATCCGTTTTTAATATAGTAGGACATCGCATTGAACCAGTGAGTAAGTGGGAATTCGGGGTTTCCGAACTTTACATAAACGACAATAAATGCGAAAAGCGCCCCGGTTATAAAGGAGGCCATTATCGAATACCTGCCCATTTGGACGACTTGGGTTTCAGATGCGGACGGATTTAGATATCTTTTATATATGTCGATTGACCAGAGTGTTGAGACCGAGTTGTAAATTGAGTCTAGCGTACTCATTAGGGATGCGAATAGGCCGGTCAGGATCAGTCCGCTAACCCCGGCTGGAAGAAAGTCGTTTACAAGCGTCAGATAGGTAAGGTCGGGGTCTTTGAGCGGATCATCTCTTAATATTCCCGCGAGCGCTATACCCGGGACTATTATTATGAGAGCCATCACGTATTTAAGCACCCCTCCAACCAGGAGCCCAATTTGCGCCTGTTTTAAATCCTTTGCGGCTAAGGCCCTTTGGAGAATTACCTGATTTGCTCCCCAGTAATTTAAGTTTAAAAGCAGCATCCCGAAAATCCCGATCCAGGGTAGGGTGTCGTGATCGCTCGGGAGGTGTAAGTGCATTAAGTCGCCCGTCGTGTTCCAGAGCTCAGACCAGCCGCCCAGATGATGAATAGCCACAAATAATATGACGAACCCGCCTAAAACCAATAGACAGAACTGTACTACGTCTGTTCTCACAACGGCTCTTAAGCCGCCCATGTACGTATAGATAGCAGAGAAAGCGCCTGTA
>JAJCZT010000080.1 GCA_029262255.1 Deltaproteobacteria bacterium
GTCTCCTTCAGGATCAAATCCTCCTGTGTCAACCAGGCTGAATTCCCTCCCATCCCACTGGGTGTCTGCGTAGAGGCGGTCACGTGTGACCCCGGGTATATCTTCAACGATAGCTTTTCTTTCGCTTATAAACCTGTTGAAAAGGGTCGATTTGCCGACGTTAGGACGCCCTACAACGGCGACCAGCGGTTTGCTCTGGGCTTTTGAATCACTCATTTTTTGTTCGATTAGAACTCCTGAATACGAATATAGGAAAGGCGCTATAAGCCCACGATTCCTATTGCCGCTATTGCAATAGCTGCATTACATACTAGTAAAAACTGAATCTTTGAAAAGTCAAATATCTATGACTTAAATGCTATTCACATATAAGTCTTCCATTGCGATTTGTGATATCACCATAGCAATCGCCATAATCGATAGAAGACCACCGCCACTCACCGTTTCTCTTCTGACACTGGGCGTTCAGGATATCACCGTTAACGCTCAGATCTCTGCAGCTTTGTTTGTAGCTTCCACTTGGAAGCATGTTATGATGATGTCGGCGTCCGCACTGGAGTCTCCCGTTTTGATTTGTAATATCGTTGTAACAATCTTCATAATCCAAACTCGTAAATCTCCAAGAGCCGTTAGCCCTCTGACACTGAGCCTGTAGAATGTTTCCTTCTACATTAATATTTCTACAACTTTGTTTGTAATTTCCAGGCGGGAGCCAGTTGCCGCCACCACTTTGATTACACGTTAATTGTCCGTTGTTATTATGTATTGGACCATCACAATTTCCATAAAAAAGAACTGTACTCTGCCATGTCCCGTCTTGTTTTCTGCATTTGGCTTCTAACATATGGCCGATTTTTAATAGGTCCGTACAACTATCCTTATAGTTGCCGGGCGGATATTGCTGGGCAAACGAATCTGTATTTATAGATAAGGAAGTTAATACCGCCAAACTGCATGCGAAAGCAAAAAACAATAACCCTTTAGACTTTTTCATTTTTATTTCCTCCGTGAGAGATGTATTTTACATATTCATTATGATTGAGTTTGTCATTAGGAGTCAAGCTCTTAATTATAACTTTTTCAAAAAGGTCTTTATTGTGATCGTGTTCTAAACGACATATTCCTTATATTAGGGATTGTTTCTAAAATACTTTTTTACGCTTTTTAATACGAACTTGTGATGATATAGAAGTTGTTCGTCTGAATATTGCTCCGCTTTCCCATAGGGGCAGGCGCGTCTGGAGGCGCAGTATGTAGCACAGGTTTCATCGCTAATCCTAAATCTCATACACGCTTCCCAGTCCCAGCCTGATACAGATATAGTATTTGCGGGACAGGCGGATATACAGGGTTTCTCACAGGAAGGGCAGGGCGAGAACCCGCAGATTGGTCCATCCTGTTCATCTACTTCAAGATTGGTTATAAAAGCTCCTCTTAATGAGATCCATGGTCCATAGATAGGATTGAGCAGAATTCCAAGAAGACTTGGGACGCCGGCTCCGCATAGTTCTCCCAGTTTTAAGAAATTCAACTGGGTCGCGTCTGCGCCAAAAGGGAATAACGTTTTATAATCAATCTTGTGGGATTTTAAAATTTCTCCGGCTTCTTTGAATTTAAGAACAGTATAGTTGTCAATCAGGTCTATATTCCTATCTTCAAATTCCGGATTCTTCTCCAGATAATCTTTAAAAACTCCCCAGAAACCCTTGCCCGCAAAACCAACGAGAACTATGGATTTTGCCTCAGGGAATATGCCTTCCATTTCTCCATCTGTATGGAAATCCCCATTGTACTGATCGGAATTAATTTTTAGAGTAAGGTTAAACCCTGAATCCAGGAAATATTTGCTTAGTTCTTCTAATGCTCTCTGTGGGTTCATGTAGGTCTGTAATAAATCAAACTATATCTGACATTCGGGCATTACTCCTCAGCTATGGGGGTGATGCTTGGTTCTAAATTCTGACTTATTTCATCTAATTCTTTTAATGTCGGGAGGTCATTTAAGCTTTTGAGTCCGAATATCTCCATAAATTCGGTTGTTGTTCCATAAAGAAAAGGCTTTCCAATAACCTCTTTTCTACCCTTAATTTCGATAACCCTTCTTTCTAAAAGAACATTAATTACGCCTGAAGAATCCACCCCTCGAATACTTTCAATCTCAACCCTTGTTACCGGCTGTTTATAGGCTATTATCGCTATCACTTCAAGTGCCGCGCGACTGAGGCGGAACTTCTTAATCTTCTTGTTGTAATTAGAAATATCTTCACTGTGTTTGGGGTCGGTTCTAAATTGAAACCCTCCTGCAATCTCAGCTAAGAAAAACCCTCTATTTAATTCTTCCCAATCTGAAACAAGCTCTTTTAGACATTTTCTTATCTGCGAGCGATCAATATCAGGGAAAGCGAGCGTTAATTTATCAACCGTCACGGGCTGATCTGATATGAAAATGATACTCTCTATTGCTTTTTTTGTATCAGAAAGATCCAATTTGGTTTTCTCCTGAATATGCGATTAAGATTGGGGAATCCGGCGAATCCTGAACTACATCTACGTTGTCGGTTCTTGCTAACTCTAGTAACGCCAAGAAGGTTATCACAAGATCAAGTATTGACGAACAGTCATTAAAAAGTTCTTCGAACTTGAATTGTTGTTTAGTTTTGAGCAGCTCAAGTACATATTCAATCTTTTCATCGATTGTTACAGATTCTGCTTCATATGTGATCTCTTCCGCCCAGAGATAGCTTCTGCGTTGATAAAATTCACGAAAAGCCTCAATAAGTGCCCATAGATCTACGGGTACAAGCTCAACTTCTTCACCGTGCTCGGCGGATGTTTCAATATATTCTCTTTTGAATACGTCTCTTCCAAGAACATCTTTTCCTATTAAGTCGGTTGCTGCGTCTTTGTATATCTGATATTCAATTAGCCTTCTCACAAGCTCGGCCCTTGGGTCTTCTTCCTCTTCTTCCATAACAGGTTTAGGAAGAAGCATTTTAGATTTAACAAGACTTAGCTCAGCTGCGATTACAAGGTATTCTCCGGCAAATTGAAGATTTAATACCTTCATAAGCTCTAAATATTCAATGTATTGCTCAGTTATTTTAGCAATGGGTATGTCGTATATGTCTACTTCGTTTTTTTTGATTAAATGGAGCAGTAAATCAAGCGGCCCCTCGAACAGCTGGACTTTAACCAAACAGGGTTCGGGATTCTGAATTTGTTCATGCTCTTTGTTTAAATCTGTCATCCTAGCAGTAGTCCCATTATATTTGTAAGGGTTCCATAACTATAGCCTGAGAATATTACTGATATATATGAGACGGGATAGAGTAGATATCTGAAAACACCCTCGCCAAAAATAAACACCCCAAATAGAAAGATAACCCCGTATGGCTCAAACCTGCTGTATGAATAGAGATGTTTGTCCGGCAATACAGCATATAGGACACGGGAGCCGTCCAGAGGTGGGATTGGTATCAGGTTAAATATCGCAAGCGCTATTCCGTATATTATGGCCAGAATAAGGATTATAACAAATATGGATTCCAGGCTGCCGGGCGCAATCTCCCCTGTTAAGACCTTTGGGATTAGAGGGCGCAAAATAATGCCCGCGACAATTGCCGTAGCAAGGTTTGAAAGCGGTCCCGCTATCGCAACGAGCAATGTTCCCTTTTTAGGATCTTTGAAGTTCATGGGGTTAATAGGTACGGGTTTTGCCCAGCCGAATCCAACTAGAAACATCATTATTGTCCCTAAAACGTCAAGATGTGCTATAGGGTTTAACGTTAGTCTCCCTCTTAGCTTAGCAGTAGGGTCGCCTAGTTTATTTGCGGTCCATCCGTGAAAATACTCATGGATAGTAAGAGATAGCAGGATTACAGGGGCCTGTATAATTATAAGTTGAAAATTGATATGATTTAGGAAGTCGAGGTTCATTCGGTTTATGTTTCTATTTTATTTAGGTTGATAATATACTCGATTTAATAGAGATTACGATCTGGGATGATATTTTTTGTGAATTTCCTTAAGTCGCTCACTTTCCACATGTGTATATATTTGCGTAGTAGATATATCGGAGTGACCCAGCATTATCTGGATTGATCGAAGGTCAGCTCCACGCTCAAGCAGGTGAGTCGCAAAGGAGTGTCTTAGAGTGTGAGGGCTAATATTCTTTGCTATGCCGGCGCTTATGGCGTGTGTCTTTATTAATTTCCAAAAGCCCTGCCGGGTCATTGCTTTCCCGCGTCTGGTGACAAATAGTGCTTTTGATTCTCTAGTTTTAAGCAGTACAGGTCTTGAGTGCTCCATATAGGATTTTAGTTTTTCCTGCGCTTTCTCACCCATGGGGACAATTCTTTCCTTTGATCCCTTACCGTAGACAATAATAAATCCCATCTCAAAATTAACATCATTTAGTTTTAGTCCGATAAGCTCAGACACTCTTATTCCTGTTGCGTACAGAACTTCTAACATGGCGGAATCTCTAATCCTTTCGGGAGTGGATTCCCCGGGAGATGCTAATATCCTCTCAACTTCCTCAAGAGAAATGACGCCCGGAATACTCTTTTTCATCCTGGGCGTACGTATCTGAGAGGTCGGGTCCTCTTTTATGATTTTTTCTAAGAGCAGGTATTTAAAAAACTGTTTTATGGATACAATGCATCGAACTGTAGTAGTATCGCTAAAACCCTGTTTTTTAAAATGAGAAAGGAAGTCAAGTATGTTCTCATACTTTATGTCCCCAACAGAGGTGATTTTGCTCTCTTGTAGATACAGGACAAATTTCCTGACATCCCTGCCGTAAGACTCAAGCGTATTTTTAGATAGACCCTTCTCTACTACAAGGTAGGATAGAAAAGAGTCTAGAAGTTGGTCCATATTCTATTTAGTATAGACCATTATGTTCCGATTTCCCAAGAGGATAAGTACTTTTTCTGCTCTGGGGTTAATTTGTCGATGTTTATACCTTTTGCCTTAAGCTTCATTCTGGCAACTCCCTGATCTACCGCCTCAGGTACGTCATAAACCCTGTTCTCAAGCTTTTTAGCATTTTTAACTACGTATTCGGCGCAAAGGGCTTGGTTAGCAAAACTCATATCCATAACACTGGAAGGATGTCCTTCCGCCGCTGCAAGGTTTATCAACCTTCCGTCTGCTAGAACGTTTAGCTTCTTTCCGTTTTTAAGTGTGTATTCCTCTACGTATTCTCTTATCTGACGTTTTTTATTTGATATAGATTTTAGACCGTCTAAATCAAGCTCAACATTAAAATGGCCTGAGTTAGAAATAATAGCTCCGTCCTTCATATTCTTGAAATGTTCTTTCCTGATTACGCTTATATTTCCGGTAACCGTACAGAAGAAGTCTCCGATTTTTGCAGCCTCAGCTATTGGCATAACTCTAAATCCATCCATTACCGCCTCAAGTGCCGCTAGATCGTCAATTTCGGTTACAACAACGTTTGCGCCAAGCCCCTTTGCTCTCATGGCAAGTCCTTTTCCACACCATCCGTATCCGCAAACTACAAAAGTTGTTCCGGAGATTAATCTGTTTGTAGCCCTGATTATTCCATCAAGAGTGCTCTGTCCTGTGCCGTATCT
>JAJCZT010000081.1 GCA_029262255.1 Deltaproteobacteria bacterium
GCACTGCCGGAATTTGTATCATAGAAACGCCCTATATTTGGAAGAATAGATGAGAGTTCAGATCCTGTTACTCCAAACCATAGTGCAAGTTCTGCAAAAAACTCATCTGTGGAGGTTGTAGGGATAAGAACCCCCCTTCCGACATCAAGCGGGTTGTTTAATGCCAGTACAGGATAGTTTCCAAATATCCTGCTTCCCTTGATACCCCCGCCTACAACAATCTGGTTACTACCCCAGGCATGGTCAGATCCTTTCCCGTTTGAGGTTAATGTTCTGGCAAAGTCTGAAGTGGTAAATGTTGCGACATTATCGGTAATACCCATTTCAGTAAGTGCATTATAAAATTCAGACAATCCTTTGCTTATCACTGGAAGCATTGCCTGCTGACGCGGTAGAGTATCGTCATGGTGATCCCATCCCCCGAAAAGCACAAAAAACACTTGCCTTTTCTGTCCGAGATTCTCACGAGCATTAATTGTATTAGCAATAAACTTAAGACTATTTGAAAACATGTTATTGGAAAATGGCGTATTTACAGACTGTACGCTCATAATTGCTTCTCTGAAGGCTATTTCAGCATCAAGGGAATTGCGCAGTTTATTTGCGTAGGCCTGCTCAAATATATTTTTGTATTCCAGATTAAGCATACTATCTATCGACTGTGTAAGAATCTGCTCATATGTGTCCCCTCCTTTATAGCCGATTATGCTGGTTGAGCCCTGGGAACTGACACTGAACTCAGTAGTCTGGTTTCCTGTCTGAAAGATATTTGTGCCGGAAAGAGAAATATTCATTGATATATTGTTATTACCGATCAGATCCTGAAGAAGGTCGTTCATTTTGCCTGCCCAGCCTATACCTGTCCTCTTATCAGGCAAACTTGTTTGCCACTGCTCTATCTGGTCTGCATGTGAAAAAAGCCCTAATGGTAATAATTTAGCGCGGGTTTCAAATTCCTGGGCATTTGCTACAGGCTCTATTAGAGTTCCAACATTTGTAATAAAAGACGCCGCTCCGTTATTAAAGAGTTGTTGAAGTTCGGTCATCCCCGGATGCAGGCCGAATTCCCTGCCGTCGCCGTCAAGAACATCTAGTGAAAGCAGATCATTTTGGCCCAATGCCAGATCACCGCGTGCAGACTGGTATTCCTGATATTCTGAGTTCCCTTTTGGGACGAGCATATTAAAAGAGTCATTTCCACCTGCAAGAAGAATACAAACCATTGCTTTATACTCTTGTCCAATATTAGCCGCCGATGCGCTACTTATCATTCCCAGGTTTAGAAAAGATGAAAAGAACGGCAATGAACCCATGGCCGCACATGTTGCTCCACAGCCTTTTATAAATGCCCTTCTGCTAATATCGTTTTTCTTTTTTTTGCGCATTATTATCCCCTAATTCTGAACTACGTATTCAGGTGAAATCATAAACAGGTATAGAG
Source organism: Deltaproteobacteria bacterium (assembly GCA_029262255.1). Classification (GTDB taxonomy): domain Bacteria; phylum Desulfobacterota_D; class UBA1144; order Nemesobacterales; family UBA2774; genus CR02bin9. Next base: position 1,442 of record JAJCZT010000081.1, read on the forward strand.
CGGTTTGAACCCTTAAAAGAGGGTCTTCAAAATTATTTGCCGCATCTATAATTATCTGTTTCATTCCATCAGACATCTGACCGTACGTGAGGATCAGATCCAGGCGGTCAACCAATGCAGCCGGATCGTCTGCTATTGCTATTTCATCGCTAAAATCAAATACTGCGTTATTTACAGGCAAAAAGAACGTGCCGTCCCGATCCTCAAAATCAGGCAAGGATAAAAGTTCTCCGAGGAAAACCATAATGAAGATTAGGTTTGGATGATTAATAATGGTCGAGCTGGTAATTATTTGAAACTCGGGTGCTACAAGATTATTTTCTCCAATGATTCCGTTCGGTTTGAAGTTTGGTAAAAAGAAATTAAAAACACTCGGAGAACTCAATACATGCTGGTTTAAGAAAAACTGGGCTAAATAGCCATTATTAAAGTAGTACCCGTCAGGGGTAGCTGCGTTAAAGTGCCTCAAAATTGAAACGTATCTGACCCACGGTTCATGAAACTTCCCGAATTTCTGGTTGCCTGGCTGCGCGGGGTCAGAGGCGTCTTTATCTAGCAAAATTGCTTTTATAACAGCCCGTAGGTCACCGCGGACTCCCGAGCCGTTATCCGCAAACACCTTTGCGACCCTTTGTACATAATCAGGCTCAGGGTTGGATGTTACAAGCCTCTGGATTAATTTCTTGCAAATAAACGGCCCGGCGTTAGGGTGATTAAATAAATGATCAATAGCATCTTCAATATCTTTCATGCCGCCCTGGCCTGCAGGAAGAACCTGTCCGTTGAGTAAAGTTTTTTCCCCGGTTTCGTGGAACTCCTCGTTCATTACCATTGGATCAATGAAATTAATACGTCTTTCAGGAAATAGATCGCCGGCCGGAGCTGATACTAAACCGGTATACACTTTAGCAAATTCAGTAATATTACTGTTATCGTATGTTGCTATCGGAAAGCCTTTAGAATCCGTCATAACCGTGCCGTCGGGGTTTAGTTCATCAAGACCAATTGAAAAGAGCTGCATTGATTCTCTTGCATAGTTTTCATCGGGGAAGCGGTTAATCTCGGGGTTGGCTTTTTTATTGTTTATATGACTGAGGTAGACTCCCATTACCGGATGAAGAGTCACATCCAGGAAAAGGTCTCTGAAATTTCCAAAGGCGTTCTTTAACAAAATATCGTAATAACTTGATAACCCTTCGGGATGGTTTGCCAGCATATCTACTCTGTCTGAAACGACAAAAATCTCACTTAATGCAAAGGCCACCCTCTGCCTTAACAAATCCGGCGAGGTCATTACTTGTTGCCACCAGCTGTAACGCCTGAAAGTATGTATTTCTTCAAAATCATTTCTAAAGGCAAGCTCTATTAATTCCAAAGTAAATGGAAGATTGTATCCAATCGGCTGGTTGAACTGCTCTTCCAGCCACCCCTCTTTTCCTATCTCGGCAACTTTTTCAATCTCCTCATAATCAGCGCCGAGTGTCGCCATAGAGAGAAACCTGGAGGCTTCTTCCATTGAAACTGTTTCTGGGTTGTCTTGGCCGTTGCCGTTATCGGACCCTGAACTGCCACAACCACCTATAGAAGATATTGTGAAAAGAGCTAACAATAATATCAACAAACAATTGTTTTTTGTTAGATATGTCATATTTGTTAACTTAGACTTAAGAATTTCTTAGCTATTTGGTTCTTATTCCATAGTATAATGTTTACTCTTTTCGATTTCTACTGTTTTTTTGTCTAATCATAAATACCTGTCGGCAGATTAGAACCGGCGGTGAATGCTTATTAAAGGCGTTATTTTACTAGCCTAAAATTATGAAATCGTAAACTGCATGATGTCTTAATAGATATTTGCGTTCGCATTGTGTTAAATAGTATGGGTATTAGAACTCCGTTAGTTTGAATATCTCACCGGGTACCCAAACTAAGAGGGATCGTTATTGACAACATGGAGGATTTCAAATGAGCATAATTATAGTAGTCGATGCGAAATTAAAAGAAGAAAGCATTTCCGCTGCCGCGAAATTTTTTGCTGAGATAGTTCCCGACACCAGAGGTTTTGAAGGTTGTGAGGGGGTTGATATTTGTATAGATTCGGAGGACACATGCGATTTGGTGCTGGTTGAGAAGTGGGCTTCCAAGGAGCACTATGAAAAATACCACCACTGGCGCGAGGAAAGAGGCGATCTGCAAAAAATCCGCGCATTGTTGGACGGACCCGTGAGCAGACGTGTTCTAAATGTACTCGACACCTGATCTTTAACCGGCGCACTATATCTAGGCTATTAAGCTCCACACATTAAAAGATAAGGAAAGAGCGGTTTCAGGTAATTTACTTATGGAATCTAATTCTTAGCCTATGGATTAAATTGAGCCAGATTCTCTTCACTCTCAAAATAGAAAATACTTCCGTCAGGCGCGGCTCCGATTACGGACTCAGCTTTATCGACTTTCTTGCCGCTAACCGGGTCAATGGCTTCCCTGCTTTCAGGCTTGTTCTTAATTTGTTCCTTACACATCTCACAGCAGCCGTAGTATGTTTTGCCGTCTACTTCAATGGGTATCTGCTCTTTAGCAAATAGCTGGTTCGTGACCATACAGACGTGTTTAGAATCCACCTCGGTTAACGAAGAAGAAGTTTGCTGATTGCTATTCTCAGCTTGAGTAAATGCGCCAAAAGATATAATGAACGCTGTTGCTAGAAAGCTGAAAAAAAATGTTCTAAGTGATGATGGCTTTTTAATCATAAATTCTGTCCTCCTTAATTTGTAACTAATAGAATAAGGGGATTTTCCAAATCTGCAAACGGCTACTTAACAGAAAAGAATTTTTTACTTATTTGCGGACTCTATCATCTTTGAACTTTCCGTTAAAAAATAGTAACATTCAACAAGCGTATGTGACTTTATTCTATTTATATAAAGGAGAGACAAGATGGGATTCACTGAAATAATATCATGGATAATTTTTGGACTGGTTGCGGGTTCAGTAGCAAAATGGCTCATGCCGGGCAAAGATCCGGGCGGTTTTGTGGGAACTATTGTAATAGGCATTGTCGGTGCCATAGTCGGAGGCTTTATAGCAAAAATTCTCGCGGTTGGCGGCACCGTAACTCCGGGTTTTGATATTAAAAGCTTTATCTTCGCGGTAATTGGTTCAATTGTTCTATTAATAGCATACAGATTTGTAAAAGGAAAATGATAATTATCTATTTCTATTCCTGATGCGTATCTTTTTTAAACTAAACCATGCCAACTCTAAAAAAAGTAGTCGATTTTCTGGACACATATTTAAAAATTGATGAAATAGAGGATTCATCCTGGAACGGTCTACAGTTCGAGGGCAATTCCAAAGTCGGGAAAATCGCGTTCGCGGTAGATGCCTCAGTCGAGTCGTTTGAAAAAGCCGCCCGGGAAAACGCTCAGATGCTGATAGTGCATCACGGTCATTTCTGGCAATCGCACAACCCCTCAATTTCAGGCTGGTCCAAGGATAGAGTGGACCTCCTTTATAATAACAACTTATCCTTATATGCATGCCACTTACCCCTAGATAGACACAAAGAGGTTGGAAATAACGCTGAGTTACTAAAACTTCTCGGGGCACCAATCAAAAAAGAGTTTCTATTTCACAAAGGCAAGAACATAGGCTGGATGGGTGAAAGAAAAAAGGCCGTTTCATTAAAAGACATAGAGCGAATTCTTATTGATAGTCTGGACACTGAGTGTATAATATTGCCGTTCGGCAAAGAGAATATAAAATCAATTGCTGTTTGCAGCGGCGGGGGGAGTTACGGCGGATTTTATGAAGCTCTGGAGTTAAATGCCGATTTGTATATTACAGGCGATACTGCCGAGGTTTATTACACGGCAAAGGATTCAGGAATGAATGTAATATTTGCAGGACATCACGCAACAGAAACAGTTGGACTAAAAGCGCTTTCCAAAGTTCTTGAGAAAAAGCTAAAGGTCGAGGCTGTCTTCATCGATTTACCAACCGGTTTGTGAAGCTTAAACCCGCTTCGATTCATACCTATACATAATTGACAATACTTTAGTCCAGACTTACAATAATTGTTTAAATTCAAGGAGGCTAATGAAATGGGAAGTAGTAATATGGTTAAGATATTCGATACGACTTTAAGAGATGGTGAACAGGCTCCCGGCTGCGGGATGACTGTAGAGGAAAAGCTCCGTGTAGCTCACCAGCTCGAAAAGTTGGGAGTCGATATCATTGAAGCCGGTTTCCCGATTTCTTCAGAGGGCGATTTCCAATCCGTAAAAATCATTGCCGACACCATTCGCGGCTGTGAGATAGCCGGGCTCTGCAGAGCTAACTATAACGATATAGACAGAGGCTGGGAAGCTGTAAAAGGAGCTGAAGCCCCAAGAATCCATACATTTATCGCAACCTCGGATATCCATTTAAAATATAAACTTAAAAAATCACAAGATGAAGTTTTAGAGATCATTAGCGGGGCTGTAAAACACGCCAGAAACTACACGGAGAATGTTGAATTCTCCTGTGAAGACGCTACCAGAACCGATCTTGACTATCTCTGTAGGGCCGTTGAGTTAGCAGTACGGGCCGGAGCGAACACTATAAACATCCCCGACACTGTGGGATACACCGTGCCCGAGGAATTTGCCCATATTATAACGACACTACTGGAAAGAGTCCCTGGACTCGACGATTTAACGCTCAGCGTTCATTGCCACAACGACCTTGGGCTCGCCGTGGCCAACTCCACCGCAGCAGTGCAGGCAGGCGCAAGACAGGTTGAGTGCACCATTAACGGTCTGGGGGAAAGAGCTGGTAACGCCTCTCTTGAAGAAATCGTTATGGGACTAAAGGTAAGAAACGATCAGAACCCTTATATAACTAGAATAAACACAGAGCAAATATATCCGACGAGCCGCTTAGTCTCTCAAATTACGGGTATTAACGTGCAGCCGAACAAGGCTATTGTCGGCGCCAACGCTTTTGCCCATGAAGCCGGGATTCATCAGGACGGCGTTCTCAAGGAGAGAATTACATATGAGATCATGAGTCCTGAGGAAGTTGGGATTCCGTCCAATAAAATTGTGCTCGGCAAACATTCAGGCCGACACGCTTTTAGGACACGTCTTGAGGAATACGGTTATTTTCTCGACGACGATGCATTTATGAAAGCATTTGTGAAGTTTAAAGACCTGGCGGATAAGAAGAAATATGTTTTCGATGAGGACATAGAAGCTCTTATCAGCGAAGAATTTGTTCGTTCTTCAGATTTCTATAAAGTTATTTCCGCAAACTATTCAGGCGGTTCCGATATGCGTCCCGTAGCTACCATAAAGCTCCTCATTGATGGAGAAGAAGTTACGGTGTCAGAGGTCGGGGACGGTCCGGTTGATGCCGCTTATCAAGCAGTTTCCAAGGCCACGGGGCTTAGTCCTACTCTTGAAACTTATAATGTGGCTTCGATCACCGAAGGCATAGACGCTCAGGGTGAGGTTACTGTAAGGGTTGAAGACGAAGGCGCGATAACTCAGGGGCAGGGTGCTAATACAGATATAGTGGTAGCAAGCGTAAAAGCCTATGTAAATGCCCTAAACAAACTCCGCTGGCGGAAAGAGCATCCAAAACGTGCGACAATGAAAGGTCTCTAGAAGATTCGGGCTTAATCTATTTCAAAATCATTTTCCAGTTATTAAGTCGATGAACTCGAGCATAAGTTTAATTAAATCCGGTTTGTATTTGCTTAATTGCTTCAACTATTTAGTGGGGATGTAGCTCAGCCTGGGAGAGCGCCGCGTTCGCAACGCGGAGGTCGGGGGTTCGATTCCCCTCATCTCCACCAATGTTTTCAGGGACTTATGTCTCTCTCTTGATGGCAAATTACCTGTGTCACTAGATTGGTCACCTGTTGAGTCAGAAAAACAGGCTGAGAGTCCTTCTAAAGCCGTTCTTAAGGACTCGCTAGGGTAAGCGTATCTCACACACGGTCATATCTAAAGTCGAATGTCCTAGTATCTCTTTAAATTCCTTCAATAATCAATTAATATATTTCTATACAATAAACGAAGGAGTGGCTGAACCATGAAGGCACAAAAACTCTCTATACGAAAGATTGTATCCTACCTGAACGACCCGGATGAGGATGGCGGTTTCTGGCTTCCGAACATTCAACGTCCTTTCGTCTGGTCAGAGGACCAAATCTGCCGACTATTCGATTCTATTCTTAGGCAATACCCTATCAGCACCTTGTTAATCTGGAGAACCAAAATGGAGGTCCGTCGCCGAAAGTTCATTGATAACTTCAAGGAGGAACACAGGAAGCACCTCAGTTACTTCAAAGTGCCCGACAACAAAAAGAAAAAGTTTCTTGTTCTGGACGGACAGCAGCGACTACAAAGCCTCTTCATCGGACTACGCGGCAGTTACGATGGTAAGGAACTCTACCACGACATTCTCAGCGGCGAACTCAACGAGCCGGACGACGTGAAGTTCAGATTCAAATTCCTTGACCCGCGGTCTGCTGCTTTTCCCTATATCCGCTTCAAGGACATCGTATTCAGCAACGAAATAAGAAACCGGCTCATCGTGGAGCGGATTGTAAACCAGGCGGGCCGGCAGCTGTCCAAGACTGAGGAGGACAAGGTTAAAGACCATGTTGACCTTATCCGAGCTACGATTGCCAACGAAGACGGCATCGGCTATCAGGAACTCGACAGCATTGACGAGCCAGAACTGTATAAAGAAGACGACGTGGTCGAAATCTTTATACGGGCCAACTCCGGCGGAACCCGACTGGGCAAGTCCGATCTACTGTTCTCACTACTGACATCAAGTTGGGATGAAGCCGACGATAAGATGGAGATCCTCCTAGACGAACTGAATAAGCAAGGGTTCGCTTTTAATCGCGATTTCATCCTGAAGACGTGCCTGACGCTACTGGACCAGGGGGCACGCTACGATGTTGAGAAATTCCGCAAGAAGGGCGTCCGTGAAAACATTGAAAAAAAATGGGACGAAATTCGCGCTGCCACGAAGGACGTTGCCGATTTCGTCCAAGGCAGTACCTTCATCCGATGTGACAAGGCTTTACCGTCCTATCTGGTCCTCATTCCGCTGGTCTATCTCCGGTATCACTTCCTAACCGCATGGGATACAAAGCAGAATGTTGAACGCTACCTGCTTCGCTCACTGTTGGCTGGGGCATTCAGCGGTACACCTGATCAAGTCATTGACGACACCGTTAACAAGATGAAGGACATCAAAAAGTTCGACCAGAATGAAATGTTCGGAGTCATCCGTTCGGCGGGGCGAAGTCTTGAACTGACCGAAGACCGTTTTTGGGCGATCGGGTATGGCAGTGCGAATATCCATCTGCTATTCAATCTCTGGTATCGGGATTTCAACTACACACCGTCCTATGCAAACAACCTTCCGCAGATCGACCACATCTTTCCGCAGAGCCTATTGAAGACGGTGAAGTCCCGCAGTCCAGACACTGGAAGGATGAGCATCACAAAATATAAGGAAGGCGATCGGAACCAACTCGCCAACTGCATGCTTTTGACCGCGCGGGAGAACGGTGCGGGTGGCAAGGGTGATACACCGCCGGATGAATGGTTTAAGGACAAGAATTTAGCTTACCTGGACCAGCACCTTATCCCGCACAATCCAGAATTGTGGAAACTTGAACGGTTTGAGGATTTCATCACGGAACGCAAAATACTGATCAAGGCCAAGTTTGCCGACTTGTTGTCCTGACAGGCGGCTTAGGTTCCAGTTGAGGGGAGAATGCCAACTTGTGGTTACGTAAGTGGCGGAGTAAATATCAAATTTCCATTTCTTAAATCAACAGAATTGTGAAATTGATGCTTGATATAATGTTCTTTTTTTAACTTAAATGAACCGGGAGCTAATCAACCAAGACCTGATTTTTTCGCCTATAAGGGAAAGCAAATATTATGCGCTTTGTCGGGAAGAGTCTGCGCACAATTCTTACAGTTTATTAACCTTATGTTAAGAACATTTTACAATATTCAAATCCCCGTCATACTTTAATCCTTTATGAATCCACTGAGAAAAACTAAAATTATCTGTACCATAGGGCCTTCCACCAGCTCATTTGAAATGCTTATGGGCATGTATCAGGCTGGGATGAATGTTGTGCGCTTAAATATGTCGCACGGCAGCCACGATACTCACCTACAAGTAATCAGACAAATCAAATCTATTAACCAGAAAATCAAAGATTCGATTCCTATACTTTTAGATCTAGAAGGCCCTGAAATACGAACGGGAACTTTGAAAAATGACCTGAAGCTAAAACAGGGAGACATCATCACTGTATCCGTAGGTAATGAAGATGTAGAGATATCATCATTTAGCATTAACTATGAAGACCTTATTAACACCTTAAATGAAGGCGATAAGATAACGGTGGATAGTGGTCTTATCAATCTTGAAATTCTCAAGAAAAACCGGGGTACTATGGAGTGCAGGGTCCTTGACGGAGGGACTCTCAAAAGCCAAAGCCATGTTAACCTGCCGGGCATACGTATTAATCTCCCCTCAATTACAGAGCAGGATAAAGAACATGTGCTTTTTGGGGTCGAGCAAGGGGTCGACTTTATCGCTCTATCCTTTGTTCGGGAAGCCAAAGATGTGCTTGAGTTAAAAGAGCTGCTTGGCGATAAGGGGAATAAAATAAAAATTATCTCTAAAATTGAAGATCCGGAAGGGGTCAAGAATCTTGATGAGATTATAGATGTCTCGGATGCTGTCATGGTTGCCCGCGGAGATTTGGGTATTGAAATCGAGCTTGAAGAGCTGCCTAATGTACAGCGTACAATTGTCCGCAAATGCCAGGAGAAAGGTAAACGAGTTATAGTTGCTACCCACCTGCTTGAATCTATGATCGAGAATCCCCTACCGACTCGGGCTGAGGTAACTGACGTGGCAAATGCCGTATATAGCGAAGTCGATGCAGTTATGCTTTCGGGTGAAACCGCTGTAGGCAAATATCCGATTCGCTGTATTGAGAATATCGATAAAATTGCAAGAGCATCGGAGCAGCTACCCGGAATGAACTTTAGTAGAAATTTAATAAAAGAAGATGTAAAACAAAACGTTGCTGAGTCCGCAGTGAGTTTAGCGGAGTCTATTGATGCTAAGGGAATTGTAGTAATAACTCGGCGCGGCATCATGGCGCAATATTTAACCAATTGCAGGCCCTTTAAAACATTGATATACGCATTCACTAATGATAATAGAACTCGAAGACAGCTTTTCTTAAATCGTGGAGTATTCGCCCACCGCATAGAATTTAGCAAAGATCCAGAGAAAACAATCCAGAATGCTTTTGTAACTTTGGAAAAACGGGAAGGGTTTCAATCAGGCGATCGAGTAGTAGTAATCTCGGACATTCTTGCCGGCTCCGGGATTGATGCTATACAAATCAGGGCAATAAATTAGTAGATTTATCAGCGATTAATATAATTAATGACTTCAGATTAACCCGGCTTGCGGAGTGTCTCGAATTTTGGTTTGTTTATTCTGCATTATCCCATTAAGCCTAGTCAGAATTAGGCGTCTTCGGAGAATAGGCGGCGGGAATTAATCAAGAAAGATGTGAGAGATAGAGATTAAATAAGTTTGAAAATAAAGGGAAGGGTCACCTGTGTGTTATGCAGATGACCCTTTTTTATTTTAGTTACTTTTTAGCTTTTTCTGTTGTGTACTCGTTAACAACCTGATACTGAGGATAAACAAAGCTGCCTTTGGTCCATATTGCCCATGCCGGGTCGGCAATAGGCTTAACTTTATTTAATGGATGACCTTTAGGTGCTGTGATTTTTATTTTAGCATTTTGCGTATCCACAACTCCGCCGTTCCAGGGAATAGGGTACTTAACAACTATATTTGCGGTTTTCCCATCTACTTCTTCCGAGATAAGTCCGAAGTAGTTAAGATGACCTCCGCCGAAGTTCCCGAGCTCACTTCCTACATCCGCAGTGGATACTATAAATGGTTTCCCATCCACGGTTAACGTTGCTGTTAGTTTGCCGTCCTTAACCTCAGTTGTGGTCATAACGTTCGTATTCTCATTTACCGGTATTCCTACCTTCTCTGTAAATTCACGCATCACAGGTGAGCTGTTGAAGTAAAAAATGAAATATCTTCCCGGGTAGGTTATATCAGAGTTCATTACATACGAATCCTGTCCAGCTAGTTCAACAGTTAGGTACGTAAGCGTGTAAGGGCCAAGACCCGAGGTCTCCTTTCCGTCTGGAACCGTGTACATGTTTATTACAACCGTACCCTCCGGGTTTGGCTCAAGACCTTCCGGCAGCATAGCCTTAAGAGTCTTAGGGTCGGCTTTGTATGACGCAATAAACATCCACGCGTCCGTTACAAGCTGAGGGGCTGGAAGATCCCCAGCCATTGCAGCATTGTTCTGGTTTGAAAAAGTGAATGCCAGGGATAGCACAAATAATGTTATAAACATTCTTTTTGTAAAACTTTTCATATAAATACCTCCTGTATTGTTTTCATTGGTTTTCGGTTTGACCCTATATTATATTAATATGATTAAAATGTTTCTTTCAAGTGATAAATTGTTTGCTCCCCTAATTTGTTGGTGAACATCGGGCATAAAAAAGCCCGAGCGTCTATTACTCAGGCTTTTTATATTTTGTTTTTTATCTGTTAAATAACAAGAGCCACTTTCTTAGAAAGATAACGGATGCTATTGTTGGAATCACCAAAAAACCGCCTCTCTATACAAAAATACGTAATAGAGCCTATATTAGCGAGACATAAGATGTTACTTAAGAAAGTTTATAAACTACTGATTCATCCTCCATTCCTCCAAGTAACTCGAAGAAAGGTCAGTAGCCTACAATTATCAATTGTCTAACAAATTCTTTTTAATGTCAAGCGATTTTATTGCGGATTTTTTAGAGGGTTATTAAACTAAGTCTTTTCTGCGTAATAGATAAAGGCAGGCGGGAAGTTGGTCCATACGGTTTTACTCTTTGTGACTTTATCAAACTTTTCATGCAGCTTATTTCTGAACCTTCTTGCAGATGGAAAAACTAATCCCGGGACATATGCGTAGGTTAGGAACTTGCCGCCCGGATTTAGAACATCCATAACGGTTTCCAGTAAATCATCTTGTAGTTCTTCACCAAATGTTGACCATGGGAGGCTGCTAATTATACGGTCGCATCCTTCTTCCCCATGCATCTCAAGGTGTTTTTTAGCGTTACTTGCCGATGATTGATAGACAGTCGCACCGGGGCACCTTTTTTTTGTCGCTTCAACTAATGTTTCATTAATTTCCATTGCAAAAAAGGTCGTATCTTTAGATATCTTATTGACAATCTTTTCGGTTATCACACCGGTTCCCGATCCAAACTCGACCACACTTGATATTTGGGGTAGCTCAGCCATATCTGTAATCATATCGCAGAGTTTATTATTAGATGGAGCTATAGCTCCTATTTTTGTAGGGTGTATTAAAAATTGAGTTAAAAACTTGATGTTAATTCCAAGCTCGTTCTCAGCGCTAATGTTAGTTCTTCTCATATAAAACAACTACCCGTTTTCTGTATATAACCTTTGCAATTAGAATATGACCCTTGTAATTGGAGATCCAATTCAACCCATCAAGCTGTTTTTGATTCAATCATTTATACATCCATCTGCTTAAAAAGTCAATTATTTTAGAACATTCCTTAGATTGTATAAGAACCTATTGTTTCTTTTTTGACAAATTGACCGAGTCTAATTAGAATCGATAGGGATTAAATAAATGAGAATAACTTTATCAAAGGATGTGTTTTTTAATGCCTGAAGAAATAATAGGGATTAGGAATGTTTATAAAGCGTTCGACACAAAAGAGGTTCATATGGGGGTCGATCTCTCCATCGAAAAGGGTGAAAATATCACGGTGCTCGGCGGCAGTGGGTCTGGGAAGAGCGTTTTACTTAAAGAAATTACCGGACTATTAAAACCTGACAGCGGAGATGTAATAGTAGAAGGGGAAAATATTGTTCCCTTGAACGAAGCGCAGCTTGTAAATGTGAGAAAAAAGATGGGAATGCTTTTTCAGGGAGCCGCACTTTTTGATTCACTAACTGTGGAAGAAAATATCGCTTATCCGCTGAGGGAAAATGCAAATTTCCCGGAGAACGAAATTAGGGAAATAGTTGCCAAGAATCTCGAGATGGTTGGGCTTCCTGATATTGAAGATAAAATGCCCTCAGATCTAAGTGGTGGCATGAAAAAGCGCGTTGGGCTTGCGAGAGCCATGGCTATGAACCCCAAGATACTGCTCTATGATGAGCCTACTACGGGTCTTGATCCCCCCAATATTACAAGGATTAACCAGTTGATTAGAGATATGCAGAAGCAGTTCGGTATAACGGGCGTCATTATTACCCATGACGTACAAAGTGCGTTTGAAATCTCAGACAAGATAGCATTTCTCTATCATGGAAAGATTGTTTTTACCGGAACTGTTGAAGAGGCTAAGAAAACCGATGTTGAAATCCTGAGCAACTTTATTAATGCAAAGATGGAAGGCGGCGATGAGTAATAGTTGGGAGCATGTATAAATATTCTAATTGTCTTTAACGCTTATCTTTCAATCTAATTCCTCTACATTTAAAATTTTCCATCCGCCTAGCATGAAGCTTTCAAAAACAATATTAATGTTTTGAGGATTGTCTTGAGTTCCTATTAGCGCATAAGGAGTGCCCTCCCTAATTCCCTTTATCCATATATTCAGATTCGCCGTAGTTTCCGTCTCTCCCTTTGCATTTTCTCTTGTGGAGACTATTAAGTCTGAATAACCTCCTTGTACAGCGTCAAATCTGTCAAAGGCATTTTTGATAATGTTTCTAATGACAGGATATGTTCTTCCCGAGTCGTCTTTATAATCAGGGGAGAAATATTCCATCACAACATCCACATCTTTTCTTTCTCCGGATTCAATTAAATTATTGAGTAGGGTCTCAATTTTACTCGAATCATCATTATCATTGCTTGCGGGCAGGAAAAAATAAAAGAAGAGAATAGCTATTACGACTATTGGAATAATATATTTCATAGGATAGAGAGTTTAATGCAAAACTATATACTTTTCATCTATAAAGGTTCTACCCTTTATTTCTTTCCCCTTTGTAGTAAAAGCCACGGCTCCCATGTTGTCTATTTCAAGGATCACTGTTTGCCCGTTTAATTTGTTTAGCTCCTGATCAAATTGATCCAAAGATTTGTTAATATGCCCGGTGACCAATATTTGGGGCGATACAGACTCTAAAAATTCAAAGAGGGAACTCTCAATCTTGATATTGGGTATATATACGACACGGGTCTTTATCTTCTCCTCAAAAGAATGAATTAAATCTCTTTGGAATGAGATTTGATTTAGAGATTCACCAAAGAGAAAACTTGAGTTTCCATACGTTAGTTTGAATGCAATTGGATAAGGCCTTGATGAATCATCAATCTTAAACCCCTCTCCAGGCCTAAGAATATCCAAACTCGTATCTCCAGAGATTATCGGCTCTTCAACATTTGATATATTTCCCCATCGGACGTTCTTGTCATTAATAAGTGTCCATACCCTGCCATCGAGTTTATCTCCGTTTGTAAATAAGGTTCCCACATTGAATTTTTCTAAGAGATGCGCGGCTCCGCTTAGATGATCCTTGTCGATAGAGGTTAGGATTATATAATCAATTTTCCTAATTCCCTTACTTAAAAGGTAGTTGGTAATGACGGTTCGTTCTAGATATCCACCTCTGTCTGTATTTGAATAGCCCCCATCTAGAAGGATGTTTTTCTTGTTAGGCAGTTGTAGAAATACGAGGCTTTTATTTTCTCCGACATCGAGGAAGCTAACCTCGAGAACATCCTCTACGGTTTTCCCCGGAATTGGGTTAACCAGGGTTATAATTAGGCCAAGAACTATAAATGGGATTATAAATTTAACCTTTGGATAGGCCGAATTTAAAATCAGGCAGATAACAATTAGCAAAAACAGAGCCCAGCTTAATGTATTCATTACAGGAATGGTAAGTGAGGAGTAGGGTATCTCAAGAAACATCTCAACTCCGAACGTGAGCATTTCGATGAAAAATATATTGAGTGATATTAAAAGCCCGGCGACATAGGGCGATATAAGAAATACAAGAAAGGAAATTAAACTTATTGGAACAATTATAATTTCAACCAGCGGTATCAATAACAAATTAGCAGGTATTGATACTAGCGGTAAAATCCCAAATGAATTAGCTACCAATGGGAATGTTGCCAGAGTCGCCGCCACCGTTGTCTTTATTAAGCTGTATATCTTGTCCCTAAGTGTGGCGAACTTAAACGGATAAAATTTGTGAGCCAGTAATATTGCAAAGACTGCCGCAAAAGAGAGCTGAAATGATAGTTCAAATAGTGACCAGGGATGCCAAAGTAGGATTATTAATGCCGCCGCACAAAGTGTGTTAATCCTATATTCCTCCTTGCCAATCACAATTGAGAGTAAATAGAGGGAGATCATTATAAACGCCCTTACTGTGGATGTGGAAAAACCCGCAATAGCAGTGTATAGGAATACAGGCAGTATGGTCATTCCCGCGGCAAGCCTGGGTACCTGGAAGCGAAGCAGGATATATTCAGAGCGTTTTAGTAGCCATTTAATAATGAAAAAGAATGCGAATGCGACTGCACCCACATGTAGTCCTGATATGGCTAAAATATGCGCCACGCCGGCCTTTGAAAACTCGGTTCTGGTCCTCTGCGGTATCCCGCCTTTCTCACCTATTGTAATGGCGTTTAGTATTTCGTTCTCAGGACTAGGAAATCCGGCTCGAACAAAATTCCCAAATTTTATTCTCATCCTGTCAATGGAATATAAGATGGGGCTGTATGATTTAGAGAGCCCAAACGAAATTATTGAATCCTCACCCTCAATGAAACCTCTGGCATATATGTTTTGTCTTTCGTAGAATTTTTTAAGATTAAATCCCCCGGGATTTTCAAAATTTTCTATAGGTCTGAGTTTTATATCAATGAGACGGACTCTATCCCCATACGCAAGGGTGCGGGTATTTTCACTTGAGTAAATGATCACTTTCCCTGATACGGGTTTTCTAATACCTTTGCGAATTATATAATCCGTATCAAGATATAGTTTCGATCCTGACTCTCTACTTTCGGGTGATCTGTATAAAACTCCCTCCAGGTCACTTTTCTCCCCCATATAATCCAGGATGTTCTTGTCAGAGACAACTAGTGAATTAGCAGAGAATATTAATCCTAGGGGTATAAACAACAGAAATCTTAGATTCCGAAAATAAAGTGAGATAATCCCCCCGAATAGCCCAGTAATGGCGACTAATATCCAGGGATTGTTTGAGAATTCATTTAGATAAATTCCCGATATAAAACTAATCACTATTAGAACTATCTTGTGATTGTTCAGTAGATCATTAATTGAGTTTTGTATCAGCTTCATCTTTCTTAGATAGACTGCCCCGTTTAATTTCTACAGTATAGTGGAAATATCAGGTGTAATAAAATTATTTTTAAGAATAAAAACTTTATTTAATGAGTTGATATGGATGGACTATAAAATACAGGTCTTAGAGGACTAGTTACATATGATTAGAAATTGGACTAATCTTTGGTTTTTATAAGTGCGACCGCATGGGCAGCTATACCTTCACCTCTCCCGGTAAACCCCATTTTGTCTGTAGTTGTGGCTTTAATTCCAATTGACTTGGATGAAATTTCTAAGGCGGAAGAAAGCTTTTCTTTCATGTTTTGAATATGAGGGGCAATTTTTGGCCTCTCACACACAATAACACTGTCCAGGTTCTCAATTTCAAACCCTCTTTCCTTGAGTAAAGTCATTGTTTCCTCAAGAAATATTAGGCTGGACATACCCTTATATTTTGGATCAGAGTCCGGGAAATGGCTTCCAATGTCACCCTCACCCAATGCTCCGAGTAAAGCGTCACAGATGGCGTGGCTCAGCACATCCGCGTCAGAGTGCCCCTTAAGCCCAAATTCAAAGGGGATCTCAACACCGCCTATGATGAGCTTGCTATCCTTAGAAAACCTGTGAGCGTCAAAACCGAATCCTATCTTATACATGGTCTTATTTTTTATTAAGCGCTCCTGTATTTAATATCAGTTCTCCCACTTCCAAATCCTCAGGGGTAGTAATTTTTATATTATACTTGGAGCCTTTAACGAGTTTTACTTCCATACCAAGCCTTTCTACAAGTTGCGACTCATCTGTAGCTAAATAACCATCTTCTGAGGCTTTTTCAAATGCCTGTTTGAGAACGTCATATCTAAATGCCTGAGGTGTTTGGGCAAACCAGATGTTATCTCTCGGCGCCGTATTCTCTATGAATTGTTCAGGGGATGATTTTTTTATTGTGTCAGTTGAAGGAAAAGCGGCTATTGCCCCACCTGATTTTCCAGCTTCGGCTACAACTTCTTTGATTATGTCGAGTGTGACAAATGGACGGACACCGTCGTGAACAACTACGATTTGTGGCCTGGAAGAAATAGAGTGAAACCCTTTTTCAACAGATTGCTGTCTTTGTGTTCCGCCGGCAATGACTTTTGATACCTTTTTAAGCCCATACTTATCAACTATTTCGTTCTTAGTATATTCAACCCAGCTTTCCGGCACTACAACTATTATCTCTTGTATGAGATCTGAGCCCTCGAAACTCTGGATTGAATGAACGATTATAGGCTTTCCGGAAAGGGGGATAAATTGTTTTGGTAATTCATCTATCCCCTTCCCATTAAATCTCTTTCCTAGGCCGGCTGCCGTAATGATCGCTGCGGCATTGATATCAGCCATTATAATTTGAAGCCGTTCGTCTGTTATCGTCTTTTACTTTAGAGAATATCATTCTTCCCGTCGGTGTTTGAAGCACGCTTGTTACTGAAACGTCTATCTTGTTCCCAAGATGCCTCTTAGCCTCGTCAACCACAACCATCGTCCCGTCCTCAAGGTATCCGATACCCTGGTTATCCTCTTTACCCTCTTTGACCACATGAATGTTCATGGTTTCACCAGGCAGAACCACAGGTTTTAAGGCATTTGAAAGCTGGTTCAGATTCAGAACCTTTACATTTTGAAGCCCGGCTACTTTGTTCAAGTTGTAGTCATTTGTAATAATAAGTCCCTTGAGCTTAGCTGCAAGCTCAACGAGCTTTAAGTCAGCTTCCTTAATATTCGGGAAGTCGTGGCTCGTAATTTTAATCGAGACGTTTGGGATATCCTTCTGCATCTTTTTAAGTACATCAAGGCCCCTTCTTCCTCTTACGCGCTTTATTTGCTCTGAGGAATCGGCAATATGCTGAAGTTCCTTAATAATAAACTTGGGGACTATTAGCGGTCCGTTTATAAACCCTACCTCAGCCACATCCGCGATTCTTCCGTCGATAATAACGCTAGTATCGAGAATTTTGGCTCCTCCCCCACCTCTTGTTGAGGATCTATGGCCCACATCGTCCGCTTCTCTGCCTTTATTTACTCCAACTGTTATTCCTATATGGAATAGTAAGAGGAAAAATGCCGCAGTAATATATGGGAAAATGTTAGCCGGAATAGAGATACTTCCAAGAACCTCAATTAATGCGAAGAATGACAGAGCTGCCGCAGCCATACCTAAGGCTCCGCCCAGTATCGCTTTAGGGCTGTAAGACTGCATTACAAACTCTGATCCCCAAACAATTCCTACAGTGATAACGCCAAACAAAATTCCAACAACAGATGTTATTTGAAGATCGTACTGTGGATATGCAATTGCAAAACCTGCAATCACGCCTAAAATAAAAAATAGAATCTTAAGTTTCATTTCTTCCTCACCTCAATCCCTACCCCAGCTTGCTTGGATTAAGATAGAACTAAGTATAAGTAAATATGGATATTAAACAGGACAGTGAAGGTGCTCTTGGGCAATTAAATGTATATGTAATATTTGTGCCGAAGCCTCTTATCCCGGTTTAACTTAGCCTATGTTATCTCGAATCAGCAAGTGCGGCAGAGAGTATTTTATTATTAAATAGTGTCTAGGATTGCCCACTATTTACTACTTCAATTATGCCGACTATTTCGTCAACTACTCTCACGTACTTACTTCTTCCGGTACCAGGTCCTGTTGCTCTGCCGTCAATTCCCACGTCGGCTAGAACTTCTCCCGTAGTACCATCAATTAGCGTAACCCAAACCTGGACAGACATCTTGCCCTTATCCTTAAGTCCTCTGAAAGCATACTCGCAGTACTTGCAGCCTCTGACATAACCGCTGACAGTTCCTCTAACCAAGAGCACCCTTTGCTGCCCTTGTCTGTCATAGGTTGAAGAACGGCTCACAACATCTATGTTGTTTTGAGTCCTTAGCTCTTCAGCTACCATATCTGCAATTTCAACGCCCGAATCATATGGGACCCATTCTAAATCTGTTTTCCTGAAATCAGGTATTAGAATAACTTCGTAACTCTCATATGTGCTCTCAGGAGCCTTATAAACATTAACATTGGTTGGCGTGCAACCAATTAATATGAGGAATGATAGGATTACGCAACTAAAAATAAACTTATTTATCACTCCGATCCTCCAATTATTTAATTACTATATTGTATCCAAGTTTGAGATTTCTGAAAGGGTATGTGTGAATAAGAGCTAATTATAGACTGCTCTTTATTAAGCAGCTATGAGAAACGAGCTGAAAACGGAGTAAAACTCATTATTGGTATTGTCGCTCTATTAATCGCTATTCTAGGATTAGTTGCCCTTTTAGATTTAATAATAGGCGGGGTAGGCGTACATATTAATGAGTATTAATATCGACTGGTCGCTTAACGGACTGATGGGGTATCTGTTTTATCCGCTTACTTTGATAATCGGGATTCCATTGTCGGATGCCTATACTGTTTCAAAGATAATCGGTGAGAGAACAATAGTAACAGAGGTTGTCTCTTATAATGATCTTGCTTATGCAATTGAGCACGGTTTGTTGCAGCACCCACGGTCTTCAATAGTAACAGCTTATGCATTATGCGGATTTGCGCATATTGCTTCAATGGCCATTTTTGTCGGAGGACTGGCCGCTTTAGCGCCTTCCAGAAAAAAAGATATAGCCGCTATGGGGTTAAGGGCCCTAGTCGCCGCTACTCTTGCATGTCTCATGACAGCATGTATTGCGGGAATATTCTTTTCTGAAAAATCCATCTTATTTTAATCCATCTTGCTTTAAACGAACGTACTATCTTTTTGGAAGCCATATTATTTTCTAGAAAATAATAATTCTGTCCTTATGCGGCAGGGGCCATAACTATATTTTAGGCAGGCAGAGATTAAGAGCGAACGTTCCTACGACTTGCTTTTATAGAGAATGTTCCCATAGGAGGTTTACAATGACAGAACCGAATACAAAGGAACGTATTTTAGACTCAGCGGAGTATTTGTTCGCAAATAAGGGGTTAAGAGACACTTCGGTTCGAGATATCACCACTCAGGCGGATGTTCACTTGGCGGCAGTGAATTACCATTTTCAGTCCAAAGACGGTCTTGTAAAAGCGGTAATGCAGCGAAGAATCGCACCGCTTAACAGACAGAGACTGGAGCTGCTGGACGTATATGAACAACAATTTGGAACCGACCCGGTTCCAATAGAATATGCCTTGCATGCCCTGCTTTCTCCGGGGATAAAGATGTGTTTTGAAAAACCTCATTTCCTCAAAATCGCGGGTCAAATAGCCACTCATCCGGATGAGGAAACTTACATAATCTTCGTTTCACATTTTGAAGATGTGTTCTCCAGATTTAAAGATGTTTTTGCTATTTCTTTGCCGCATATCTCCGAGGAGGAGCTTATGTGGAGAATTCATTTCCTCATCGGTTCGATGATCCATACATGGACCAATCATTCCTGGCTCAGGACCTTCTCCGGTGGCGTTTGTGAGCTAAAGGAGCAGGAGCAAATTGTTAACAGATTAATAGCTTTTTGTGCTGCTGGGTTAAGGGCGGAGGAATACGTGCACCGGCTACAGCAAGATGAACAAGCATAGAAGAATAAAACGGATCCTCATTAAAGGAGAAGATAAAATGTTAAAAACTACATCTTTTGAGACAGCCATAGATGAATATAGCGCAGATAATTTCGGTTTAATGGATACAGAGATGCTCGATACAGTCTCCGTGGAAGAAGATTCTTTAGAGCATGATATGGATTATGTTAACCGCTCTCCCAAAAAAGAAGCTAAAGATAATAATTATAGCTATAATCAAGAGCTTAGGTTGGTAAACTCCTACTTTAAGGAAGTTGGAACTGAGGCCCTTTTGAAGGCTAAGGAAGAGATTCTGGTAGCAGCAAAAATAAAGGAATGCGAATTTCATGCAAAGAAAATTAGAAAAGAGATTCTAGATATTGTAGGGGAAACAACTAAATGCAGCTCGGAGGAATTTGTTGAAGAACTTAAGAGTGCGTTGGAAGTTCCCGATTTCAGAAGGCAATTTAATTGTGACAATTTAAAACGCCTGGAGAGGCAGGTCATAGTTCTGCAAGTGTATGTAAAAAAGGCTGCTCAATTAAGGAACCGTTTTATTAGAGCAAACTTAAGGCTTGTAGCTAGCATGGCCAAAAAATATGTTGGAAGAGGTATCCCCTTTCTTGATTTAATACAGGAAGGCAACTTAGGGCTAATAAAAGCTGTAGAGAGGTTTGATCATACCAAGGGTTATAGGTTTTCAACATACGCCTGCTGGTGGATAAACCAGGCTATGAACAGAGGAGTGTTTAACCAAACCAGAACCGTTAAAATACCGGCTTATGTTCTGGAAAAAGCTGGGAAAGTCTGGAGCGAGCGAGCCAAGTTTGTAGAAGAGAGTGCAAGAGAGCCTCATCCCCGTGAGATTGCCGGCAAGGTTGGTATGAGTGTAGAGAATGTGAGGCAGGTGCTTGAGTCCCATAATGGGAAGAATATGGTTCGTCTTGATTCTCCGGTATGGAACGGGGAGAAGGCTACTTTCCTGGACTATATGGCCGATTCTGAATCAATGCCCGTCGATACGCTTATTGCGGAGGTCTCAATTCCCACCAGTATAGACTATGCACTTGATGTATTAGACGAGAGAGAGCGAGATGTCGTAAAGATGAGGTTTGGTATCGGATACAATCAGTCCTTTACATTAGACGAGATTGGGAAAAGATTCGCTTTAACCAGAGAGAGGATAAGGCAGATAGAGAAAAAAGCTCTTAAAAAGATAAGAGAATCCTCGTCCGCGCCTGCTCTTAAAAGTTTAATTGAGAAAAATTAGTTAAAAATATTAAGCTAACCGCTTGAGGTTTTTGGAGGGGACGCCTCAAGCGGAGGCTTCTAACGCTTGGATAAAGCATATAAACATATCAGAAATTAGTACCAGCTCACTATAACTCTTACGAATATATCGTTCACTTTATAATTTCAGACTATTTTATCTATTTACAAAAAAAGGCTTGACAAATATTTATTTGCGTTATATAGTTTACCAACTAGTCAACTATAAGGTTAGAAAAATGGGAAGAACAAGTACAGCAAAAGAAAAACTGATTCAAAGCGCAATAGAGCTCATAGGTACCCGGAGCTACAACGCCGTAGGTGTTCAGGAACTCTGCGATCACTCTGGCGTTAAAAAGGGCAGTTTTTATCATTTTTTCCCCTCAAAACGCGACTTAACCCTAGAAGCGCTGGATACTATGTGGAATAAGTTTAAAGAGCTAATTCTTGATCCGATTTTTAATTCCGATATGTCACCGGTTGATAAGTTCAGCTCTCTTATAAAAAGGTCTTATGAGCACCAGTCTTCAACAAAAGACTGTACTGGCTGCGTAACAGGGTGCGGAATAGGGAATCTGGCTTTGGAACTAAGTACTCAGGATGAGATTATAAGGCAGAAAATTGAGCAGATATTTGAGGAATGGACGCAGTATTTCGAAGATGTAATTGTTGATGCTATAAATGACGGGGATCTCTCGGTTGATACCGATCCGAGGTCTACTTCACAAGCCATCCTTGCTTATATGGAAGGAGTATCGCTAATGGGGAAGGCCTTTAATGATCCTGGAATGATAAGCCGATTGGGTGAAGGAATGGCGCAAATATGTATTTCAAAAATTAAAACAGCTGCAGGAGAACAGGTGCAAAGGTTGGCGTAAATATATTTTTTTGCAAACAATCAAACCAACCGGTCAACTAAATAGGCAAAATGCAGGAGGCAAACAAGATGCAGAATTCAACGATGAATAAGGTTAATGAGCTATCAGATTACAATGTTCATAAAAACTCAAATTATTTGAGTCAGATTGATGTGGATAATGCAAAAGACGAGTTGCTAGTGAAGTTCTTTGTAGACGAGCACAGTGAGGATGCTTTTACTGAGCTTGTAAATCGTTATTCGGACAAAGTCTACAGACTTGCATATAGAATTACCGCAAACCCTGATGATGCAGAGGAAGTGCTTCAGGAAGTTTTCATCATATTGGTTGAGAAACTTAATACTTTTAGACAGGAATCAAGATTCTCAACCTGGCTTTATAGAGTAGCTGCAAACGCGAGCTATATGTTTCTACGCGGAGGAAAGAAAGATAAGGAGAGGCAGGTAAGTTTTGATGATTATAAACCTTACAACGATCATGGTGTTCTTGAAGGAGTCCAGGATAAGGACTGGAGCGACATCCCGGAGTATAAACTCTTAAGCTTAGAGGGTACTCAGCTGATTGAGAAGGCTATAGATGAGCTGCCAGAAGAATACAAAATAGTATTTCACATGAAGGATGTTGAAGGTCTAACCAGCAAAGAGATTGCCAATATTCTTGGACTATCGCTTCCGGCGGTTAAATCAAGGGTCCTTAGAGCGAGACTATTCTTAAGGGATAAACTTTCAGATTATTATTCCGAATGGGGTAAGAATTAAGACTGTTCTCTATTAGTCCTTGTTTACTATAGACTCAAGCTCCCCGCTTTGGAACAGTTCGACGCAAATGTCGCATCCCCCGATAAACTCGCCGTTAACATAGAGTTGGGGGATAGTGGGCCAGTTTGAATAATCTTTAATTCCTTGCCTGATTTCAGGGTCCGCAAGTACGTCTACGGTTTCATACATAATATCGTAGGAATCTAAAATTTGTACAACTCGCGCTGAAAACCCGCATTGAGGCATTTCTCTATTACCTTTCATGTATAGAATGACTTTATTGCCTTTTATCTGACTTCCAATTTTTTCCGTTACATCTGACATTTATTATCTCCTAATATTTCTTGGTAGTTGTTTTTAGCACTACTATGTTTAATTTATACTGTCTCAGGGCGTACTATTTTTGGCTCTCCCACTGCTGTGGTGTAAACGTTTTTAGCGATAGAGCGTGAATTTTTTCTTTCATAGCGTCACCTAAAACGCTGTAGACTAGCTTATGCCGCTCTATAAGTGATTTACCCTCGAACTCTGTTGAAACAATAAGCGCTTCAAAGTGCGTTCCGTCTCCATCAACATTTACAACCAAGTTAGGCATGCCGTTTTCTATCATTGTTTTTATTTCTTTTGTATCCATGGGGGATATTATAAATGTTTTTAATCTCCTTTCAATAATATTAAGGAATAAAACATTGCAAAATACCCTGTAGAATCTATAATTTTTTCATGCTCCTATATGTATAAGTAAAAATTATTCTTATGCTAACAACAATTAGGGAAGCTTATCGGAGGAACAGTAATGAAAGTTAATGAAATTATGACGGAGCCGGTAATTGTCATCGGTCAGGATAGAACTCTGGAGGAAGTCGCTGAAACAATGCTCCATAATCAGATAGGCGGACTACCTGTTGTAGACGATGAGGGGAAAATAGTGGGCATGGTAACGGAGTCTGATTTCTCGGCTAAGGAGCATGCTATTCCCTTTTCAAGGAATTACGCCCCCCAGCTCTTTGGCGAATGGATGTCCAAGGAAGGAATCGACAAGGCTTATGAGGCTGCGCGGAGTATAACAGTTAAAGAAATTATGACTAGTCCTGCTGTAACTGTAACAGAGGATGTTACTGTGGCTGAGGTTGTAAGGCGGCTGCTCAAGCGCCGTATTCATAGAATTCCGGTCGTCAGGGACGGTGTGCCTATAGCCATAGTATCAAGACACGATCTTTTAAAGCTGGTCGTTCAGAAGTTTGAAGCTTAAACAATTAAGAATGAGTAAATTTGGTGTTAGTACTGAAAAGGAAGGAGCGCTTCTTCAAAAAATGGAGGAGCTTGGGGTTCAAGAGTCCGATATAGATGAAAAATTTATTCGCTCGGGAGGCCCGGGCGGGCAAAATGTAAATAAAGTTTCAACATGTGTGCAATTAAAGCATATTCCTACCGGTATTATAGTGAAAATTCAGAAAGACCGCTCACAAGGGGTTAATCGTTTTTTAGCTCGCCGAAGCTTAGTGGCCAAGATTGAGGAAAGATTAGTAGGGAAGCCAACTAAGGAACAATTAAAAATCGAGAAGATTCAAAAACAAAAGAAAAGAAGGAAGCGAAGAACAAAAACAAAATTGGAGTCTGATAACAATACTTAACCTATTTAGTGCTATTCTACACCCATATCCTTCCTAAATCCCGGATATAATATTATAATACCAATCTAATAATTTAAACCGACTCTATGTTCT
>JAJCZT010000082.1 GCA_029262255.1 Deltaproteobacteria bacterium
GAAGGCAAGGGTTCAAGTACTGCTGCACCCGCACTAATCGAGGGAACAGCTCAGTTCGGTCCCATGTCCCGTAAAATGAAAAGTAAAGAAATAGACGAATTTGAAAAAGCGTTTGGATATAAACCTGAGGCGGTCCCTACATCTATCGATACGTTAGCGGTGTTCGTTAATAAGGATAACCCACTTGAGTGTTTGACGATAGAGCAGGTTGACGCAATTTTCTCTAAAAACGCAAAATGCGGCGGCGGCGAGGATATCACCACCTGGGGACAGCTTGGAGTTACAGACCCGGCCTGGGCCAACACACCTATCAGCATGTATGGAAGAAACTCGGCCTCGGGAACCTATGGGTATTTTAAAAAGAAAGCGCTTTGCAAGGGCGACTATAAAGACTCCGTAAAAGAACAGCCCGGATCAGCTTCAGTTGTTCAAGGCATCACAGAAGACAAAACTAGTATCGGATACAGCGGAATCGGGTATAAAACTTCAGGCGTCAAAGCTATAGAGCTTGCAAAAGAGCCTGGTAAATGTTTTGCTCCTAACCTTGCAAATGCTGTAAATAAATCTTATCCTCTCGGCAGATATCTATACCTATATGTTAACAAAAAACCTAATGAAGAGCTTGACCCTCTTCGTCTTGAGTTTTTGAAATACGTACTCAGCAGCCAGGGTCAGGAAGTTGTGATAAAAGACGGCTATCTCCCTCTTCCAGCTGACGTTGATGCAAAGATAATGAAGACTATAGGAGCTAAGTAAAATATCTAAGCGAATTTGATGACTTCTCAAAGTAAACCAAAGAGAAAAGACACACAACAAACTTCCTCCGGATTAAAAAGGAGGAAGTTTGCTGATTTTATAGCAACTAGCGTTGTAACCACAGGCGGTATAGGCATAATTCTGTGCATACTCGCCATACTTGTCTTTATCGGCATTGAAACAGTCCCACTTTTCCAGGGTGTAAAATCCGAGCTTGCAAGCTCATTTATAATAAAAGAATCTCCAGAGCTATCTTCTTACTCCTTAGACAGCCCTGATAGTACAAGTTTCCCCTTTCTTGCTACAGGTGTAGAGGAATATAGAGAAATAGGCTTCATAGTAACCCGGGGGGGGATAGTAAACTTCCTCTCACTTAAAGACGGAAAGACTATTAAACAAGTTCCGTTAACAAAATTGGACGGCCGTAAAATTATCTCCAGCTTTGTCTCTGTAAACAACAAATTATATAGCTTTGGTACCAATGACGGCTCTATACTCCCTGTAAGAACTAATTACAAAATAGACTTTGCAGAAGAGAAAAGAATAATCACTCCTGAAATTACAGAAGGTGATTTACTCAAAGTAGCCGATACCTCACTAATTAAGATTGCTTACGAAGAGTCTGAAGAAGATGGCGGATCAGCGGCTGTGGCTTACACCTCGGGGGGAGAGCTTCTATTAACCGCGCTTGTTGAACCGGAGGATGATTTTGGGGAGAGTGAGCCCGAGCGATTAACCCATAACCTAACCGAAGAACTTCATGGAAATACTGTTACAGCCATTGAACTGGATCAATCTCTAGAGAATCTCTTTATAGGAACAAAAAACGGGAAAATATACCATTGGGATTTAAGTGATAAGCAAAGCCCTGAGTTCCTGCGCGCTATAGACGCTACAGAAAGCGCGGATACCGCGATTACCGCACTCGCATTCTTGTTAGGTGACCGCTCTCTATTAGTTGGTGACGAGGCGGGGAATGTCTCAGTCTGGTTTGAAGTGTCGGATAAATCATCCCCAACCGGGGACGCACTAACCCGGATTCATCAACTTTCACCTTTTGAACTGCCAGTGACAAACATCGCTGCATCCGCAAGAGACCGGGGGCTCATAGCTTCAGATGAGGGCGGCAATATCAATCTCTATCATGCCACGTCAGGTCAAAAGCTAAAGGAATTAAACACAGGCGGATCTTCTATAGAAAAACTTGCCTTTGCTCCTAAAGCAAACGGAATAGTAGCGATAGACAAAGACAAAAAGATGTATAACTGGAGCGTAGACAACCCACACCCTGAAACGAATCTAAAGACGCTATTTGGAAAAGTTTGGTACGAAGGTTACAAAAAGCCGGAGTATGTATGGCAATCAACAGGGGGCACCGACGAATTTGAGCCAAAGTTGAGCTTAACCCCGCTTGCATTCGGAACATTCAAGGGAGCTATATACGCGCTACTCTTTGCAATACCCATATCCATTTTCGGCGCAATATGCGTCTCGCAATTCATGCATCCCTCTTTTAGAAATACTATTAAACCTGTTGTCGAAATAATGGCGGGATTGCCAAGTGTGGTTCTGGGATTTTTAGCGGGACTGTGGCTAGCTCCAATTATAGAAAAAATAATCCCCGCTATTTTTACTCTGCCGATCGTGCTTACGATATTTACGCTCATAAGTGTGTTTATATGGCATTATGTGCCAAGAGGAATAAAGGGCAGATTTAAAATGGGATCTGAGCTCTTTTTACTCTTACCCGTCATCATTTTAGGCGTTTTAGTCTCGCTTTGGCTAAATCAGCCGATTGAAAACGCTATGTTTGGGGGCGATTACAAAGAATGGTTCTATACCGTTCTTGGTCTTCAGTACGATCAGAGAAACTCTCTAATCGTAGGCTTTGCAATGGGCTTTGCGGTTATACCCATTATTTTCACAATATCAGAAGACGCTTTATCGAGCGTGCCTACGCATTTGACGGCAGGCTCTCTGGCATTGGGTGCAAACCGATGGCAGACAGCGATTAGAGTAGTGCTTCCAACAGCGAGCCCGGGAATATTTTCCGCGGTCATGATAGGTCTTGGAAGAGCAATAGGGGAGACGATGATTGTGCTTATGGCCACAGGCAATACTCCTATTTTGGACTGGAGCATCTTTAACGGCTTTAGAGCATTATCCGCCAATATTGCAGTAGAAATACCAGAGGCTCCCGAAGGGGGCACGCTTTACAGAGTACTTTTCCTCGCTGCTTTATTACTATTCTTCTTCACATTTTTCATCAATACAATTGCAGAAATAGTAAGGCATAGACTCAGAAAAAAATATGGACAATTATAAATGAACAAATTCTGGAAAAACGGTGACCCTTTTATATGGCTAACCGGCGTGGCGCTGATGTTCAGCCTCTTAATGATTGCAGGATTAATGTATCTAATCTTGGCTAAAGGGCTTATATTTTTCTGGCCGAATGATGTAGCCGAGCTCGATCTAAAAAATGGAGGCAAAGTTATGGGTGAAATTATCACCCGTGAGAAAGTGCCGTCCAAGGGAGATGCGGTACCGGATGAATACAGAACGCAGCTTAAAATAGGGAACAGGGACTTATACGGTCTTGACTTCAAATGGATCGATGACGACAAGATAGAAAGCATAAGCTACCCAAAATACGCTGTCGTACTTGAAAGACGGGAATGGGGAAATATGTACGGCTTTATCAAGAAAATTACTGAGGACGGACAGGTAATTTCCGAGGGCAATCAAGAATCCTGGCCGGTTCTTGAATCTCTCATACCTGTATACGCGAAGATTGCAGGGGACATAAAAAGCATTGAGAAGGGAAATATTGGCGAAATCAACCACCAAATTGAAAATTACAGGTTGAAAATCCGGGGGCTTGAGCTTGAGGGTGGAGATAACAAGGCTCAAATTGAGGAATATGAATCTAAGGTAAAAGAAGAAGAGGAAGAATACAAAGTTGAAGAAGAAAAATTATCTGTCCTTTATAAAGAATTTACTAAGGACAAGATAACTATGGTCTCTGTAGACGGAAGAGAAAAAGAAATGCCCCTTGGTAATATAGTAAGAGCCTTCCGTCCCAATTCCATGAACTGGTTTCAGAAAGCCTCCCTCTACACATCAAGGGCATGGGGGTTTGTATCGGAATATCCAAGGGAAGCAAACACAGAAGGCGGAGTGTTCCCCGCAATATTCGGAACTGTATTAATGGTTATCCTAATGAGTATTGTAGTACTTCCTTTTGGGGTGCTTTCCGCTTTATATCTGAGAGAATATGCAAAGCAGGGGACTCTTGTAAGGATAGTAAGGATTTGCGTTAACAATCTAGCCGGCGTTCCATCTATCGTATTTGGTGTATTTGCAGTTGGTTTCTTTATCTACGGCATAGGACACTCAATCGACAGCTTTTTCTTCTCAGAGGCCCTTCCCAACCCAACATTTGGAACTGGGGGCATCCTGTGGGCAGCGCTTACACTGGCGCTACTTACGGTCCCGGTTGTAATCGTGGCAACAGAAGAAGGCCTAGCGGCCGTACCTAATGAGATCAGACACGGCTCCCTTGCACTAGGAGCAACTAAATTTGAAACAACCTGGAAGATTGTAATTCCGAGCGCAATGCCGGCAATACTTACAGGGCTAATATTGGCGATAGCAAGAGCAACCGGAGAGGTTGCGCCTCTTATGATTACAGGAGTTGTGAAGCTGGCTCCTCAGCTCCCTGTAGACAGCTACTTTCCATATGTTCATCTGGAAAGAAAATTCATGCACCTGGGCTTTCATATTTATGATGTCGGATTCCAGTCACCAAATGTAGAAGCTGCCAAGCCTATGGTATTCACAACTGCTCTTTTATTAATATTAATTGTTATAGCGTTAAATTTAACAGCGATAGTTATAAGAAACCGCCTTAAAAAGAAATATACTACCTCGGCTGTTTAATAGATGTTATCATTTTAAGGACTCTACAGGGAATAATCCAGGAGGTCGTGCAAGAATTGGTTACCGAGAATGTTGAGCAAATGACGAGAAAGGAAACACAAGACAATAGGGATACGAATATGATGGACGAACTAAACACTCCTGCTCAAAGGTTTAAAGTTCCGGACCCAATCGTTAAAGTGAATAACGTAAATCTCTTTTACGGCACAAAACAGGCCTTGAATAATATATCTTTGGATATCCCTAAAAATAAAACCACTGCCTTTATAGGACCTTCGGGCTGCGGCAAATCTACATTGCTCAGATGTTTTAATCGATTAAATGATTTAATTGACTCCGTAAGAGTGGAAGGCGAGATATTGATAGACGACGATGATATCTATGATGCCAGTGTAGATATTACAGAACTCAGAAGAAGGGTCGGTATGGTTTTTCAAAAATCAAACCCCTTTCCTAAATCTATCTATGAAAATGTTGCATATGGAGCAAAAATATCCGGTGAAAACAGGAAGTCGGTTCTAGACGAGATTGTAGAGAAAAGCTTAAAAGGAGCAGCTCTCTGGGATGAGGTTCACGACAGGCTAAATGAAAGTGCGCTTGGAATGTCAGGCGGACAGATGCAGAGACTCTGCATAGCAAGGGCAATAGCTGTTGAACCCGAAGTCCTTTTAATGGATGAGCCGTGCTCCGCTCTTGATCCTATCGCGACGGGGAAAATAGAAGACCTCATTACGGAACTCAAAGAAGATTACACAATTGTGATTGTGACCCATAACATGCAGCAGGCATCTCGTGTTTCGGACTATACCGCCTTTATGTATCTTGGAGACATTATCGAATATGATACAACAGAGACAATATTTCTTAATCCTAAAAACAAACAAACTGAAGATTACGTTTCCGGGAAATTTGGATAAAGGTTATGACTGATAAAGAAAAGAAAAAAGTGCTGTTTCTTTGTACACATAATTCCGCAAGGTCTCAGATGGCAGAGGGTATATTGAGAAATCTTTACGGTGATAAGTTTGAAGTGTTTAGTGCGGGCACTGAGCCCTCAAGGGTAAATCCATATGCTATCCGGGCTATGCAGGAAATCGGAATAGACATATCCGCTCATAGTTCAAAACATATGGATAAATTCGAGGGGATGAGAATAGATTACGTAGTAACAGTATGTGACAATGCTAAGCAATCATGCCCTACTTTTCCGGGAGCTGCGCACAACATACACAAAGGATTCAGCGACCCTTCAAAATTCAGGGGTAAAGATGAGGAGATACTCCTTGGGTTTAAACAAGTAAGGGATGAAATAGGGGGCTGGATAGAAAAAGAATTTGAGATGAAATGACCGATTTTTTATAAGTCAGAGAGGACCTTCATCTAGGAGAAAAAATATGGTTAGGTTAGAAGAGGAAATTGCTAAGTTAAAAAAAATGCTCTTTGAAATGGCATCTTCCGCAGAGGAAATGATAGCAAAGAGCATAAAGGCGCTTCAAGAGAACAATATGATTCTCGCTGAGGACGTAATAAAAAGTGATGAGAAAGTTAATGAAATGGAAATTGAAATTGACAACCAATGTATAAGGATTCTAGCGCTGTTTCATCCTGAGGCTGAGGATTTAAGAACAGTTACTATGATAATGAAAATAAATAACGATTTGGAAAGAATTGGAGATCATGCGGTTAATATTGCGGAGAAGACAATATACTTAGCGGATAAGCCGCCCGTTAAACCTCTTATAGACATCCCAAAAATGGCGGAGAAGGCAATTGAAATGCTTCAGGGGAGTCTTGATTCTTTTGTTAACAAGGATGCCGAGCTTGCGATACAAGTATGCAAAAAGGATGACGAAGTCGACGCATTAGAGCCCCAGATAGTGCGGGAACTTATTACCTATATGATATCAGACCCTAAGACTATTGACCGGGCTCTTACACTAATTCTTATTGCAAGGGCGCTTGAAAGAGTCGCGGATCTGGCAACAAATATAGCCGAAGATACATACTACATAACTAGTGGAAAAATTTTAAAACATCACTTACGGAAGTGAGAATAGGTAAACAGACATTAATCTCCCGCCATAAATAAACAGTAGGCCCTTAACATTAAGTACCGGCCGCACTACTGATTCATTTGAACGGCAATGGGGCCTCACTTTATTGCCATAAACTTAAATTGTTATATGAATGTGCTTGAAAACATAGTGCAGGCGTATAAACTCTTGCCTTTGGGATTGAAAGAAAATATGCAATTAAAAGAACTTTATCAATTTGGAAAAGAAAGTCTCGACCGCAATTCAATCGAGACCCCGGGGTTAGAAGCGTGTCTATTGCTATCAGAGACAGCTGTAATCAATAATATTTCCGAGATTTATACTTTTCCTGAAAAAGAAATTGATCAAAATACGTTCAATAAATTTCAAGAACTTATCAACAGAAGAATTAAAAGGGAGCCTATGGCATATATTGCGGGGGAGAAAGAGTTTTACTCAAGACCCTTTAAGGTAAACCCAAGCGTGCTAATTCCAAGGCCTGAGACTGAGCTGCTGGTTGATGAAACGCTGGATTTAGCAAAGCAGATAAGCTCCCCTTTAATTCTTGAAATCGGCACCGGCAGTGGATGTATAGCAATAACACTGGCGCGTGAATATAAAAAGCTGAGGATCCTGGCAACGGATATCTCTCTGCAAGCGCTATCTATTGCGAAAGAAAATACCAATAGACACCAAGAAAGCCAAAGAATCTCTCTTCTTAGAGCAGATTTGTTAGACTCATTTAAAAACGATGTATTTGACATCGTTGTATCTAACCCGCCCTATATATCGGAAGGGGAATTCGCTCAATTAGAGCCCGATGTAAAAGGCTTTGAACCTGGATCCGCTCTTCTAGCAGAAGAAGATGGCTTATACTTCATAAGAAGAATAATCTCAGATTCCAAAAGAATATTAAAACAAGGCGGATGGTGCTTGCTTGAAATAGGACATGGGCAGGAAAAAAGAGTAAAAGCATTATTTGAAGAGTACGGATTTACAGAAATTTCATCAACAAAAGATCTAAACAAAATAGAGAGAGTAGTAAAAGCTAAATGGAAAAAATAATCATAGAAGGCAGCAGGAGACTTGAGGGAGAAGTCACGGTAAGCGGCGCCAAGAACGCTGTTTTACCGCTGATGGCCGCCTGTATATTAACAGAGGGCAAAAATACAATTACCAACGTCCCTGATCTGGCAGATGTAAGAACCATGGTAAAATTGCTTGAAATTCTGGGAGCTGAAGTAGAATTTGAGAACAGTACTCTGAGCATTGATTCAACCAACCTCGATACCTGGGAAGCGCCTTACGACCTTGTAAAGACAATGCGGGCATCAGTTTTAGTACTTGGACCGCTAACAGCCAGATTCGGCAGGTCCAGGGTTTCATTGCCGGGAGGATGCGCAATAGGTGAAAGACCTATTGATCAGCATTTGAAGGGGCTTTCGATTCTCGGTGCCAAAATCGAAATTGAAGAAGGCTACGTAGATACAATCGCTAAAAAGCTAAGGGGCGGGGTAATCCCGTTTGATGTTTCAACGGTAACGGGAACTGAGAATTTAATTCTATCCTCTGTACTTGCCGAGGGGGAAACGGTGATACTAAATGCCGCGTGTGAACCCGAGGTTACGGACCTGGCAAATTTTCTTATAGAAATGGGGGCCGATATACAAGGCGCCGGAACAGATATAATAACCATACAGGGAGTCAAGAAATTAACTCCAATAAAAGAATATGAAGTTATGCCGGATAGGATCGAGGCCGGCACATTTTTGATTGCCTCTGTATTAACCAAGGGCAACATATTGGTAAAGAATTGCCGTTTTGAAAATATGGGAGCACTAATAGGAAAGTTAATAGAAGCTGGCGCTGAGGTAACGCGTGAAAACGGGGGAATACGGATTAAAGGCAATGGAGAGATAAAAAGTGTTGATTTTACCACCCTTCCGTATCCTGGTTTCCCAACTGATATGCAGGCTCAAATGATGACTCTGATGAGTGTAGCAGACGGCCTCAGCATTATTACAGAAACTATCTTTCCCCAAAGATTCCTACATGCGGGGGAACTCAGAAGAATGGGGGCCGACATCAAGCTTGTTGGAAACAGCGCTGTTGTCAGGGGAGTACCTAGCCTTAGTGGAGCCCCGACTATGGCAAGCGACCTTAGGGCCAGTGCTTCACTGGTTTTAGCGGGACTCGCGGGTAACGGGAAAACCCAGGTTTCCCGGCTATATCATTTGGACAGGGGATACGAAAGACTGGACAGGAAACTGGAAAATCTAGGAGCTAGAATTTGGAGGGAGAAGGAATGATTACTATTGCTATTGCACGAGGCCGATTATTAGATGAAGCAGGGGCTCTTTTAATTAAGGCCGGATATTCTATAGAAGATATTTTAAAGGATTCAAGAAAACTTATTTTTGAGTATCCTAAGCTAAACCTGAAATTCTTAATCATACGTCCCACCGATATTCCCGCTTATGTGGAATACGGGGCTGCAGACTGCGGTATTGTGGGAAAAGACACGCTAATAGAGGAAAAGCATGATTTATATGAACCCTTAGATCTAAGAATAGGTCAATGTAAATTGGTGGTAGCCGCTCCAGAGGGTTTTGACTTCGCATCCAACAGATCACTTAGAGTTGCGACAAAATATCCCAAGACATCATATGAACATTTTACGAGACTGGGTGTGGGAGCTGAAATAATTAAACTCTATGGATCAGTGGAACTTGCGCCCCTAGTCGGACTTTCAGACGTTATAGTGGATTTATCGGCTTCGGGAGAAACCCTAAAGAAGAATAACCTTGTTGAATTCGAAACCATCACTGATATTACCGCAAGACTTGTAGTAAACAGGGTCAGCATGAAAGTAAAATCTAAAGAAATTAAAGAGCTCATTGAAAGGCTTAAAAAGGTTAGGAAGAAATAGCCTTAAAATGCTGTAATTAAGTACTTTATCGCAATTCATAAAAGAAAAACCCTCAATCGTTTACATTTTTTAAGCATCTAAATGTCATCAGCCCAATAGATTAGGGGAAATCCCAATAAAGAGCCAAGTATTCTTTGAAAAAAAGAAAAGTATTTGCTACACTTAGTTCTAATCAAGAAATAAGCCGTTTTATTGGGTTCTCTCAGATCTAAACTCTTTTACCGGTCGTATACTAACTAAAACTACCGGAGGTTAAGATAACAATGAATATAAAAGCTTCAGAGAACGACAAGGTCCTTACACAAGAGTCACTAACCCAATTCTATAAAACTGTCAGGGAATTCTCACACACTATTGCAGACCCGCTTGAGATAGAAGATTATGTCGTTCAGTCGATGCCCGATGTAAGCCCGACTAAGTGGCACCTTGCACATACAAGCTGGTTTTTTGAAACTTTTGTACTATCAAAAGCAACCCGGGAATATAAGTCTCCAAATCCTCAGTACGCCTATCTTTTCAACTCCTACTATGTCCTGGCGGGGGAAAGGCACCTGCGTCCCAAAAGGGGTTTAATATCAAGACCGACTGTCGAGGAAACTTACAGCTACCGCAACCACGTCGATGAAAAGATGCTGCAATTTATGGAGAATGCCAATAAAAAAGAGTGGGATGAATTCTCAGCAGTAATAGAAATAGGAATTCACCACGAGCAGCAGCATCAGGAATTAATAGTTACGGATATAAAGCATGTATTATCAGAGAATCCATTAAACCCGGAGTATATTAAAAACAAAAATAACGGGCAGAGCTCTGACAAACCCGAAGATCTCAAATGGGTATCTTTTGAAGGGGGAGTTCGCAGTATGGGGCACGGTGGAGAGGGATTCGGCTATGATAACGAATACCCCTCACATAAGGTCTATTTAAACCCGTATAAGCTTGGCTCACGCCTGGTAACAAACGCTGAATATATGGAATTTATAAACGACGGGGGCTACGAAACACCCGAGATATGGCTGTCAGAAGGCTGGGCTACGGTGGAGACAAATAATTGGAAAGCGCCTCTATATTGGCGGCAAAGCCGTGGTGAATGGATGCAGTTTACTCTCACGGGGCTACGCAAAGTCGAGCCTAACGAACCACTTACGCATGTATCCTATTTTGAAGCCGACGCCTATGCGAGATGGGCGGGCTCAAGACTTCCAACGGAGGCTGAATGGGAAGTAGCCGCAGACAGTGTTTCGATAGAGGGCAACTTTCTAGACAACATGAATTTTCATCCCGCAAGCTTGGAAAAATCGAATGAACAACCTCTTAAACAAATGTTTGGAGACGTCTGGGAGTGGACACAAAGCGCATACTCCGCGTATCCGGGCTTTAGAACACCTCCAGGCGCACTAGGTGAATACAACGGTAAATTTATGTGCAATCAAATGGTTCTTAGGGGCGGATCATGCGCGACATCAAAATCACATATCCGAAAAACATATAGAAACTTTTTTCCTACAGACGCTAGATGGCAGTTTATGGGAATAAGGCTTGCTAAAGACGGGGATTAATATATCGAGTGCAAGGTCCTACAAAATATCCAATGAATAAAAACCTAAGTAGATTAAAAAAATTTGAGCCTGAAAAAGAAAGCCTTCTAGAGGAAAGTCTAAAAGGCTTTAATAAACCTCAAAAGAGACTTCCGAGCAAACTCTTTTATGACCAAAGAGGCTCTGCCCTTTTTGATGAGATATGTGAGCTGGACGAGTACTATCTCACAAGAACCGAAATCTCTATAATGACAGAAAACATAGAGGATATGTGCTCTATGCTCGGGAAAAACTGTTTGTTAATAGAACTGGGAAGCGGAAGCAGCAGAAAAATCAGGCTTTTACTCACCGGACTGGATGACCCGGCAGGATATGTGCCGATTGATATATCAGAAGAACATTTAATCAATTCAGTGAATGCTCTTGCAAAGGATTATCCCAGTCTAAGAATATTCCCTGTATACGCTGATTATACTCAGCAGTTTAAGCTTCCTAACTTTGAATTCATGCACTCAAAGAAAGCAGTCTATTACCCCGGTTCAACAATCGGAAACTTTGAGCCGGAGTACGCCTCTAAATTCTTAAACAGGATTGCAAATCGTTTGGGAAAAGGTGGCGGGCTTTTGATCGGTATAGACCTTAAAAAAGATGAGAGTATCCTAGAGGATGCTTATAACGATAAAAAAGGGGTCACAGCTGAATTTAATCTTAATATACTCAGAAGATTAAATCGCGAACTCGGCACGGACTTTAATATTGAGGATTGGAAACACAAGGCATTTTACAATAGCACTGAGGGAAGAATTGAAATGCACCTCCAGAGTCTTAGAGACCAGGATGTGCAAGTAAATGGATCCCGTATCACATTTGCAAAGAATGAGACCATACTGACCGAATACTCCTACAAATACAATGTGGAGGATTTTAAGGATCTTATGTCCGACGCGTATAATTTAGAGAAAGTATGGACGGATAAAGAGAATAGATTCGGCATCCTATATTTCACAGTTATATAAATGATATGAGCAATAAACGAATCGAGCCCGGCCCGGGTCAAGAATCTGTTTGGGACTACCCAAGACCCCCTAGAGTTGAGGACACAGAAAAACATATCGAAGTATTTTTTAACGATATATTAATAGCCGACTCTACAGATGCAAAAAGAGTCCTTGAAACATCTAGCCCACCTGTCTATTACATTCCCACCCGGGATATAGAAATGAAATATTTCTTGCAAACTGACAAGCATTCACTCTGCGAGTGGAAGGGGGAAGCTAACTACTATACTATAAAGGTCCATGATAAGACTGCTCATAACGCGGCCTGGTATTATCCCGACCCTGTCTTAGCCTTTGAATCTATTAAAAATTATATCGCTATTTACCCTCAGGAAATGGACGCCTGCTTTGTAGACGGGGAGCAAGCTCAGTCCCAAGAGGGGGATTTTTACGGGGGCTGGATAACAAGTGATATAGTAGGACCAGTTAAAGGAAGGCCGGGAACAGAGAGCTGGTAGTAAGGGAACACTGGAAACTATTTTTCTGTTATATTAACCTTCTATAAGTACCTTAATATAAAAACTATAGGCACGGTGAAGAAATCATTAAGAAAGAATCCCCATACCTTAATCAAGATAAACAAAATCTTGATCTGGCGAAAACTCTAAGACACCTGTACGAGAAATTCAACCAATGCTACAGAGCATCATACAGGGGAAGCTGTTATGAAGAGCGTGATGAATACCGGCAGATAATAGAATCTACAAAAGAACTCACATTAAAACCAGAAAGTAACAAACCTGAAACACATGCTCTAATTGCTTATATGGTCCTAAGAACGTCCAGGCTAAGAGCTATAATCAACAACATAGCAAAAAACCCCGACTTAAAAAACCAGAACCGCACACTTTGGGACAAGAAAATGATTGAAGAGGGCCTCACGTATCTCAAAAAGTCAGCCGGAGGACGCAATGTGACGGAATACCACCTAAGAGCCGGCATTTGCGCCTGCCACTCGCTGGCAAAAGATTACATATCTACCGATTGGAAGAAGATCCTTTCTCTCTATGACCAGTACCTGGAAATTAACAATTCTCTTGAGATAGCACTTGAAAGGGCTCAGGTAATTTCAGACATCGAGGGGCCAAAAGCTGCTATAGACGCTGTCTTGAGAATTGATACTGAGAGCAACCCTGATAAAAGTAAGGAGTTAAATTCAACCTTGGCCGAACTCCACATGAAGCTTCATGAATATGAAGAAGCAATCGAGCGTCTCTCAAAATGTCTTGAGCTTACCAATGGGGATAAAGAGAAGTCTATATTTCTAAATAAAGTAGAACTCTGTAGGCGGCAATTAGAATTAACAAAGAAGTACAAACTCGTTCTATCATTTTAAGATTAGAAGAGGAAAAGCACTAAAGAAATTAAGGGTTCTTGCAGACTATTTTTGAGGTGTATCAAAATCGAGTGACAATTTCACGCCTCTGATTTTTCCGCCAACTCTTTTGAGCACTTTGTCATCATTGTCGGCAATGAACCACAATTCGAAATTCAAATTATCTTTATCGGCATTGCCT
>JAJCZT010000083.1 GCA_029262255.1 Deltaproteobacteria bacterium
CTTGATAGATATATAATTGGACAGAATAAAGCCAAAAGAGCTGTATCAATCGCACTGAGAAACCGTTGGAGACGCCAGCGCGTTTCTCCGGAATTAAAAGACGAAATTGCACCGAAAAATATTCTTATGATCGGCCCAACAGGGGTCGGGAAAACCGAGATTGCAAGAAGGCTTGCTAAACTTGCGCAAGCTCCTTTCCTAAAGGTTGAAGCTTCAAAGTTTACCGAGGTCGGCTACGTGGGAAGAGACGTTGAATCCATGATAAGGGATATAACAGACATAGCAATAAAACTGGTGACGGATGAGGAAAAAACCTCTGTAAGAGTAAAAGCTGAGGATTTAGCTGAGGAGAGGATGCTTGATTTATTACTACCTGCGCCCAGTGGCAATTCTGAGACTCCGGAAGTAGAACCAAGCAGCGATACAAGACAAAAACTTAGAAAGCTGCTCAGAGAAGGAAAGCTTGATGAAAGATTCGTCGACATTGAAGTCACATCTAAAAATCTCCCCATACAGGTCTTCTCTCCCTCGGGAATGGACGAAATGGATGTGAATATTTCCGATATGATTGGCAATCTTTTCCCTAAGAAAACAAAGAAAAGAAAGGTAAATGTTCCAGAAGCTATGGAAGCTTTAACACAAGAAGAAGCTCAGAAACTAATAGATATGGATAATGTTGTTACGCTTGCAATAGATAGAGTTGAGCAGTCAGGGATTATTTTTATTGATGAAATAGATAAAATAGCCGGGCGGGAGAGCTCCGCAGGCCCTGATGTCTCAAGAGAAGGGGTACAAAGGGATCTACTTCCGATAATTGAAGGCTGCACAGTAAATACGAAACACGGAATGGTTAAAACAGATCACATACTCTTTGTGGGCGCTGGAGCATTCCATGTTTCAAAGCCCTCTGATTTAATACCGGAGCTGCAGGGAAGATTCCCAATAAGGGTAGAGTTGGAGCCTCTAACAACTGATGATTTCGTCAATATCCTAACCAAACCCAAAAACGCTCTTATAAAGCAGTATATAGAGCTTCTTAACACTGAAAAAATAGAGCTTGTTTTCACTGACGACTCAATACAGGAAATTGCCGAAACCGCGCAAAATGTAAACGAATCAACTGAGAATATAGGGGCCAGGAGACTTCACACCATAATGGAGAAGATGCTCGATGATATTTCATTTGAAGCCCCTGACATGACTGAGGAAAAGATTGTAATCGACGCAAAATATGTAAAGGATAAGATCGAGGATATTGTAAAAAACAGGGACTTGAGCAGATATATTCTTTAAGGATCAAACGGCCAAGGGGAATTCAAAGTGTCGGTATTTGCAATCACCAGATGCGTTTATGACGACGATATCAAAGAAGAACTGCTTGAGATCAAACAACTATCGCTTCGAATCTTAGCAAAGCAAAAGGGGTTTATTGGTGTGAAGCAGTTCATTTGTGAAGAGATGAACGAGATGGTCTCCGTTATAGAATGGGAGACCAGAGAAGATCACGAAACATCAATGCATAGCCCTGACTGGGACCCGGTTAATCCTACATGGATCGCATTAACCCAGGGCGGAAAAATCACATTTGAAGTAAATCTATTTGAGATGCACTAACTTTTTGCCGGATTAAATTTTACTCTGCCAGAGGACTTTCCCAACAAAAAAGGGACCTAGGCTTTCTAAATACTGTGATGTCTGTTTGGTCTTCCGCATTGCCTGAATTAAAGCAGATAGGGGGAAAAGCCCTTTTCCTAACACTCCGATCACAAAATCATTATCGTTCTTATCAAGACCGTGACAGGCTAGTCTTATATCTCTTCCTAAACCCGCATGCCCAAACTTAAAACCTAGTTTCCCGTGTTCTCCCAATACGACCCGCTGTTCGTCTTCTGATAAAGCCTCAAAGCTTTTCTCTCTGCGGAGCGGATACCATATCGCCCATGGCCACTCGGGATCCAGAACTTTAGCGCGGGGACCGCTTAGCAGTGTTTTCTCCAGATCGGGCTCATAGCCGAGTGAATAGGTTCTCCCTAACATTGAAAACTCTGCCTTGGGCGTAAATTCCATAAAAGATGAATCATTTAAGAACTCTCTTAACTCATTGACAAAAAAGTCCGGGTCTTCACTGAAGGCTAAAAGCCCTATTCCGTAAGGGTCATTCATATCAGCGTAAAGAACGAGGTCCATACCCGCATTTTCCAGCTCTTTTTTTAACTCCTCGGTATTCCAGCAGTCCCCAAAAGCCATAAACTGCATAAACAATCTCTTGTCTAAAGATATTACGGTTCCGTCTGTCTTCCGTCCCTTTTCGCTTAAATCCAACTTGGTATCATTTTTATCTGCTGACATATAGCTAATCTCCTTAGGGATGAAATATAACAGGATATATTACCATTTACGATTATCAGATAGAAGCTATAGTGCTCCACATTAAGAACCAAATAGGAATGATGCAGGATGAGCATATATTTTAACCCGTTCGCCCTGAGTTTAATCGAAGGACGTAGCCTTTAGGATTTCACCCTTGGAGAGCTTCAGGGCGACGGCATTAACACCCCTATCCTAACCTTCCCCCCTAATATGGGGAAGGAATTAAAAAAAAGATGAGATTTTGAATAGATCCTGAAATAAATTCAGGACATGATTCAGAATAGCCAAGAACTTCAAATCCCCTCTCGCTCCCCTTTAAGAAAGGGGAGGATGAAAAAATAAAAGAAAGATTTCTCACATGCGTTCGAAATGACAATAAGGAATGAAGGGAGTTTCGGCTCCCTTTTTTGGTTACTAAGCCAAGTAAGGCGTTTTATATTATTCATGATTCCAACTTAATCTGGGCTTGACTAAAGGGGCGCAGTACAGCGCCTGCTCCAAATCAATTAATCACAAAAAAGCTATAAAACAAATATTCAAGACAACATAACCTTTTAATACGGCTTATTGGCAGAATCCCATATATATTTTATAATAGTGAGCTTAATTTCAGGAAGGAAAATATAAAATGAAAAAACTTATACAGAAAGCTCAGACACTCGTTGAGGCGCTGCCCTACATAAAGGAATTTTACGGACAGACCATTGTTGTAAAATACGGGGGGAGTGTCGGGGATGACGACCTTACCAACTTCGCGCGTGACGTGGTGCTGATGAAATACGTCGGCATGCACCCCGTAGTTGTGCACGGAGGGGGCCCTCAAATCGGGAACCACCTTAAAAGACTTGGGATTGAAACCGAGTTTATCGCGGGACTTCGTGTAACAGATGAGCAGACAATGGAAGTGGCCGAGATGGTGCTCGTAGGAAAGATCAACCAGAAGATTATAGAAGCTATACATTCTATGGGCGGAAAAGCTGTGGGAACATCGGGAAAAGAAGGGAAGATGATCCTTGCCAAGAAACTTGATCTCAAGAAATTCGCTAAAGAGCATGGAATTAAAATTCCAAGAGGAGCCGACCTTGGGATGGTAGGAGAGGTTGAAAGCGTAAACCCCGATCTTATAAAAGTGCTTGAGAACTCGGGATATATTCCGGTTATTGCTCCGATAGGTTCTGATGAGAAAGGAGGAACTTTTAACATAAACGCGGATCATGTTGCAGGGAAAATAGCAGGAGCGCTAAACGCTGTTAAGTTAATCCTCCTGACAAACGTCCCGGGGATTATGGACAACAAGAAAGAATTAATCTCGACCCTTACCGAATCGGAAGCCAAGAAATTAATCAAGAAAGAGACAATTTCCAGCGGTATGATCCCCAAAGTCATGTGCGCAATCGAGGCGCTTCATGAAGGGGTGCAGAAAGTGCATATAATTGATGGGACCGTTGAGCACGCGCTGATACTTGAAATCTTTACGGATTCGGGAATTGGAACGGAGATACTGATTTGAGCACAGAAGAAATAATATCAAATACTAAGAATTACCTGATGAATACTTACGGCCGCTATCCTATTGCGATGGTTAAGGGAAAGGGGTCCTGGGCATGGGACGCAAACGGCAAAAAATACCTGGATTTCGTAACCGGCATCGCCGTGAATAACCTGGGTCACTGTCACCCCAATATTACAAAGGCAATTAGAGATCAATCTAAAAAGCTGGTTCAGCCATGCAATTTGTTCCACATCGAGGGGCAGGGTGAATTTGCAAAAATGCTCGTGGAAAACTCTTTTGCCGATAAAGTTTTCTTTTGCAACAGTGGAGCTGAGGCAAATGAGGGAGCAATAAAGCTCGCAAGAAAATGGGGAGCCGACAACGGGGGCAAATATAAGATAGTCCACGCAAGGGACTCATTTCACGGAAGAACCATGGGAGCCTTGAGCGCTACTAGCAAAAAATACCAGGCCGGATTTAAACCGCTTCTGCCGGGATTCAAATCGGTTGCTTACGGCAAGATTGAAGCGCTTGAAAAAGCCTTGGAAGACGAGAAGGTATGCGCTGTAATACTAGAGCCAATTCAGGGAGAAAACGGAGTAGTGCTTCCTCCTGACAACTATCTAAAACAGGTTCGCAGGCTCTGCACAAAGAAAAAAGTTCTATTGATACTGGATGAGGTGCAGGTGGGTATGGGAAGATGCGGAAAGCTTTTTGCCTATGAGCACTACGGAATGAAGCCCGACATTATGACGCTGTCCAAAGCGCTTGGCGGCGGTATACCTTGCGGAGCTTTTCTGGCAACCAATAAGGTCGCCAAACACTTGAGCCCCGGGATGCATGGGACAACACTTGGAGGAAACCCGCTTGCCATGAGTGCCGGCAAAGCGGTATTGGACACTATTAACAAAGAGGGTCTATTAGACGGCGCAACGGACTCAGGTCACTATTTTTTAGATAGCCTCAAAGTACTTGAAAAGAAATACGGCAAATTGATAAAAGAAGTAAGGGGCAAAGGTCTTATTTTGGGGATTGAGTTCAAAAACAAAGAAATAGCTAAAACCGTAGTAGATAAATGTATGGATAACGGACTTCTTACTATACTCACAATTCAAACAGTCATGAGGATATTGCCTCCATTAAATGTAAAGAAAAAAGAGATAGATTATGCAATAAAAACTATAGATAAGGCACTACAAGAGGTGGCGGATGCCTAGACATTTTCTTAGCATTTTCGATCTATCGAAAAAAGAATTCCATTCACTTTTCAAAAGAGCGGCCCAGCTAAAAAAGGAAAAGAAAGCAGGCAAAAGCCACGAGACGCTAAAGAAAAAATCAATCGGAATGATTTTTGAGAAACTCTCAACGAGAACAAGGGTCTCTTTTGAAGTCGCAATTAACGA
Source organism: Deltaproteobacteria bacterium (assembly GCA_029262255.1). Lineage (GTDB taxonomy): Bacteria > Desulfobacterota_D > UBA1144 > Nemesobacterales > UBA2774 > CR02bin9. The sequence goes on from JAJCZT010000083.1 coordinate 5,266, forward strand.
TCTGGGTGCCCATGTTCTCTATATGAACCCAAGTGATATGCAGCTAGGAAGAGGGGAGTCTATCGCTGATACCGCAAAAATCATATCCTCTTATCTGGACGGGGTGATAATAAGGACTTACGAGCAGGACAGGATTGAGGAATTCGCCGAGCATTCTAGTGTTCCCGTAATAAACGCTCTAACGGATTTAGGCCATCCCACTCAAATTGTCTCAGACCTTTTTACAATTGTGGAGCAGGGCAAAAAACTCAATAAAATTAAATTGGCTTATGTCGGAGATGGGAACAACATAGTTAATTCCTTCATTGGAGCAGCGTCTATTTTGGGAATTAATCTTTCTATAGGAACTCCAAAAGGATATGAACCTGACGGCAATATGCTCAAAAAAGCCGGAGAGAGTGGAGACGGCACAATTGAGATTACTAACGACCCCAACAAAGCCGCGTCTAATGCGGATATATTATATACCGACGTTTGGGTAAGCATGGGACAGGAAAAAGAGACAAAGAAAAAACAAAAAATATTCAAACCATTTCAAATAAATGAAAAAATGCTTTCTATCGCGAGCCCCGATGTACTTGTAATGCACTGCTTGCCCGCACATAAGGGAGAAGAGATAACCGAAGAAGTGCTTGAGGGACCAAACTCCATTGCTTATGAGCAAGCTGAAAACAAATTACATATGGGTAAAGCTATATTGGAAATGTTTTTAAAAACTTGATCTTTAATTATTCCCACCTCTAACGATCTGAAAAATCCTTATACTTGAGCATAACAATACTTGAAGTGTTATAGTTAATATCTTATCTTTATCAAAGATATTAGATTTATTGAACATTTGCGCCGGGGGTATGTCTAAATGAGACGAGGAGAAAAAGTTCATTATGTAAAGGATTTTATCCAAACTGTTCCTCTTCCTTCGCCTAAAAAGATCTTTGCTGAGCTTGATAAACTAGGCTATAAGGGACAGACAGAAGCCAGACGTGCAATTTCTCTTGCAGCTTATAGACATGTCAAAAGACTAAAGCATCTACACTCAAGTAACACTTTGAGAACTGAACTGGTTCCGAGACCTAACTCTATCCTAATGGGACCTACCGGGTGCGGCAAGACTTATTTGATTGAGCTTTTGTTTGGTGAAATTTTCAAACTCCCGTTTGTTATTATAGATATGACCAAATTCACAGAATCGGGCTATGTAGGGGATGACGTAGTAAATATCTTGGTACAGCTTGTATACGCGGCTAACGAAAGTATTGATATAGCTGAATGCGGTGTTATTGTTCTTGACGAATTTGATAAAATTGCGGGCGCTTACAGCAACGCCAGGTTTGCAGGGCAGGGAACGACAAAAGATGTTTCAGGGTATGGGGTTCAAAGAGAGCTCCTTAAAATATTGGAAGGAACAGACGTGCAGATTCCTCTAGACTTTGGATTTTCAAACAGAGGTCCAAGAGCACTTATATCTACTCGTGATATCTCATTTTTCGCAGTAGGGGCGTTCTCGGGAATAAAGAACTTATATGGAAGTAACGAAGTTGGATTTATGAAAAAATCAGGAAAGAATAACGATGACGAAGATGTTATTGCATACAATATGAGCCAAGAAGAGGCGGATGACATTACTAAATTCCAACTGTTTGGTTTTCTTCCGGAGCTTATAGCAAGATTTAACAGAATTGTCCCATTTTCGCCTCTTAGCAAAGACACGTTAAAAGAAATTATTCATCTAAAGATTATGAATTACAAAAGAGAGTTTGAAGAAGAAGGATTTCAGTTATACCTGGATCCGGTAGTTGTTGATCATATAATTGAAGAGGCCAAGAGAAGACAAACTGGGGCCCGAGGGCTGGATGTGATTATCTCAAAATATCTTGAAGACGTTGCATTTGATCTCTTTGGCAGAGGCGACGAGGGTGAAATCACCCTCACCGTTGAGTCTGGTGA
>JAJCZT010000084.1 GCA_029262255.1 Deltaproteobacteria bacterium
AGAAAGCGGCTGCGGCAAAACCACACTTGGCAAAACGATACTCAAACTCCTTGAGCCTACAGACGGGAAGATTCTATTTGAGAATAACGATATAACACACTTGTCTCCATCTAAAATGAGGCCTTACCGAAGGGAAATGCAGATCGTATTCCAAGACCCTTACGGCTCCCTTAACCCAAGGATGAAAGTAGAGAGTATCGTATCAGAGGGACTCGCCATACATAACATCTCTTCAGGCCAGGAGAGAAAAGATTTAATCCGCGAGCTCTTAATCACTGTAGGGTTGAGAGAAGACGCTCTTTCCCGTTACCCTCACGAATTCAGCGGAGGTCAGCGCCAGAGAATAGCCATCGCAAGAGCGCTTGCTCTTAAACCGAAGTTCATAGTTTGCGATGAGCCGATATCAGCTCTCGATGTCTCGGTTCAGGCTCAAATCATTAACCTCTTTATTGAACTGCAAGAAAAATTTAAGCTCACATACCTTTTTATCTCTCATGACCTTAGAGTGGTAAGACATATAAGCGACAAAGTAGCTGTGATGTATTTAGGAAAAATTGTTGAAATCTCTCCAAGTAAAGAGCTATACAAAAATCCGCTTCACCCCTACACGCGTATACTAATCTCATCTGTACCGATTGCGGACCCAAGCAGGAAAAGAGAGACAACAGTATTAAAAGGAGACGTGCCGAGTCCGATTAATCCCCCTTCTGGATGCAGCTTCCACCCCCGATGCCCGATAGCTGTAGAGAAATGTAAAACAATTGAGCCTGAACTTCGCGATGTTGGGAGTGAACACTTTGTCTCCTGTCACTTAGTTTAAAAACAATAATGTACTTGCAAATGAGTAATCTTGTATTATTATTAAACCGCATTAATTTTAAGAGTCAGATGATATCAACAAGCGCAATGAAACTACGTGTTTCAGATATACCGGAAAGTGGTGTTCATATTGAAGTATTAGAAGAACCACAGTGGCTGGCAAATCTGCCTGAGCTTTGGTCTGAAAGTGAAGGGTTTCACCTTCTATCAAAGATCAGGATTGATTTACATGTGACAAGGGTACTTAAAGAAGTCACCGTTATCGGGAATGTCCAATTCTCTATTCAGACCGAGTGTTCAAGGTGCGTAGAATCTGTTAGAATAGAGCTTAACCCTTTAGTTAACCTTGTTCTTTCGCCTGTCGATAAAATTAGCGAAGAAGAAGATGACGATGAACATGAGACTTATAAAGGGGATGAGATAGATTTAAGTAATTACATAATGGAGCAGATAGCGATTTCATTGCCGGTAAAAGTTGTTTGTAAGGAAGACTGCAAAGGACTCTGCACAACATGCGGCAACAATTTAAATCAAGATAGTTGCACATGTGAGGGTGAGGATATAGATCCAAGATTTGCGATTTTGAAAAACTTAAAAATATGAGAATGAAAAGGGAGAATTAGAAAATGGCACTTCCCAAGAGAAAACACTCTAGGTCCAGATCTAGAAAAAGAAGAACCCATTATAAATTAAGCGTGCCGGGTGTATCTACATGTCAGAATTGCGGTGAGCACAAATCACCTCATAGGGCATGCCCGAGTTGCGGTTTCTATAAGGGCAGGACCTTTATAAAAGAGAAACAAGAAGTAGAGTCATAATATATTTTCAACTATTTCGAGGATAAATTTATATGATTGCTTTCGTATTCCCAGGCCAGGGTTCCCAATACGTGGGAATGGGAAAAGAGTTTTATGATGAGTTCGGCATAGCCAAAGAAACGTTTGAAGAAGCAAACGATGTATTGGGGTTCGATCTAGCGAAACTATGCTTTGAGGGGGAGCAGAGCGAGTTATCTTTAACTGCGAATGCTCAACCTGCGTTGTTAACCACAAGCATTGCGTGCCTAAGAGTTTTGGAAAACGAAACCTCATATAAGCCCGACTTTGTCGCAGGGCATAGCCTGGGCGAGTACACGGCTCTAGTTTCAAACGGCGCAATGAAATTGAGTGAGGCTGTTCACACGGTAAGGAAACGCGGAGAATTCATGCAAGAAGCAGTTCCGGTTGGCGTAGGCGCCATGGCCGCAATATTAGGTCTTGATAAAGATAGAGTAGAGGCGATTTGCAATCAGGTATCTCAAAACGGGATGATTGCAAGCCCGGCAAACCTTAACGCGCCCGGACAAACCGTTATATCGGGGAACAAAGAAGCGATAGAGGAGGCCTCTTTAATAGCAAAATCAGATGGGGCCAAACGAGTTGTCCCCCTTGACGTAAGCGCACCCTTTCACTGTGAGTTGATGAAACCGGCCGCCGATAGGCTGTCTGGAGTTTTAAATGAGGTGACTTTCTCACAAATGAGTGCTCCTTTGGTTGCAAATTGCACAGCATCAGTTATTAGTGATCCTAATAAAGTAAAAGAACTCTTAATAAGTCAGGTTACAAGTCCCGTCAGATGGTTTGAATCTGTAGAGATGTTAAAGACACAGGGCTGTACGAATTTTATAGAAATAGGACCTAAAAATGTTTTATCAGGATTAATAAAAAGGACATTGTCAGATGTTTCCGTTAGCAATTTCGAGAAAATATCACAACTGGAGTTGATAAACAATGGGTAAGCTTAATGGGAAAGTTGCTCTTATTACAGGCGGCTCGCGTGGAAT
>JAJCZT010000085.1 GCA_029262255.1 Deltaproteobacteria bacterium
CAATTGTAGCTTTATAACTTTGTTTAGCGCTGTTCACCTCTTCAATGTTTATCATATATATGCCGACCTCAATCTGTTTTGGCTTATCCGTGGTATCATTATTTTCGATAACACCTGTCGGTTTGAGCTGATACGCGTGTGTGATGATCGGAGAAATTTGAAAAAAGAATATTAAAACTAATGACATTCGGAACAGGAATATTCTAAACATTAGGATTCAAAAACTAACGAATATATAAATATATGTCAATTGGCCTTACTCTGGAGAACTGGAGCTGTTAAAAGTGGAGAAAGGAAGAATGTGCTTTAGATATACATTGATGGGACTCAATATGCCTCCTCGTATAACCACACTCCAGATAGGCTCTTATAGCGATGGCTGGAGTATTGGGAATAGTTGGATTTATGGTTATGAGAAGAAGAAAGGTGACTGCTTAAAGGATGAAGGATTAAAAGATGAGACCCTGAATCGAGTTCAGGGTGACGACAAAAGATAAATCCTCCCTAACCCCCCTTTTTCTAAGGGGGAGATAAAATGTGCAAAGGGGCTTCGGCTCCCTTTTTTGTAATATGTAGTAGGATAAATAGTCAATAATTCCAACCGGTTAAAATAGAGTGCCGTCCTTACATTGCAGACACCATACCGCATTAAATGGTCCAGCTCACAGTATAAAGCCTAAGCTTGTAGACGGCGGTTGGAATCTTTTTTCATGCTTTGATTATCGAAAGTATAAATCGGCGTTTAATTATAAACTGTAAAATGGCTAATAATTAGTAAGGGGCAGATAATGAAATCAAAGTTTCATTCAGGTGAAATCGCTGTCCAGACTAGAGCGGGAGTCCGTGATATTGCTCAAAGGGTCTCGATGGTAATAAGCCCGATCCTGCCGCCTAACATTGAGTATTTCCTGGAAATTCAGAGGATGGTCGTAATAGGCTCTCTCGATAGCAACAATCGTGTACAGGCTTCGGTTTTAGCAGGCAACCCCGGATTCATTCAGGCTTTGGATAAAACCACTATCCGTATTGACGCTGTCCCCGTTCATGGCGACTCCTTAATCGACAACCTAAAGAAGAAGAATGAAATAGGCATACTGGCGATCGAGCTTGCAACCCGGCACCGCCTGAAAGTAAAGGGAAAGGCCCGAATACGAAACGGGGTAATCTATGTAACACTCAAGAGAGCGTATATCCAATGTCCTAAGTACATACAGGCCCGCGAAGCCTCAACCCCTACTGAATCCCCGGGCAAGCAGGATATTCAACATTCGGAAAACCTGAGCAATGATCTGCAAAAATTTATAGCTGCGTCTGATACATTTTTTATAGCTTCTTATCATAAGGAGTCCGGAGTAGACGTGTCACACCGTGGAGGGGACCCCGGCTTCGTTAAAGTATTGAATCAAAACAAGATTGTATTCCCCGATTACGTAGGCAACAGCATGTTTAACACCTTAGGAAACATTTCAGTTAACCCCGGAGCAAGTCTCTTGTTCATAGATTTTGAAAACGGGGGTACCGTACAACTAACTGGAGAGGCAAAAATAATATGGGATGACGACCGGGTAGCGGAATTCGCCGGAGCTGGACGCCTAGTGGAATTCGAAATATGCGGTGTTGTACATACCCGCGGAGCGGTTCCTCTTAAATGGCAATTCCTGGACTATTCCCCCTTTAATCCGGCATAAATTTGAATAAAATTGTGGAGTATATAAAAAATTTGGTGACTCGAAACCATCTATGACAGAGTGTATTAGATAAACCGCTACTACAAAATTGTACTAATACAACTGCCCCCATTTCTCCTGTTCAGGAGCCACAATAATGACTTGAATTGATGTTCTCTATTATGATAGCTATAGTTGTATAAAGGTGGAAATCAAAACAAAATCACAAACTCTTGACAGCAAAGGAGGCAATCTTGACGAAAGAGAACAAAGAAAAATCAAAGGATCAAAAGTCCGGGGCTAGCCGGCGAGACTTTCTAAAAGCTAGTACAGTAGCTGCAGGCGCTGTAGCCGCATCGATGGCTGTTCCGGGGGTTTCGGCTGCCGCCGAGCCCGAATGTCAGCCGACCAATCCCTATGGGCCACGCCCGGGAGGCGGGGTCAGCCTGCCGGAATATTACAAACCCTGGCCCGCGATCAGAAACCGTAACGTATACATCCCCGGCACCGAAGTACTTCCTAAGAACGAAATGCGAATTATGTTTCTCGGCAGCACTCCCTGGCCACCAACAAAGCTGCAGTCGGGCACATCTATGCTGGTAGAGCTCGGCAACGGCACATTGCAGCCGCGCCGGTTCTTCTTTGATATGGGCAACGGAAGCATCAAAAACGCTATAGCGCTTCAGGTGCCCGCTCCTCTTATCAACGACATATTCCTGAGCCACCTGCACGCAGACCATTTTGCCGACCTACCCTACATGTACCCATTCCGTGCTTTTGCGGGAGGGTTTGAGCCACTTCGTGTGTACGGCCCGTCGGGCAGAACACCTGAGCTTGGGACCAAGCATATGATAAAGCACATGCGTGAGATGAACCGCTGGCACGAGGAAAGCTTCAATGTTAACCCCATGGGGGACGGTTTGGAAATAGAGGTAACAGAGTTTGACTGGAAAGAGGAAAACGGTGTCTGTTATAACAAAGACGGCGTGGTGGTACGGCACTGGCCGCGTTCACACGTAAAGGACGGAGCTTCGGGATACCGCCTGGACTGGGAGGACGCAGGGCTGTCCTTCGTCTGGACCGGAGACGGCCGCCCCGATGAGCTGTCTGCCAAATACGGCAAGGGAGCTGACGTTTTTGTCTCGGAAGGGACGATAGACACGCCGACACTGTCATCATTCAAGTTGGGCGCGCCTTCTGAGCTATGGGAATATACGATCGACATCTTTCACACGTTGTACTATGCCGCGGGCTACTTATTCAAGCAGGCTCAGCCCCGCATCGGCTGTATCTGCCACTACGAGTGGTCGGGCGACGGCCTGGCTGCCGAATCGGTGGCCGAAGTCCGCTCGAACTGGGACGGGCTGTTTATGTTCGGCGGCCCAGACGTCCAGGTCCTTAACGTCACGAAGGACGCCATTTGGGCGCGGGAAGCCCTGATGCCCGATGGAGCGGCCCCTGCGGCCATGGATCCAAGGTGGTTTATCAAGCCCGGGCAGAAGATGCCCGAGGAGATTGTGCTACCCACTCCTACTATGCCTCGTGAGGTGCAGCAGGAGCAGTTTGTGCGCGATCTGGAAATCGATCCCAAGAAATACTACCCGCCCGGCGAGTACAGAAAGCCGGTTCAAAAATGGCCCGGCATCACATTGAACCCGCGCGAGATGCTCGCGGCCCGGGGAATAAAGCTAGACGACTAAAAAGATCAGACTAAAACCCAGGGCGCGCTGCCAATCAACGTGCGGCGCGCCGAGCAATCAATAATGAACAAGGACAAAATACTAGCACCGGCCCCGAGAACGGAACCAATTGCCATACCAGGGCGCGACCCTGTACCAGTCACCCTCTTAACCGGCTTTCTAGGCGCAGGAAAAACAACGCTATTGAACCGTATCCTAAACGGAGACCACGGGCTCCGGGTGGGCGTGCTGGTTAACGACTTTGGCGCAGTTAACATTGACGCCGAACTCGTAGAGGGCCTGGAGGAAAACACCATTAACCTCTCAAACGGATGCGTGTGCTGTGAAATCAGAGACGACCTTGTAGAATCGCTGGAGCTGCTCCTCACCCGTGAGCAAGTAGTCGACTACGTACTTCTGGAGGCAAGCGGGGTTTCGGACCCCGGGAGTATCGTTACGACTTTTCTCAACCCTAAATATGAAAAGCTGCTATGGTTGGACAGTGTTACCTGCGTTGTAGACGCGGAGGGTGTTTTTAAGCACGGTGATAACAAGGAGATAAACTTTTTGAAGATGCGTCAGATCGGCTTTGCCGACATGGTAATTCTCAACAAGGTGGACCTGGTCGGCACGGAGCATATCGAGGTTATAAAGGAGTGGATCGATCACCATCTGAAAAGGGTGCGGATCGTTGAGTCTGTAAGGTGCGATGTGCCATTGGAAATCCTGCTTGCCGTCGGACGCTTCCACCCCGGCAATGCGGTCTGGGACGGCGATCATAGTGAAGCTGAAAACAACGGGCACACCCACGGCCACGAATCTGCTAAAGGTATATTCGACACATGGAGCTATGAATCCGATAGGCCGTTTTCGCTAGACGCTCTTCGCCACATGGTGCGGAGGGAGCTTCCGGCGTCCGTTTACCGTTGTAAGGGTATTGTTTTTACAGCTGACGCCCCTGATAAGCGCTTTACTCTGCAGATAGTTGGGCGACGCACCGAGATCTCTGAACTGGATGAGTGGGGCGAGCGTACACCGCGCACTCAGATTGTCGCCATAGGCGAGTCAGGGGGAATTGATACTCATGATTTGCGTAGTAAGTTCGACGCATGCATCGAGCAATCATAGACCCGGGTATTAAACGACCGAAATGGCTGAATGTCACCACATATATATGTGATACACCCGAGCACCCCATTTAAAAATCTTTATAGCTTTGGCACCAGGCCCAGATGTGTTATCATTTTTCCATATTCATGTGAGGGCTGGTTAATTGCTAACTTTTGCTGAAGAAATATTACTGCTAATCTTAGATGACAAATCGGGCAAGCTCGATATGACCTCCCTTAAGGAACTCCATTTTATTCTTGCCGGTGCTGTTTTGATGGATCTGGCAGATAGAGATAAGATTGATAATGATCTGGACAAACTCATAGTGACCGATTCAACTGCCACAGGAGTAAAATTACTTGATCCCTATCTTGCAATGATCGCCCAGTCAGAAGAGACATTTAATACACGATATTGGCTAAATCAAATCGTAGAATATGGAGATGAAATCAAGAAAGAAGCTTTGGGTATGTTGATAGAAAAGGGAATACTCAAGGTTGAGGAAAAGAAGATTCTATGGGTTTTCGGGGTCAGACGATATCCGACAATTGACGATTCTCAAGAAAAGGAAGTCAGGCATAGGATAACGGATCTACTAAATAGTGACGATATACCAACACCCCATGACGTAGTCCTGGTCAGTCTGGCAAATACTTTTAAGCTGTTTCCCTCGATACTCGGCTCAGATGAGGCGGAAAGACTGGCTCCCCGTATTGCTCAGATTGCGAAACTGGACCTCATCGGACAGGCAGTGTCTCAATTATTGAATAGACTGTATGAAGATAGACTAAATTTTTATATGTATCTTCCTTATTAACCATATTATCTGCCTATACTCTAGTGACATTAACCGCAATCTAGAGAAAACGGAGGAAGTGATATGAACATCGACGAAATCAAAAAAGATAAAACTCTCGTGATAACGCCCGAAGGCCGTCTCGACCAAGTTGCGGCTCAATCATTTCAACAAAAAGTAATTAATAGTATAGAAAAGGGAGAAAGCTCTATCTTGATTGACTTCTCGAAGATCAACTACATAAGCAGCGCGGGCTTACGTACCTTGTTAATCATAGCGAAACGGCAAAAAGACAGTGACGGGCTTTTTGCGATCTGTTCTCTTACAGACAGCGTCAATCAAGTTTTTAAAGCTAGTGGTTTTGACACAATAGTAGATGTTTATCCCGATCAGAAGTCCGCACTGGACAAGCTTATTTAAGCTAGCAATCGATTTGGTATTCTTTTCTGGAGCTAAAAATAGTTTTCTTGAGTAACCTCGTTTTTATATTAGATCCCCAAGCATGGCGCCGGCTAATAACACTTGACAATTGTGAGAATAATAAACTAAGGTTTTAGTGAACGGATGTTCAGCATATATTAGGCAATCACTGCATATTAATATCCGGATAATAGTATATAATAGCCAAAAGGAGACCTCGGTGAGCATATCCAAAAAAGAGATTGAGTCCTCAGTTAAAGACAAGGAACTAATAGAGATTAGAAGAAAGGAAATTGTAAATGCGGCTGTAGATCTTTTTGTCCGCAAGGGTTTCCACCGGACTACCATCAGGGAGATCGCTCAAAAATTCGGAATGAGCGTAGGTACGCTCTATGAATATATAAGAACCAAAGAGGACATATTAATCCTGGTATGTGATTATATTAATTCCACGGTAAGAATGAGAGTAAAGCCATCTGTAGAAATTACCAAGGACAGTGCTCAAAGCCTTATTAACGCTATAGAAATATACTATCGCATAATTGATGAGCTACAGGATTACATAATATTTTTGTATCAGGAAACAAAATCTTTATCGCATGAAAATAGAAAGTACATATTTAAATCGGAAGAGGATATGACTGCAATCTTTGAGGATATTTTAAAGCACGGAGTTGAGCAAAAAAGCTTCAAAATAGAGGAGAAGAACATACTTTTAACGGCACACAATATTATGGTACAGGGACAGATGTGGGCATTCAGACGCTGGGCGCTCCAGAAGAATTATACTCTTGAGCGGTATATAGAGACACAGAGTAAATCAATCTTAGAACAAATAACAACACACTAAATCCTGTATATAAATTATTATACTCGACCACTCACCGAACAATCGTTCAATATTTTTCCATAATTCGTTATCACCCCGCTCGTATAAATATTGTTTATATTTATTATTAGATTACGGCCAGTTATATATATATCAATAAGAACACACTTGACAGAAGCGTCATGATTGATTTAAAGTAACGCTGAACGAGCGTTCAGTTAATTATTAAGGTCTTATAGAGATACGGTCTGGTCATGGCACAACAACCAATCAGAAAAGAAATCACTATCTACAAACCTAAAAGTAAAATACGTATAGTCTCGGCCACTTCCCTTTTCGACGGCCATGACGCCGCTATTAATATAATGAGAAGAATCCTGCAGTCCTCTGGCGTTGAGGTAATACACCTTGGTCATAACCGCTCAGCAGAGGAAATCGTAAACACTGCAATTCAAGAGGACGTGCAGGCAATCGCCGTAACCTCATATCAGGGCGGTCATATGGAGTTCTTTAAATATATGTATGACCTGCTTAGTGAAAAAGGGTCCTCACATATAAAGATATTTGGAGGAGGAGGGGGAACGATACTCCCCATGGAGATAGAGGAACTACACGCCTACGGTATAGCTAGAATTTATGCTCCCGACGACGGGAGGACAATGGGGCTTCAGGGAATGATTAATGATTTGCTGAGTCAGATAGACTATACGGCTGGAAATATTGACTCTAACAGCATCCTGAAAAAGATAAGACATGCACATGAATCATCCAATGGCCTGGGGCAATTGATATCAGCTCTGGAGAACGGGAATAAATCTGCGCTAGCAGTTATTGAAAAAATTAATCGGGAGCTAAAGAGTTTGCCTCATATTCCGGTCTTGGGGGTTACGGGAACAGGGGGCGCGGGGAAATCATCAATCGTAGATGAGCTGGTGCGCCGATTCCTGGCGGATTTTAAAGATAAAAGAATCGCTATTATTTCTGTAGACCCGTCAAAAAGAAAAACCGGCGGGGCTCTGCTTGGCGACAGGATCAGGATGAATTCGGTTAATAGTGAACGTGTATATATGCGCTCTCTGGCTACGCGTCAGTCAAACCTGGCTCTATCAAAACACATACCGGAAATTATTAGTATCTTAAAATTTGCGGGCTTTGATCTGATTGTGCTTGAAACCTCAGGGATCGGTCAGTCGGACACTGAGATCGTGGGGCTTTGCGGTACGTCGCTATATGTAATGACCCCTGATTACGGCGCCGCAACACAGCTTGAGAAAATAGATATGCTCGATTACGCGGACTTGGTGGCGATTAATAAGTTTGATAAAGAGGGCGCCACAGACGCACTTCGTGATGTTCGTAAACAATACAGGCGTAACAACCTGCTCTGGGACCAAGAGGATGAGGGGCTTCCGATATACGGAACAGTCGCCTCTATGTTTAACGACCCCGGAGTAGATGATCTATATAGTGCTGTAATAAAAGCCGTTTCAAATACAGGAAATACACGCTTAATTTCCAAGTACGAAGGTAATTCAAAATCAAATGCGGAAAAGTGCATTATCCCGCCTAAAAGAACACGCTATCTTTCTGAAATCACGGAGACAATTCACGACTACAACTTATGGGTGAGCGGACAGACAGAAGCTGCACGGAGACTTGATGGAATAAAGAAAACGATTGACTTACTAAATGAGAATAAAACTTCAAATAATGAAGCTAAAAAAGAATTAGAGGGGCTCTATCAAAAAACATCCAAAGAGCTGGACCCGGAGAACTGGAAGATACTAAAGGACTGGAATAATAAGTTAGAACGCTATAAAAACGATCTATACGTTTATAAAGTCAGGGACAGGGAAATTAAAACACAAACTTACACCACGTCTCTTTCGATGAATCGTATCCCGCGTATCTCCCTTCCAACATATCAAGCGTATGGAGATATCCTGAGGTGGAGCCTTCAGGAAAACGTGCCCGGAGAGTTCCCGTATACGGCAGGCGTATTCCCGTTTAAAAGACAAAACGAAGATCCAACCCGTATGTTTGCTGGAGAAGGGGGCCCGGAGAGAACCAACAAAAGGTTTCATTATGTTTCTTTAAACACCCCCGCCAAGAGATTATCGACCGCGTTTGATTCTGTGACCCTATACGGGGAGAACCCTGACTGCCGCCCTGATATTTTTGGGAAAATCGGCAATTCGGGAGTTTCAATTGCGTGTCTGGATGATGCCAAAAAACTATATAGTGGTTTTGATCTTTGTGATCCCTCCACATCTGTTTCAATGACAATTAACGGCCCTGCGGCAATAGTGCTCGCGTTTTTCTTAAACGCCGCAATTGACCAGCAGTGTGAGTACTACATCCGGGAAAACACTTTGGAGAAAGAGGCGCGTAAAAAGATAAAAGACATATACAAAAAAATCGGCCAAAAAGTTCCTGAATACAACGGCGAGTTACCCGAAGGGAACGACGGGCTGGGGCTTATGCTCCTTGGCGTAACGGGCGATCAGGTGCTGCCCAAAGAGGTATATGAGAAGATAAAAAGTAAAACCCTATCACAGGTCCGAGGTACTGTTCAGGCAGACATTTTAAAAGAAGACCAAGCGCAAAACACCTGCATATTTTCAACCGAGTCATCGCTCAGAATACAGGGGGATATTCAGCAGTACTTTATTGATAACAACATCCAAAACTTTTACTCGATCTCCATTTCAGGCTATCACATGGCTGAGGCGGGAGCCAACCCGATAACCCAGCTCGCCCTCACACTCGCAAACGGCTTTACCTTTGTAGAGTATTTTTTATACAGGGGAATGGACATAGACGCGTTTGCGCCAAATTTCTCATTCTTCTTTTCTAACGGTTTGGAGGCTGAGTATACAGTGATCGGCAGGGTGGCGCGCCGCATTTGGGCAAAAGCAATGAAGTTAAAATATGGAGCAAACGAGCGCTCTCAAAAACTCAAATACCATATTCAGACCTCGGGAAGATCGCTCCATGCACAGGAGATTTCGTTTAACGATATAAGGACCACCCTTCAGGCATTGACCGCCATATATGACAACTGTAATTCGCTGCACACCAACGCTTATGATGAAGCGATTACCACTCCTACGGAAGAATCGGTAAGAAGAGCAATAGCAATACAGCTTATTATCAACAGAGAACTCGGGTCCGCTAAAAATGAGAATCCTCTTCAGGGCTCATTTTTTGTTGAAGAGCTTACCGATCTTGTTGAAGAGGCGGTACTTAAAGAATTCGACCGGCTGAGTGAGAGGGGAGGAGTTTTGGGTGCAATGGAAAAAATGTATCAAAGGAGCAAGATTCAGGAAGAGTCGCTCTACTATGAAACTCTTAAAAACAGAGGCGATTATCCCGTTATAGGAGTAAATACATATTTATCAGATGAGGGCTCACCCACTATTACTCCGGGTGAGGTAACACGCTCGACAAATGACGAAAAAGATTATCAGGTCGAATTTGTTAAATCGGCAGCAAACCGCTATAAAAAAGAATCAGGCGAAGTTATAAAGGAATTACAGAATGCCGCAACTAATAACGAGAATACTTTTGAGAAAATAATGGAAGCCGTAAAGTTTTGTACGCTTGGCGGGATCACCCACGCGCTCTATGAAGTGGGCGGTCAGTACAGACGGAATATGTAGCTAAAATTGCTTGTGCTTGTTATACCACGAAAAGGCGTCCTCAAGCCTGTCATTTCCCCAGAATATTCTGTTAAATATGGTTTTGTAATTTCGCATCCTTCCCCTTTCATAGCAAGAACAAGTTTCTGTGCTAACTATAGTATGTAGAACCAAAGTTAGCAACTAAATATAATTTATTTTGTTTGTACATGGAAAATTATGAGTAAAACCATATTAGAGAAATTTGGGGAAAAGGTAAGAGAAGAAAGATTAAAACAAGGCATGTCTCAGGAAGAACTTGGTGCAAGAGCACGGGTCCATCGCACATATATAGGGATGATAGAACGTGCAGAAAAGAATATTACATTGGAGAATATAGAAAAAATTGCAAAAGCCTTAGGTATAAAGATCGGAGATTTTTTTGAATAAACCATGAGTTGGCAAAGAAAAATTCAAGAATACTGTGATAAATACAACATTCCTTTGGAATACTTATCGGATACTTTGTATGAACCAAAAGTAGTCCCTATGATACGTGGTAAATCATTTGAATTCAGCATTATGATATCTCTCCAAAAAATATTACCTGAAGCAGATTGGGAAGTTGAAAAAGTACCAATGAATGCACAACAAGGTATGCACGATGTTGATGTAATAGTACGTCATAAAGATACGGGTAAAGAGCTTAGCATTGAGTGTAAACTTGCAGCAAAAGGAAAATTTAGAACCTATAATAATGGAGACAGCACTGTTAGGGTAAAGTGTATGAGAAGCCGTACTCTTGGGGAAAAGATGGTAAAGCAACTAGCCCCCAAATTAAAAGTCAGTGTGGATCAACTCTCAGTACATAACGATCAATACCTACCGAAAGATTTTGATTTAGTTGTTACATCAATAGGCAATGCCTTTTATGAAACTAATGATGGTATTTTTGAATGGGAACCCACTGAAAGAGGGATTAGTTTTCTAGAGTCACTGAATAAGAACAAAGAAATAAGTGATCCAAAGGATTTCGCATTCAACCAAATTTATATTGCACCATCATACGCCTTGGCAATAGAAGAAGAAAACGGTATTCAATGTACAAGGAAAAAATGTACAAAAAATACCGATTGTGGTTTTATCCCAAATTATCCAATCATCAAATTCAATAATAAGAATGAATTCCCTCTTGAACCATGGATTCCTATTGAAAACTCAGAAGAACTTTTTACGAGTCTTATTAATATTTAATTCATCTCCAAATAATTCTATTTGTTTGAGTGAATCAAAATTTACGATGAATAATTCACGCCCTTTATACCTAGAACCTTTTTTATTTGAGCCATTTTTTTGATCATCCGTTCTGTTGATAGTATAATTCCATTCCTTTTCATGCAAATTGTGAGCCCAATCATACAACTCTCTAATTGTCGGATTATCATCATATGTTAAAAGAAATTTTATTCTGTTAGTATTAGCATTCAGTACATTGCATAACCTATAATGGTCTTCTTTATTAAAAGAGTGAACGTAAAATTTTTCCTGATCTGCATTATAATATGGAGGATCAACAAATAAAAAAGAATTATCTGGGACATTATTAATAACTTCTTCAAAATCGTTAGTAGTTAGTTTAACACCTTGAAGCTTCTTGCTCGATCTGAGTATATTCCGAGGCCAGTTTTCGGGTCGCATACTGTATTTAGGACCATAACCCCAATAACAGTTCTGCATATTCATAATTCCCGAGTATGATGTTCTGTTTAAATAAAACCATCTTAATGCTCTTTCTAAATCGGTCTTTGGTTTGAATTCGTTTTTATAATATGCATGTCTTTCCTTTGTAGCTTCCTCGCCTTCAAGAGACTTAATAAGTTGGTTGGGGTAATCTCTTATTGTTATAAGGCAATTGATCAAATCTTTCTCTATATCATTCAACCAATTTCTTTCAACTTTAAACTTTGCAAAAAATATTGAGGCACCACCGGCAAATGGTTCAACATAGTAAGAATGTTCCGGTAAGTGTTCAAGTATAAGCTTACGGGCATAAAACTTACCCCCAGCATATCTAAATGGTGAATTTATTTCTTGGCTCATGCTAACTATAGTATATATATTATAATCATTGTTCAAGTCGACTAATTATTTATATCAGCTTTCTAATACTGTCATTTATATATGCAACATATTATCATGAAAAAATTTAAAGTGAACTAGTCACACATAACATAATTATTAAAATTCAATAAATTAGATTAGGAATTTAGTGGAATATAGAGAGCTATTTATCTACATTAACCTAATCGAAGGAATATGTAGCTAAAATTACTTGTGCTTGTTATACCACGAAAAGGCATCCTCAAGCCTGTCGTTTCCCCAGAATATTTCCTTACCAATTACAAAACTAGGCGCGCCGAAGATACCCTTATCAGCGGCTAATTGAGTCTGCAATCTCAGTTCATCTTTACTGTCCTGTGATTTAGCCTGAGCAATTATCCGGAGCGCGTCCATTCCCAGTGAGTTGAGAATAGAAGCTATTACTTCTTCATCGGCTATGTCTTTATCCTCTACAAAATTTGCGCTGAATACTCTGCTTATAAATTCGGGACACCAGTCCTCGGACTGAGAAGCCAATGCCACCCTTGCGGCAAGGAGTCCGTTTCTAGGAAATTGTGAGGGATTATTAAATGGAATCTCAAATTTCTTAGACTGCCGCTCTATATCACGCCACATATACTCCCCCTTGGCTTTGTAAATATTAAAGGGGGAAGTGTCCCATCCCTGGCTGTTAAATATCGGCCCTAAAAGAAACGGCTTCCATTCAATAGAGATCCCCTCTTTTCTTGCCAAGTCCTCGATACGGCACACGGATAGATAGGAATATGTGCTTGCGAAATCAAACCAGAACTCAAAACCGGGCTTATTCATAAAGTATAATCCTAAAAAAATCCCACTTGGGGTTTTGCCCTAAATGGGATTTTCTTTAAATCAAATCCATTCATTGAACAATATTAAACAGCTACACAACTGTGCTTCTCTCGGCTAGCTGTGTATCCAAAATAAGGAGAGCGGAGCCGCTATCGCCTGCCAACTTAAGTTTATCTAAAACCTCATTTGCGGTTTTTTCTTCTTCTACCTGCTCCTGAATAAACCACTGTAGTTCTACGGAGGTGGCATGATCGTTTTCACTGATAGCCTGCTCATAGAGCCTGTTTATCATACCGGTAACCTCTCTTTCGTGATCCAGAACTATCTGGAAAATCTCTTTTAAAGATTTGAACTTCGTCTGTGGTTTGTCTATAGCGTGAAGAACGACACGTCCGTCGCGGTTAAGAACATAATCAAAGAGCCTCATTGCGTGCGCAAGTTCTTCCTGGCTCTGTAGTCTCATCCAAGTTGCAAAACCCTGCATATTAATAGATTCGCAGTAAGCTGCCATAGACAGATATGTGTATGAAGAAAAGTACTCGTTCTTTATCTGATTGTTTAGAGCGTCCTGTATTTCTTTACTTAGCATTGTAGCCTCCAATCTATTTATTCGATTTATTTCTTTATCAAACCCAATTCGATCTACTCCAATCCACCGAAGGAATAAATTATCGCATAAACCGGGACTAATTTCAAGCAATTATTAGGTGGGAATTATTACCATTTGTATATCAAGCTAAAGTATTCCGGCAATAAAAATAAAAGATTCTTTTATTGATTTAGTAGGCTTAGAAAAAAGCGCAGTTAAGCGCTAATAAGATATCGAGAGTAAAACAATTTATGAATATAATTCAAACAAAAGGCCCTAGGAAAAAAACAAAACATGCCCCCAATCTGAAATCTCTTTTCTAATCTTAAAGGTTACCGGCCAATTGGCTTTTGAGTGATTTCCAATAATAATACTAAATAAATAATCTGAGGTTAACTGTGCCTCTACAAGCCGTTTAAAGGAAAGAATGACCGCCTCTTCTCATAAAAATAAACGTGGAGAAATCCTAAGCTGGTGCATGTATGACTGGGCGAACTCCGCCTTTGCCACAACAGTCATGGCTGCGGTGCTCCCGATTTACTACAGCCAGGTTGCGGGAGCCGGGCTGCCGGGGAACACTGCAACGGCGTACTGGGGATATACAGCTGCGGGAGCGCTCTTAATCACGGCGCTTTTGGCTCCTATAATGGGAGCTATTGCGGATTACTCAGGGGTTAAGAAAAAACTGTTGCTGACTTTTGCCGCGCTTGGAATCTTTGCAACCGCGCTTCTCTACTTTGTTACCACAGGGGATTGGCTCATGGCTTCTCTCTTTTTTATTATAGGCAACATAGGGTTTGCAACATCTGAAGTGTTCTATAATTCCCTGTTGCCGCACGTTGCGGGTCCTGAAAAAATAGATCAGGTATCGACTAAAGGATACGCCCTTGGATATTTGGGTGGAGGAATCCTCCTTGGTATAAATGTTTTAATGATTGAGCTGATGTCAGACACCCTGCTTGCTACTCGCCTATCTTTTATCACAGTTTCAATTTGGTGGGCAATTTTTACTATCCCACTTCTCAGAAACGTTAGAGAGCCTAAAGTTAAAGAAAAAACGCCGCCGCATATCAACCCCTTCACAGGGGGTTTTAAAAGAATAGGAGCGACATTCAAAGAACTTAGAAGCTACAGACAATTATTCCTCTTCCTGGTTGCTTTCTGGATCTATAACGACGGAATAGGAACCATAATTAAGATGGCGGCGATTTACGGCGCTGAAATAGGTATTGGTCAGACAGCTCTGATAGGAGCACTCCTGATGACCCAATTCGTAGGTATCCCGTTTTCTTTCGCCTTCGGGAGACTGGCAAGACCTATAGGGGCAAAAAACTCCATCATGCTTGGACTATTTGTCTATACACTAATTTCAATTGGCGGCTATTTCATGGAGACCGCTCTTCACTTTTGGATTTTGGCATTTCTAGTGGGCACGGTACAGGGAGGAACTCAAGCCCTCAGCCGTTCCTTCTTCGGCGCTATGCTGCCTAAATCAAAAACAGGTGAATTTTATGGTTTTTACGGAATGAGTTCAAAATTTGCGGGTATTTTTGGGCCTCTGGTTTTTGCTATTGTATCTCAGATTGCGGGCTCGAGCCGGCTTAGCATTATATCGTTAATTGTGTTTTTTATAGTGGGTGGTTTTTTACTCAGTAGAGTGGATGAAAAAAAGGGTATTGAGAGCGCTCGGGAAAATAATTTTTAAGCATAAAAATAGCGCTATAAAAAACCAAAATTTTTATCCCTCAAATTTCTTAAAAAAATCTATGTTTTCGGTAATTTGCATATAAAATGATGTCTAGAGACCTGTGGATAACTTCTACATTATAGGATTTTAGATGAAAAAAACAACAAAAAATTTGAAGCTAAAATTCCTGCGTAACTAACTGTAATCATGCAATAATAAAAAAAAACTTGACAAGGTATTTTAGCATCTGTTAGGATGTATTCTACCGTATTGGATGGGACGCTTCACAAACTAAATTTCTACACAAAAGTTATCCACATGCTGTTGATAATTTGTGGACAAGTTGTCTTTTCAAAGAAGTATCGGAGGATAATTGGCTACCAAAAGAGCGCCCATAAAACATGATCTCAGATCCCTCTTTCCAGAAAGGACTAATGATGATAGAGGATTAGAACTTTTTATAAGTCAATCTGAGCCTCCAGACTCCTTTTCACAACAAAGAGTAGACTCAGATACCTCAATCAAAAAAGTACAGTGGCAAGAGATACTACAAAGGATCAAAAAGAAATCTAATCCACAGGTGTTCTTCTGGTTTTCTCCTCTAAAAGCATTAACCGAAACGCAAGAAACTCTGGTTCTTAAAGCAAATAATCAATTCGATAGAGACTGGATAGAAAATCACTACCTTGAATTCATTAACGACACCATTAAAGAAATTTACGATATCACAGTAGAAGTGAGGATCGTCTCTGAGGATAGTGAACCGGCAGAAAAAGAAGGAAAAAGCCCTAAAAAGGAAACAAGGCAGACGGACTCAAGACCTGAAAGATTATTTACGGGTTTTTTAAGCCCCAATTATACTTTTGACAAATTCATAGTAGGGCCGAGCAATCAGTTTGCGCACGCGGCCTCAACCGCGGTCGCAAGAAAGCCGGGAGAGGCTTATAACCCTCTTTTCATTTACGGAGGAGTTGGGCTTGGAAAAACTCACCTTATTAACGCCATAGGAAACGAGGTGTTAAAGTCAACATCCAATATGGCGAGAATATGCTGCATATCTGCTGAACATTTTACTAACCAGGTTATAAATAGTATTAGATCCAATAAAATGGAAGAGTTCAGGAACAGATACAGATTCGGCTGCGATGTGCTTCTAATAGACGACATACAGTTTATTGCCGGCAAAGAAAGTACCCAGGAGGAGTTCTTCCACACTTTCAACACACTTTATGAATCTAAAAAGCAGATAGTTCTAACTAGCGATAAATCGCCCAAGGATATGTCCTATCTTGAAGAAAGACTGCGCTCAAGATTCGAGTGGGGTCTTCTCACGGATATACAACCGCCTGAGACAGAAACAAGGATTGCAATTATTAAGAATAAAGCTGAGAGTGAAGGGGTTGTGCTGCCCAATGAAGTTGGACTTTATATCGCCAAAAATACTACCTCAAACATTAGGGAGCTTGAGGGAACTCTAACAAATATAATTGCTCACGCAAAACTGCTAAACGCTGAGATTTCTTTAGACCTCGCCAAAGAGGTTTTAAAAAACATCGTAAAGAACCAGGATAATAGATTTGTTACGATAGAGAGCATTCAAAAAGAAGTAGCAAACTTTTTCGGAATGAGAGTGCAGGACTTAAAATCGGCGAGAAAACAAAAAAACATAGCCGTGCCCAGACAAATCACGATGTATCTTGCACGCAGATACACAGGGGCTTCTTATCCGGAAATAGGAGAAAAATTTGGCGGCAAAGATCACTCTACTGTAATCCACGCTGTTAAAAAAATTGAAAAGCTTCTAGGTAAAGACCTTGCTATGACAAAAAATGTAGACACTTTATCACAAAAAATAGAAACGCTAATGAGTGGATAAACGGTGCAAAACACTGTGTGTGCAATTGTGGATAAAAAGTTGAAATAAGGATAAGCTTAAATCCCTGTGGATAAAGGCTAACAAGTTGTTAAGATCATCAACATCTTTATCAACACAAAAAAGACGGGATATAAGATGAGATATCAATAGTAAAATGCAGTAATTAGGGTAGTTATCCACAAATTCACAGGCCCTACTACTATTACTACTAGATAGTAAGAATTAATAATTAATATTAAAGATACAGGAGTAGATGCTATGAAATTTAAAACCCAGGTAGAAGATTTTTCACTAAAACTAGGATTAGTGCAGGGAATTTCAGAAAGACGCGCTACAATGCCTGTCCTCTCTCATGTTCTCATTACTCTAAAAAATAACAAGATTGAGATATCCGCCACGGACCTGGAGACCACTATGAGTACCTGGTGTGATGCAGAGGTTTCAAAAGAAGGCAGTTTAGCAATACCCGCAAGAAAATTGTATGAGATAATTAAAGAACTTCCGGTTGGACAGATTGAGATAGAAGAGATCGCAAACCACTGGATCGAAATTAGAAGCTCTTCGGCGAATTTTAAAATCGCCGGGTTGCCAAGCGAAGATTTTCCTATAGTCCCAGAGCTACATTCGGATAATTTGTTTAGTATAGAAAGCTTTTTAATAGAGGACATGATATCTAAGACAATATTCGCTGTTTCCCCAGATGAACTCAGAAGAAATCTGGCGGGTATATATTTTGAGGAGTCGGGTAAAACGACATTAAGACTGGTCGCCACAGATGGGCATCGTTTGTCTCTTGTGGAGAAGAAAATTGAAGGTGGTGTTAAGTTTGATAAGGGTTTTGTAGTTCCTAAAAAGGGAGTTGCGGAACTAAGAAAGGTCTTAAAGTTATCTGACACTGTTAGAATAGGAGTAGGGGATAACTTCTTTATGGCAGAGGGAGAAAACATTGTGCTCATAGCAAGGCTTATAGATGCTGATTTTCCAGACTACAAGCAAGTAACTCCAGAGCAAACAAAAGTTACAATAACCATAGGAAGGGATGAGCTCTTAAGGGCTCTTAAAAGGGTTTCTATACTTTCTTCGGAGAAGACAAGAAGTGTAAAACTTAATATAGACAAAGATGTGATTACACTTGTATCGGTATCACCTGAATTTGGTGAAGCAAAAGAGTCTCTATCCATTAGCTATTCCGGAGAGCCTGTAGAGCTTGGATTCAATGCCAGGTATTTGATGGATGTATTAGAGGCTGTTACACAAGAGAAAGTACAAATTGGTTTGATTGATGAGCTGAGCCCGGCTGTAATAAAGCCGGACGACGATGAGGTTTACTTATCCGTGATTATGCCTATGAGAGTTTAGGGAGATTTATTTTAACTTGTAAAACCCGCCCTCTATTATATTAAAATTAGGTACCAAGATTGAATTTAATAATGAACTCGGTATTTATGTGAACAATCTGTTCCCCTAAATATATGCTAGATATTTTATTTCCAAAAGTATGTCCTTCCTGCAGGATCGCGGCGCTCAAAACAGAGAATCTCTGTAGTCTATGTTTTAGCGATATAAGGTTTATAAATGATTGGTCCTTTTGCCAAAAGTGCGGAGTTCCATTTGGGTTCTTTGATTCTACCGACGAAGATGATACGGGTTTGGATCTAAAAAGTGGTGAGCATCTATGCGGTAAATGTATTAAAGGTAAATTTTGTTTTGAAAAGGCGCGCTCAATTGCTATCTACGACGGGAAAATTAGAGATATGATAATTAGTTTTAAGTACGAGGGGAAATTAAGTATTGGAGATGTTCTGGTAGACATTTTAACAACTAATATGCCCAAGGATTTAGATAGCTTTGACTCAGTAGTTCCTGTTCCTCTACATATAGTTAAACTAAGACAAAGGGAGTACAACCAATCCGTGATACTAGCAACCGGATTGGCAAAATATGCCGGGGTGAATTGTGACCTATTTGGAATCAAGAGAACAAGAGAGACCCGCCCGCAGATTGAAATTGTAAGCGAGGATGAGAGAAGAAGAAACGTAAAGGGGGCATTTTCAGTTACAGAGGATCATAAGTTTAAAGGGAAATCTATCTTGCTGGTAGACGATGTGTTTACAACCGGATCAACGAGCGAAGAGTGCTCTAAAATGCTCCTTAATTCAGGCGCTTACAAGGTGCAGGTACTGACACTTACAAGAGCTAAAAGAATGTAATAATGATTTGACTTTAAAGGACCTTTACTTTAGATTTAATCTAAAAGATTAAGTAGATTACTTAAACCATGTACGGAAGATTTGTCGGACTAGATATAGGTAGTAAAGATATTAGAGTTTCCTTAATTAAGAGAGGATTGAGGGATGCCCAATTGCTACAGACAATACGGACTGAAATATCCCCTTCTCCTACTGGCGACGCAGACTCTATAGCGGGAGTATTTAAGGCGTACTCTCTTCCAAAAGGTGACATTGCTACCTCTGTTGCAGAGAATCCAACCTCAATCAGAGTTGTTAAGTTCCCATTCTCCGATCCAAAGAAGATAGACCAGGTCTATGAATACGAGCTTGAAAATATTTCCACTTTTGATCCAAGAGAAAAAACACATGGTTACCACCTTGTTAAAAACGAGGTAGGAAGTGAGGCACTTGTATGTGTCTTTGAGAAAGACCAAGTAGCGGAATTGATTAAGTCCTATAATGAGAACGGAATAGATCCCAAAATTATCACTTACGCCCCCCTGGCGTTTGGGGCATTAAACGATCTACTTTCAGCAAAGAGGCCTTTACTTTTAATAGATATAGGGGAAACGGAGATTAGCTACTCTCTCTTTGATGAAAGCGGTATCAGACGTGTAAGGTCATCCACTAAACCGGTTGAATCATTTTTTGAGAAACTTAATCAAGACGGTGTGGGGAGCGATAGAAGAGATTTTAGTCAAATGGTCATATCTGAGGATGAGGGACAAGACATAAAAGAGTGTCTATCCCCAATACTTGGTGAAATAAAAAAGACCATACAGTTTTTTGAGATTGAGCTTAAAGATAAAGTTAAGACTGTGGAGCTTTCAGGGTCTTTGTCGCTCATAGGGGGTTTTAGTGATTTTCTTAAAGATGAGCTTGACCGAGATGTTAAAAAGATATATATCCCCGATCTTGGTGCTGACAACTCAGCAGTATTCGCAAAGTCTTATGCGCTGGCCCTTTACGGTAGCACATTTAGAAATGGTTATTTAAACTTCCGCAAAGACGAGTTTAAATACGCGGGGGTAGACCACGAGCTAAGAAAGGTATTTATGGTTCCCGGAGCATTGCTTGCTATTTTAATACTATTTTTAATATACAGCTCAGCCTCCAGATACTATGAACTTAAAAGGAGTGTAGAAGAGATGGAGACTCAAATAGCCCGGGTTGTCAAAGATACATTTCCTGAGGTGAAAGTGATTCCAAAACCAAAACTGTT
The DNA here is from genome assembly GCA_029262255.1 of Deltaproteobacteria bacterium. Lineage (GTDB taxonomy): Bacteria > Desulfobacterota_D > UBA1144 > Nemesobacterales > UBA2774 > CR02bin9. The sequence goes on from JAJCZT010000085.1 coordinate 20,658, forward strand.
TATGGAGAGCGAGGTTGGAAAGGTTAGAGAGAAGCTTGATCTGATTGAGGGAGTTCAGGGTGAGCTCACGCCGCTTGACGCCTTGAAAGACATTTCAAGCAGTTTACCCCAGAGCCTTAAGTTAACCGTTAATCAAATAAAATTTGAAACCGGTAACAAAATAAAGATAGAAGGTGTATGCGGGTCATATCAGGAAGTTGCCGAAATAGAAGAAGCGCTTACAGAATCAGGCATGTTTGAATCAGTGACGAGAAATCAAACCGGGAATGCTTCCAACGGTAATACGAAATTTGAGATATCCGTTGTGCTAAAATCAAAGGTATAGTATGGATATAGATAAAACAAAGGGAAATATAAAGGGTTTCATAGACCGGTCTCGGGAGAAACTGCAAAAGTTATTCTCTACCGACCGGGATAAAAGAGCGCTCCTGATCGGTGGGGGAACTGTAGTCTTGGTAGTTTTCTATCTTATTTTTCATTCATTTTCTTCTGGTACCGCAAGTCTGGAAAAGAGGTCCGCCCTACTTGAAAAGGAGCTTAAAGAGGTAAAAGTGCTCAGGGCTGAGTATGAAAATTCGAATAAAAAGATTGCCGAGCTATCAAGCAAAATAAAGAAGGAAAATGAAGCGCTTATTTCGGTGGTTGAGAAAATACTCTTAGATGAGAAACTTGACAGAAATAATTTTTCAATAAGAGATGTAAATTCCAGAACTAACTCCGATGAAGACTTTTATGAGGAAAAAAGTGTCGATGTTGAGTTAAATAAAATATCGCTCTCAAATTTGGTAGATATTTTATTTAAAATTCAAAATAAACACTCACTTAAAGTTTCAAATTTAAATATAAGCACAAAGTCTGATAAATCTGATTCGATGAATGTGAAGTTACGCGTATCGACCTATGAGTTCAAGCAGGTGAGTTAATATGAAAGATAAGATCAGAAATTATAAATATTTCGTACCGTTATCGTATATAACTTTCTTCGTAGCGGCTTTCTTTGTTTTTTTATTTATGACGTTTCCGGGTGATGTTGTAAAGCAAAGAATAATCTCCGAGATTCAAAACAGCACCCCCTATATGGTCGATATACAAAGTGCGGATGTTTCAGCCCTGCTCAATGTAAATCTTAAGGGTGTTAAAATATATAAATCCAAAAATCAGTTTTTGGAACTCGACAGTTTAACTTTAAAACCCTCACTGTTTTCGCTCTTTTCTGATTCTCCTAAAATCCCCTTTAATGCAAATCTGCATGGCGGGGAAATAGAAGGCGCGGTTAGATTAAGCAAACAAAACAATGGCATTCAAGAGGTACAGGCGTCTATAAAACAAATCAAGGTTGATTCAATCCCTGACTTGATTTCAGGGGAAGGCAGTGCGGAGATACTAATAAACGGCATTATGGACGGGGAGCTTTACGTTCAGTTTGACCCTACGCCTAAAGGAGAGTTTAGCTTTGAGGTAGAGGGGCTTAATATAGAGAACCTAAAGGTAAAAGGTATGAAACTCCCGAATCTAAGCAATCTGAAATCAAGATTTAACGGTGATATAGGGGATAATCTAACGAATATTAAAGAGCTAAGCATGAAGGGCAACGGAATAGATATTCAAATCACCGGCACTACACCCCTTCTTTGGGAAATTTCTAAAGGCGGTATTTTGGACTTGGGATACCGAGTTGAAATAACCAATACTGATCTTGCCAAATACAAGACGTTCTTGTCCCCTTATTTAGCTAAACATCGCGACGGGAGCCTGGGCGGTAAGATATTGGGTACTGTTAAGAACCCGAGATTCGAAAAGGATTCTATCAAAAGGTTTTAGTTTCTCCGGCAGTCCGAGGAGTCTTGGTGTTGACTGAAAAGGAACTAGAGGAAAAGCTTAAGCGGGAAGGCTTTTCAGGTATTTTCGTTCACCGCGACTACCCAAACGCATACTATCCGGATCATACCCACTCTTGTATAACAGCACATATAGTTCTGGAAGGTGATATCGCTGTAACCTCAGAGGGAAAAACGACTACATTTGAGCCGGGACAACGCTTTGACGTGCCGGCGGGCGTGGTCCACTCGGCAAAAATCGGTGCAGACGGCTGCCGTTATATGATTGGGGAAAAATAGAAGTTTTTCTAATTTCTTAGATTGACAGTCCACTTTTAACAGACGGCTCCTATTACATTTGTATTTGGTAAAAATTATATTAAATCCGGGCATTGTTTGGGGTTTATCGACAAACCTAAACTCAATGGGTAATTACGTATGGCTTTGGGAAGATATATGATATTCTTTCCCTGGGGTGACATCATGAAAAAAATCTTTTTTCTTGAACTATTAACAATGACTTTCCTTGTTCTTCTTTCTATTACCTTTACTGCGGAAGCCGAGAAAGGCGAAGAAAAAGCAGTGCAGGAAATGGAGATAAAGGGACTAGCCTTTGACCAAACGGTGCAAAGCCCCGTGGTGTTCTTGACGGATAAAGAGCAAAACTCCGTCCTCCCAATTTGGATCGGTCTTTGCGAGGCCCGCTCTATCGAGCTTGAACTTGCCGGGCAGGTATCCCCTCGTCCCCTCACTTATGATTTGATAGCGGCAATTATCAGGACAATGGAAGCCAGGGTGGAAAGGATTGTAATTGTAGATCTGCGGGATCAGGTTTTTTACGCTCAAGTTGAGCTCTCGGTAAACGGCAAAGTGTCAAAAATTGACGCCCGCCCTAGTGACGCGATCGCGCTGGCGTCAAGAATGAATTCCCCAATTTTTGCAAAAAAGGCGGTTCTGGACAAAGCCGCTCTCTTAGAGACGGATAAAAAGAAACAGGGGCTCTAATTTACTTACGATCGACTCACAATACTACTATTTTATATCCCTTTTGTTCCAGCATCCGGAAAGTATTCAGACAACGTAAAATATATTAAGAAGTCGCTCAAACATTAGTACTTTGATTCAGGCGGAAGTGGAATATTACAGGAATCATGCTTCATATAAAAACGCTGCATGATATAATGGGAGTAGTACGGTATTAAGATAATATAAAATAATAACTCTAGGAGTTAGTAGTCTAAGGATTAGACGTCTTTGCTTTCTACTGGCAATTATAGCAAAATTCTAAATGGTGCTACGTGGGAAAAAAAAGTAATAAAAAAAAGTTAGTTATAGCCCTATTAATTCCTGGCCTAATTCTATGTCTTGCTTTTTTGACAGTGCAGTTTCATATATGTTGTGGAGGCGGTGACAGCAGTTTTCTTGGTGAACAGGATACAACTATTACCGAACTTGGAATTGAATTTGCTCATAATGATTTTTACTCGGAGGATGAGTTAACCGAAGCTATTCTTGTAGTTGATGAGTATCTTGAAATGGCTCTCGATTGCGTTGAAGCTCTGTATCCCGATTTAACAGACGTGATCAAATCCCTGCCTGTGGAAGACCTTTTAGTTGTGGTAGTACATCCTGATTTATATAATCCTTCTACCGGTCAAGAAGGGTTCACCTGCGGATCATCTCCTACGGGGTGTGTAGGAGAATATAAAGTTGGCAAATCGAAGATTTTAATAACCCCGTCTCTTGATGCTCTCGGTCATGAGATGACTCATTGGATAAATGATATGCTTTTTGGACAAACTAGTGATGAAACCCCTCACGATTTAGTCCACTTCTGCTACTGTCCGTTGATCTGTCACCTTTACTCTGAGAATAGAAACCTTCAAGCATGTAGAGAATAATAGGATTAGCTCACAAAACCACTCATTTTTATCCCTTCCTAGCAAGTATTCGGGAGAGAATTTAACTTAGAGGCCGATCATCTCCGTGATAACCGCAGGGGCATCCGTGCGGTTATCAATCATAAGAATTATTTTTTGGAGTTGGTTAAGATTTATAAACTATGTTTAGATTAATAACCAATGAACCGCTTCTATTTATATATGTACACTGTAAGAAATTCTTACAGGAATTTTCTTCTTACAACCGTTCTATATAA
>JAJCZT010000086.1 GCA_029262255.1 Deltaproteobacteria bacterium
AAGCAGAACTAATTCATAAAACGAATATTGTTCGAACGCTCGTATGCTAAGGGTTATATGTGCCTAAATTCATATAATCCTTAGCTCTGAACCATATCCTCATAACTATCCGCATCTATTACAAATAAACGGAAACTAAGGCCGATCTTCGGCTATTCCGCAATCTTCTAAATAAATAACACTTTATTTTTGAACCAAAAAGGTGCATAATATTAGATAGGTAGGGGTGCCTAAGTTAGTTGTTTTTCAGAAATTGGAATAGACCCTTAACAAACAAAGAGGCGGGGGACGAACATCATTAAAGCACACGCTGTGTGGGGAGGGCTTTATATGAGTGAGTTCCAGGAATTATCGAAGTGGATGACGAGAGAGAAAAAGGACAGGGCTATTGAGGCTATGATGCCAAGAATTATGGCATGCACCACAAAAGCCAGCCGAGGGAATATGCCTCATATTCTGGCTGAAATGATGCCCAAGTGCCTCAAAACAGTTCTTCCTAAGTTATCCAAAGAAGATCGGGTCGAATTTGTCTTAGAAATGACTTCTATTCTTGTAGATAAAGGTTCTGTTCGTATGTCGGAAGAAGAGAGAGAAGAATTTGTATCGCAGCTTGTCGAACAGATCAGATCCTAAGATCAAAAGGACTCTGATTTTTTAAGTCTCAAATCTACTAATGCCGCTTTTAAGCGTAGTGTAATTCTTTATACCCAATAAACCTTCAGTGCCTTAAACATGCATTCTATTGTATTAATCCTCTCTAACTACTATAATCTCCTCCTAAAAAGTAATTTTCTCAAAATATGCCGGTCATAAAACAAACTACCCTCCCACATAAGAAAACTATATTAGCAAGCACACTCGCAATCATCCTGGAATGGTATGACTTCTCCCTCTTTGGGTTCTATGCGATAATCCTTTCAAAGCTGTTTTTCCCTTTTGCCAACGAGACTACAGCCATCCTGTCTACATTTCTTTTATTCGCTCTAAGTTTTTTATTCCGCCCCCTGGGCTCGGTAATCGTAGCAAGCATTGGTGACAGGATCGGCAGAAAGAACGCCTTCATTATGACGGTAATCCTAATGACTTTCCCAACGGTCTTAATCGGATTACTGCCCACTTATGGAAGTATTGGAATTACAGCGACGGTGTTTCTTATAATTTTACGTATCGCCCAGGCACTATCTGTCGGGGGAGAACGCTCCGCCACAATATCGCTATTTACTGAACTTGCGCCGCCTAACCTAAAAGGCCTTTACGGAAGCATGTCGCTCTTTGGCACCACCACCGGAATCTTACTGGCATCCGCCGTATGCGGCCTGGTGTCGAGCTTAATGTCAGAGGGGGATCTTCTCTCATGGGGATGGCGAATCCCATTTCTGCTCGGCTCCATAACAGGAATTGCGGCGCTATTTCTTAGAAAAATAGTTGAAGAATCTGAAATATTCCAAAATTTGATCGAATCCGGAAAAGTCTCAAAATCCCCGATCAAAGAATCCCTTACGAAACACTGGCGGAGCGTGCTTGTAGTACTTTCAGCGACAATTATGTTCGCGGTAAGTTTCTATTTGATCTTCGTATATATAATCACTTTTAGCATAAGGTTTGGAGATATGCCGCTATCTCAAATCTTAAATATAAACACGATCAACCTGGGACTGACTACATTATTAATCCCTTTTACGGCTTATCTGTCTGACAGAGTGGGTAGAAAACCCTCGCTCATTATAGGATGCGCTGGAATGATCATAATCGGGTTCTTTCTTTTCAGTACCTTCTCCGGAGACAACCTAACACATAAAATAATCGTTCAGCTTGCGGGCGGGATATTTATGGTTATATTCGCCGGAGCCTTTGCCCCATTCATGGTTGAATCGTTCCCGACAAGGGTAAGAATGAGCGGTATATCCCTGGGGAATGTAATAGGCTTCTCAGTCTTCGGAGGCTCAGCGCCTTTGATTGCTTCTTTCCTCATCTCTAATACCGGCAACATAAACGCGCCGGGCTTATATCTTTCTGTATGCTCGGTAATATCCCTCATAGCAGTCCTCACCATTAGGGAAACCTATAAGAACAAACTCACCTGATCCGAATAAACCACTAAGGGCTATTCTGGGTTCTTTACACTATCTATTTTAATCAGCGACAACTATATTGAGCCTGTACCTCGAATCGTAGCTATTCGTACAGTGGCTGCAGGAGTAGCTTCTTCTAACCCGTCTGTAAAAATGAGTCTCTTTCCCGCAAACAGGGCACACGCCAATGTAATTCCCCCTGGGCATTTGAAGGCCCTCCCCTGTCGCGCAGCGTTTGGGTTCACACCCAACCCTAAGGGCAAACTTCTTCCAGCCGTTATTATGATTTGTTTTCCCTGTTTCCAGATAGTGGAGAGCATGCGCAATCTCATGAAGCAGTGTGTCCTTCATTACTGAAATGGAGTTCGTTTTCATAAAAGCGAGTGACACAGAAACAACTTTCTTACGGGGACGGCAGTACCCCAGATGCCTCTTTTGATTTGAGAATCGAAACTCCCAGTCCGAAAGCCCCCACTTGGCTTTTTGAATTTCCCATTCTATGATTAATTCTTCACGTGAAGTCATATTAAACCCCGAACATTTTATCAAATGTGTTTACTATGTTACAGGAAAATGAAAAATTCTTTAAATTGATTATAATAGTACTCAAGTATGAGTGAGAGAACCTATTTCTTCGCAATCTCTATCCCAAGAGATGAAATTATCGAATACACGGCCAAATTAAATTCCTATATCTCTAAACTTTTCCCTGAAAAGAAATATCCCTGTACTCTAAAACCACTGGAAATTAGAGAAGATGACGTTATTGCGAAAATAATAATCAAGGCTACGGAAAAGCATATAAAAGAATTTGCCGACAGGTTTTTCGATAGAAATTACGAGCTTACTGAGCGCGAAAATGATGAAATCGAAATCACCCAAAAAGAGCCTGATCCAACGATAGATCCCGATGATCAGGGTTTAAGACACTAGGCTTACTATAAATCCGCAGTTTTATTAATTCCCTATAGCCTCAGCGCCTGGAAACGGCGGCAGTACGCAGCAGTAAAAAACACCGTTTGAGGAATAACATGTTTCATTTTTATTGGGACATGGAGTAGCAGGGCTGCATGGGTCTGAAGAACATGCCCCTTGAGGCTCGGGAAGTTGAACTTCCTCTTCTTCAATTTCTGAAGCCATGGAAAAAGACAGCGAAACCATAAATGTTATCAAGAGTAGGAAAAAGAATGAAATAACTGTCCGTAAAAAATTTGTCATTATTTTTGCTCCTAAGGTTTATTAAATCATTAATCGAATTTTAAACCCTAGTAAACCAGATATCAATTATTAAATTTCTATGTACTAATAGTAAGTTCATACTTAATTTCTGCCGTGGCACCAGTCCCGCGAAACGAGCCTGTAACTGGGGAGGCCTGCAATGGAGTAGCCCCGGAAGTAAGAGCAATATGCTGATCCGCTACCGCAAGACCGAGCGTAGGATCGTAACCTCTCCAACCTCCTCCGGGCAAATACACCTCTGCCCAGGCGTGAAGGTAGTTTTCATCGTTCTCAGGATCTCCCTCGGTGTAACCGCTCACAAAACGAGACGCGATACCCATGCTCCTGCACACTTCAGCGAATAGCACGACGAAATCCCTGCACGACCCTTTCATCCGAGAGAGTGTTTCCTCCGGTTCATACGCAAGTCCCTCATCCCTGATTTCATGCTCAAAGTTCACAGAGATATAGGAATTTAATAGAGAAAGGAAATCAAGTGTACTGTTTTCTGAATCCGATAAGATTTTAGTTACAAAGGTCTCAAACTTGTCGCCAAAATCAGAAGACGGCGCCCTGTACGGCTCAAGCACTGATTCATCGAACCCACTGTATTCCATTGGCAGCCGGTGCGCGCTCTCTGTGGCGAGTATGAAATCAAAGGGATTAGAGCGGTGTGTCTCTACTTCTGATTTGCTTACTATAGAAAGAGAATCCGTAAGCTCCTCAAACCAGAGAGAAGAGGAATCGCCCCCTATGTCAACCAGATTTGTCCTTCCCGTAGGCTCGGGATTAACATCCATCTCAAATTTTTGAAGAGTCTGAGTAGAGTCTGATCTCGGGCGGAGTCTAATAGTATGAGGTTCTAAAAAAACCTCTTTACTAAAAAAATACCGTGTTATGTGCTCAATCTTGTATAGCATTTTTAATTGGTATGGGACTATCCTCAAGTTTTGAGAACACAGCTTCAATCCAGTCGTGAGGAAGCTCCCTTATAGCTTCTCTAATAGTTTTCTGCCACCATTCGGAAATCTGCGTAAGCTCCTTTGCATCGTAGCGATATTCGACAATGTGGTACGAGTCAGCCTCATAAAGCACTACGTCTATTGGGAAATCGACGTCTACCGCGCTAGTCCTTGTTGCATCGAACGCAAGATATCCTATTTTTAACGCCATCTCCATATTGAGTTCATAAGAAAGGGCTCTATCCATAATGGGCTTTCCGTAACTAGACTCACCTATAAGATAGTAAGGAGTTCCCTGGCTTACCTCGACCCAGTTACCCTGAGGGTAAAGCATATATAACTTGTGTTCTTTATCATTCTCTAACTGCCCGCCTATAATGGAGTAGAGGTTAAATGGGAGCCCGCTCTCTTCAAGAGCTCTTTTATCCTCCTCAGCAACTCTCCTAACCTGAGCGGCAAATGCGTTTACCGCCTTGTAAAGCTTATCAAAATCTTGATCGCTCTGCTCCAAAACCTCATCAAAATAAGTAAGAGACTTATCCCTGACAGAGCGAAGCCCTGAGGTCATAAGAAAGAGCGAGTGCCTGCCGTACTGATGGATAGTAACTTTCCTAGCGGTTATAGACTCAGTACCTGTGGTAACTAAAGTGTCGGCTATACCAACAAGACCGTTTCTTACTTTTATACCTGCGCAAAACGTCATTGTGACACCTCTTTATTCTGCATTTCCTTAGTAGTACGTAGTGAGAAAAAAGTAGAAAATATGGACTCCCCAACCCCAAACAGCTTTGTTTGAAACCCGTCCAGAAATTCGTGAAGCCCGACAGAAACTATCTCATCAATATTCGCGTAGTCAATATCTGAACGCAAACGCCCAAGCTGTCTTTCAGCTTTACTTTTAAATGTACCTATGTCAGTGCCTGTAATTTCATGAAGCGAACCTTGAGCTTTTATAAGACAGTAGCGGATAGAACGGGGAAACTCAAGATCCTGGATTAAAAATAAGGCTACATCAGTTGGAGTAATTCTTCTGAATGTTTTCCTGTACATCTCAAAAGCACTCGCAGAATTGAGCAACGCAGCCCAGCCGATATTGTCAATCGGAGTCCCAACATCCTCGACTCTCGGCAGGAGCATAAAATACTTTACGTCAAGAATACGCGAGGTCTTGTCCGCTCTTTCTAAAAGCCTTCCCAGACGATCAAAGTGCCACGCCTCGTTGTGGGACATTGTAGTATCGGTAATGCCGATAAAAAGATGGCTCTCCAATTTTACTTGATTATAGAAGTCGTAAGGCGTATCGAAAGCTACTCCCGATTTTTCAGCATCCAGAAGCAAAAAATAGAATTTATTCACCTGTTGCCACATTTCAGAGGAAACAATCTCACGCACTGACCGAGCATTCTCTCTAGCTTTAAGTACTGTGGATAGGATAGAATTCGGGTTACCTCTATCAAAGGTAAGGAAATTTATTACATTATCCTTTGTAGGAACACCGTATCTCTTCTTGAACAGATCGTGATCGCCTGAAATAATGACCAAAGGCTCCCACTGCTCCTCGCTCTCCACCGGACCATCCAGCATTAAGTGAAGATTCACATTGACAAACCGAGCAATATTTTCGGCTCTCTCTATGTAACGCGCCATCCAGTATATTGAATTTGCTGCCCTACTAAGCATTTTTATCAACCTTTATCATTTCTTATACCACTTACTTCCTGGGCAAATTACTTCTTGGGCAAACTGCTTAGCACCCAAGTGTCTTTGCTCCCCCCGCCCTGAGAAGAATTGACTACCAGTGACCCCTTTTTAAGCGCAACCCTTGTGAGCCCGCCCGGCATTACATATATATCCTCCCCGTAGAGCACGTATGGACGAAGGTCCACATGGCGCCCTTCAACGTGGTCATCATCCACAATTACCGGCACACGGGAAAGTGATACCGTAGGCTGTGCGATATAGTTCCTTGGATTGTCTTTTATTTTTTCCGCAAATTCACTTCGTTCTTTTGATGTGGACTGAGTACCCATAAGCATACCGTATCCACCTGACTCGTTAGCAGGTTTTACAACAAGCTTCTCCAGATTAGAGAGAACATACTCCCTCTCCTTATCATCCCAGCACACATATGTTGGAACATTAGGCAGTATAGGATCTTCATCCAGATAGTATTTAATAATTTTAGGTACATATGCGTAAACTACTTTATCATCCGCAATTCCGGTTCCTGGTGCGTTTGCAAGTGCCAATCGGCCGGATTTATAAACATCCATAATTCCGGGCACGCCTAGTAAAGAGTCCGGATTAAACGCAGTCGGGTCTAAATAATCATCGTCAATCCTACGGTAGATCACGTCTACTTTCTGAAAACCCTTTGTCGTGCGCATATAAACGAACTCATCCTTTACAATCAGATCGTTTCCTTCTACAAGTTCAATCCCTGTTTGCTGTGCCAGAAAAGAGTGTTCGAAGTAGGCAGAGTTATATATGCCTGGAGTAAGGAGCGCAATTGTAGGTGATTCAACATTCTCAGGCGCAAGGAACTGAAGCATACGTGAAAGACGGTCGGGATAATCGTCCACCGGACGTATGCTCGACTGCTCAAACACCAAGGGGAATGTTCTCTTTAACACTTGGCGATTTTCAAGCACATAGGAAACCCCTGATGGACATCTTAAATTATCTTCCAGCACATAGAAACGGCCGTCGCGGTCTCTAACTAAATCGGTGCCGGTAATATGACACCAGATACCTTTTGGAGGATTTAGCCCTACACACTGAGGCTGGAAGCATTTACTCGAATACAGTATGTCTTTTGGAATTACTCCGTCTTTTATAATTTTCTGGTTATGGTAAACATCATCAATAAAAAGATTTAGAGCATAAATGCGCTGCTTAAGCCCTTTTTCTATCAACTCCCAATCCCCAGGCTCTACAATCCTTGGGAGAATATCAAACGGAAAAATTTTCTCTATGCCCGATTCATCACTATATACAGTGAACGTAACTCCCATATTGAATAAAGCAGCTTCAGCAGCTTTTTGTCTCCTTAGAATCTCTCCCTTTGGAAACGACCTTAAACGCTTAATAAGGATCTCGGTACCGGGGCGTGGCCTGCCTTTACCTTTAAAAAGCTCATCATAGAAATCTTCGGGATCGTAG
>JAJCZT010000087.1 GCA_029262255.1 Deltaproteobacteria bacterium
CCCTTGATCTAGAATCTTCTCTAAAAGCGGCTCTGCTTTACTAATTTCTTCCCGCTTCAAAATCCTATACTTCGTATGGTCTAAAGCATGATGCAATGTAATCTCGTCCATATCTGCCGGATTCATCTCACCAAGTGTCAGTAGATCAGCTGTGGCCTTACCCCTTTTATCATAAATGCGCCATACCCTTTTGCTCCCCGGGTTATGAGTTTTTTCACGGGACTCGGATAACTTTAGAGAAGGTAGCCAGTCTTCTCCGTCACTTACGGCAACCAGCTTGTAAACCCCGTCCAAAGCCGGAGCTCCTATTGATGTTATCAAACTTGTTCCAACTCCATATACCAGGCGTTTAATAAGATGGTCCGGATCCACGCCAAATCGTGGGGCCTCCTCTTCTATTTGGGTTATTATTTGCCAGACCACAAGTTCGTCAATCTGGTTAGAAAGCACTATTTTTGTGTTTGGGAATCCGGCCTTATCCAACATTGCCGCCGCCTGAATACTAAGATATGCGAGATCACCCGAGTCAAGTCTTATGCCTACAGGTTCATGCCCTTTGCGTCTTAATTCTTCAAATACTACAATCGCATTGGGAATTCCGCTTTGAAGCGTATTAATCGTATCCACAAGTAGGAGGCAATCGTCCGGATAAAGCTCAGCGTAGGCTCTAAAGGCGCCTAATTCTCCTTCCCCCATTGCTATAAATACCTGCACCATACTGTGCCCGTGCGTTCCCTTAGGCGGATAGCCCAGAGAGTGGGAAATTCCGACATTTGACGAAAAATCCGCCCCCCCTATAAGTGCTGCGCGTACCCCTGCATTTACACCCGTATCTTGACCCCGACGGAGACCAAACTCCAAAAGCGGCTGCCCGCGCGCAGTATCCTTAATCCGTGCTGCTTTTGTAGCTATAAGAGTCTGATAATTGAGTTTGTTAAGAAGAGCGGACTCCAGAATCTGAGCCATTGCGAGGGGTCCCTCTATAACGGTTAGCGGAACATTGGGATGAACGACCCTGCCCTCTGGGATTGAGAACATTGTAATACCCTCAAAATTTCCATATTCCTCCAACCAATTAAGGAAATCGTCTCTGAAAACCCGCTCCCCCGTCAGGCCCGTTTGCCCTTTAAGATAGTTAATTTCCTCCACGCCGAATCTGGAATTCACCATCCATTCTACAGCCCACTGAAGGCCCGCATTGATACAGTAGCCGGCCTGATGAGAGCCGTAGTCCGGGTAATTTCGGAAGAAATGGTCGAATTGTGACTCTTTTTCGTGAATGCCCATAACGAAATAGAGCTGGGCCATAGTTAACTGATATTGGTCGGTAAATAATATCCCTTCTGATATTTTAGAATCTTTGCGGTTCATTAGTATTTAGTTTAGCACTTATAAGCCGAGTTACATACATTTTAAAGATGAATAATTAGAGCGAATAATCAATGTTACTCTGACAATATATTATAGAAGGAGAAATAGTTTTGTTAGGAAAAAATCACCGATAATAATAAGAAGAAGAGACGCGACAACGGTCGCGGTTGTTGCTCTTCCTACACCCTGAGTGCCGCCTTCCGCTTTCATTCCTATATAGCAGCCGGTAATGGCCACAATGATCCCAAAGAAGAAGGTTTTAGCTATACCGCTTACAAAATCAGCAAGATCCACCCACTCCAATATACTGGACATAAACAACCTGGGCTGAACATCCAGATCGATATTTGACATGATCATGGCGCCGAATATGCCTGAAAAATCAGCAATAATGGCAAGAAATGGAAAAGATATAATAGCGGCAATGAGCCTTGGTGCAACTAGTTTTCTTAGAGGATCAGCCCCCATTGTCCTTATAGCGTCAATTTGCTCGGTTACTTTCATTGAGCCTATTTCCGCTGTAATTCCCGAACCTACTCTACCCCCAACAAGTAGTGAAGTAACAACAGGTCCCAGTTCTCTGACGAAGGAGAGAGAAACAACAGGTCCTACAACCCCTTTTGCCCCGAACCAAGCGAAACCCCAGGCGAGCTGGACAACCATGACCATACCGATGGCCATTGCTGAAACGATTACGATTGGAATGGATTTATATCCTATCTCATGTATTTGTTCAAGGACCAAACCAAGGTTAAAAGGACGGGTAAAACTTGCGTAAATCGATCTGTAGAGGAAGAGGCCCACTTCTCCCAAACTCTCGACTAAACTCATGATGTATGATCCGATTCTCTCTATGTAGTTTCCAATCATATTTACAAAGCCTTAAACTGGGATACAAATCCATCAAAATCTACAATGCCTATTTCAAAGTGCTCGGGTGAGGATGCATAAGTAAAATCATATATACAGATACCCTTCTTAAGCACTACAGTTGCGATTTTAATTGGGACGTTATTTAAACTACCTATATAGATTGTTTTAAGCGCTTTGTGCCCGTCAACAATTATCTCTTCCCGCGCTAGAGCTTCTTTGCCCTTAATACCAATTAGAAGTGATTCAGATAGGGCCTTTAAGCTGTAATTTTTCTTTTTCTCATTACACGTTGAATTGACGGTCATCGTGGCATCAAACTGGGTATTAGTATATGCCAAATCCCCGCCTTCAACCTTATTTATTTTCCATGAAGGCGGAAGAGTGCCTATTCTGTACGAGGTATCGTCAGTTTGGAATACCTGCCCTTTTAAATCACCCGAATCATCAGAACCTGCCGAAGCATAATATCCGATGAATCTCGTAACAGAACAAGAATTCAAACAAACAATGAATATGAATAAAGAAAAAGATATAAAGAGCTTGTTCATATAACCTTAAATTTGGAGTTAGATTTACCGACCTTTGATTTGAGATAAAAAACAATATAAAACCCAAAAAGTACAAGTAGACTTTCAATAATACTTGAATCTCTTAAAAAAACCAAGCATCTTAAACCCTAAACAACGTTACTTTTTTTAAGGGTGAGACAAGTTTGATTAAAGTAGAAATTTACACAAGCGACTATTGTGGTTATTGCAATGCGGCAAAAGCTATCTTTAATAAAAAGGGAGTGGAGTATACCGAAATTAATCTAAGTCATGATCACGAGCTTAGAATTAAACTTGTAGAGAAGCATAATTGGAGAACAGTGCCAATGATTGTAATTAATGAAACTTTGATCGGTGGATATGAGCAGCTTGTAGAATTAGAAAGAAGAGGCGAGCTGGATCAATTGCTTTCAATTGAGACCCAAGGTTAAACCCCCTCAAGTTGACTCCCAGACAACTCTAAATTAACATTACACCCCCATGACAGTAAGAACCAGATTTGCACCGAGCCCAACAGGCTCCCTACATATAGGCGGCGCTAGAACCGCAATATTCAATTGGCTTTTTGCAAGAAATGCCGGAGGTGAATTCATATTACGTATAGAAGACACAGACCGAACAAGATCTACAGAAGAGTCCATTGAGGAAATAACCGATGCTATGGAATGGTTAGGTCTTGATTGGGACGAGGGGCCCTTTAGACAGTCTGATAGACTCGACATATATCAAGAACACGCAAATAAGCTTTTAGAATCCGGGAAGGCCTACAAGTGTTATGTTACTCCCGAGGAGCTTGAAGAGAAAAGAAAAGAGGCTCAAAGCAAAGGAGAAGTACTCCGCTACAAAAGAGAATGGGCCAAGTTAAACGAGGGGCCGGATAATCCCTATGCCATTCGTTTACAAACACCGGATGAAGGAGCGATTGAGGTACAGGATTTATTAAGAGGCATAGTAACATTTGATGCAGGCGAGGTGGACGATTTCGTAATTCTGAAAAGAGACGGCTTCCCGACATATAATTTTGCGGTAGTAGTAGACGACGCCACAATGAACATAACGCACGTAATAAGAGGGGACGACCACTTAATAAATACGCCGAGGCAAGTCCTGATTTATAACGCTCTATCTTATGAAATACCTAAGATAGCTCATGTCTCGATGATCCTGGGCGCTGATAACAAAAGACTCAGCAAACGCCACGGAGCAACCTCTGTGGTCGCATATAAAGACCGGGGATATCTGCCTGAAGCGATTATTAATTTTCTTTCCCGCCTCGGCTGGTCTTACGGGGATCAGGAAATATTTTCTAAAACGGAACTTGTAGAAAAATTCACTCTCAAAAATGTAGGAAAGTCTGCGGCCGTTTTCAATGAAGAAAAATTAGACTGGTTAAACGCCTGGTATATAAGAAACGAGCCGGCTCAAGAAATTGCAAAGCTCGTCATCCCGTTACTTAAAGAAAAAGGACTTGAAGTCGAGTTGGACAACAAGCTCATCAAAATTGTACAAGAGTTAAGTCAGCGAGCCAAAACGTTACTTGATATATCGAATACTATAGATTATTTCTATGCCGATGAGATCGAATATGAAGAGAAGGCTAAGAGCAAATTCCTAAAGCCCGAAATCAAGCCTGTTCTTCAAGAGCTGGCAGATAGACTTTCAAGTCTTGCCGACTTTAACATGGATGAAATGCACAAGGTATTTGATCAGGTGATGGAAGAAAGAGAGCTTAAGCTTGGCAAAATTGCACAGCCTCTAAGGGTTGCGCTTACCGGCGGAACAGTAAGCCCCGGAATATTTGAAGTTATGGATATTTTAGGAAAAGATGAAGTGCTAAAACGTCTAAGCAAGGCTATATCGACAATCCCAAACAATTGATGCTCCAAACAGCTTACCGACTCAAGACTGATAACAAATTAGAACTAATTACGAGTAGTCAAAAAATCCTCTACCAGTTTTTCGGCCTAACCATCCTGCCCGTACCATCTGGCGAAGAAGCGGGGCTGCCCGGAACTTGGAATCCCGAAACTCTCTGTAGAAGGTATCCATAACATCTAAGGTAACATCGAGTCCGATCAGATCGATTAGAGCGAGAGGACCTATGGGCTGATTTGTGCCCAGCTTCATCGCTTTATCTATGTCTTCTGCTGTCCCAACTCCGTCCTGATAAGCAAAAACCGCTTCATTTAGCATCGGAACTAAAATCCTGTTAACAATAAAACCGGGGCTGTCCTTGGTTTTTACAGGTTCTTTGCCGAGAGCGAGCGCAAAATCATATGCAAACTGCACTGTTTCATCAGATGTTGTTAGCGTCTTTATTATTTCTACGAGTTTCATCAAAGGGGCGGGATTAAAAAAATGCATGCCTACTATTTTATCGGCTTTGCTGGTGCTTACTGCAATCTCTACTATTGGAAGAGAAGAGGTATTCGTTGCAAGAACAACGTCTTCTCCGGTTATGTTATCAAGCTTGTTGTAAATTTCCTTTTTTACATCCATATCCTCAAAAACTGCTTCTATTACGAGGTCCGCATCCCCTAAATCTTCAAATTTCGTAGTTTTTACGATCCGGCTTAGTATTGAGTAACGGTCTTCTTCGCTAATCGCTTCCTTTTTAACAAGTCTGCCAAGACTCTTCTCAATGCCTTTTATCCCCCTATCTAAAGCCGCATCAGAAACATCCACAAGTACTACGTCTCTGTTGTTAGACGCAATAACCTGCGCAATCCCCGAGCCCATTGTTCCTGAACCGATTACGCCTATTTTCTTAATATCTTCAACCTTTTTCGACATGTTTGACTCCTTACGATGCACACAAACTCTAGGTTATTTTAGTATACCAAACCGTGCGTTTAAGCGATATACGAAAGATAAATATTTGAAACCCCGCGTTTCCCAAATTACAATACCCAAATGAAGGTAATAGGGCTCACCGGAAACATCGCTTCGGGAAAAAGCGTTGTCGCATCAATGCTCGAGGATCTAGGAGCTAAGGTTATTGATGCCGACTACATAGCAAGAAAAGTTGTAGAACCAAATCAAGCGGCTTGGAAAGAAATAGTCCAGAGCTTTGGAAAAAATATTCTTAACCCTGACAACTCAATTAACAGAAAGGAGCTTGGGGAGATAATATTTAATGACAATGAGAAAAGAAAAATGTTAAACGATATAACCCACCCAAAGATCATACAGAGGGTGAGAGAAGCTGTTAAAACATATAAGAATGAAAATGTAAAAGTAGTCATAATCGAGGCTGCTCTTATTGTGGAGAAGGGTGGGCTCAAGGACTTAATAGAGAAGCTAATAGTAGTAACTTCGGATGAGGCTTCTCAAATAGAGAGATTAACAAAAAGGAACAACCTATCCAAAGAAGAAGCTCTATCCCGTATAAACTCACAAATGCCAACATTAGAAAAAGCGCAGTATGCAGACTATATAATCGACAATTCAGGAACAACAGATAAGACTCAGGATCAGGTGAAAAGCATCTGGAAGGAAATCGTGACTTAAGAAATCGTGATCTTTTTACAAAAAACACCCTTAGCACTAAAAAATATGACTACTATATCCGCCTAATCATTTAAATTTGAATTGACACTCAAACTTGCCAACCATAGGTTTTCATAGTAGATTTTTGGATTCTTAACAACCTTCAAAGGAGCAAATAATGAAGGAAAAAATTGCAGTACTAGAACAAAAAGAAAAAGAAGCCGAGTCAGGAGGCGGGGAAGCCCGTATAAAGAAACAGCATGACAACGGCAAACTCACAGCTAGAGAACGAATAGAACTCCTCGTTGATAAAAATACCTTTGTAGAACTGGATAAGTTCGTTGTACATAGATGCAATGACTTCGGGATGGGTGATAAGAAATTCCTTGGCGACGGCGTTGTAACCGGGTACGGGAAAGTTGAAGGTCGTCAGGTATTTGTTTTCGCCCAAGACTTCACAGTTTTCGGCGGCTCACTTGGGATGGAGCATGGAAGAAAGATATGCAAAATAATGGATCTTGCAATGCAGGTAGGAGCTCCTGTAATTGGACTTAGTGACTCCGGAGGCGCCAGAATTCAGGAAGGCGTGGAAAGTCTGGCCGGATATGCTGAGATTTTTTCCAGAAATGTGCTCGCCTCGGGTGTCGTACCTCAAATCTCATCAATTATGGGCCCTTGTGCTGGAGGCGCTGTTTATTCTCCGGCAATCACCGACTTCACGATTATGGTTAAAGATTCAAGCTATATGTTTATAACGGGTCCGGATGTTATAAAAGCTGTAACGCACGAAGAGGTCAACGCTGAGGATTTAGGCGGCGCTATTGTTCACAACTCAAGAAGCGGAGTAGCCCACTTTGCGGCTGAAGACGATAAAGAATCAATACTATTAATAAAAGAGCTATTAAGTTTCCTTCCTTCAAACAATATGGAAGACCCGCCAAGGGTTAAAACAGAAGACCCTTCTGACCGCCGTGATAGGGGACTTAGGTCCATCGTTCCTGAAAATCCCAATAAGCCCTACGACATGAAAGACGTTGTGACCTCTGTGGTAGATGAAGGCTACTTTTTTGAAGTTCAAGAACATTATGCGAAAAATATAATTATCGGATTTGTCAGATTGGCCGGGCGCGTTGTGGGCATTGTTGGAAACCAGCCAAATGTGCTAGCTGGCTGTCTTGATATCGACGCCTCTATTAAAGCCGGCAGGTTTGTAAGATTTTGTGACTGCTTTAATATCCCTATTTTAACGTTTGAAGATGTCCCGGGGTTTCTGCCCGGAACCTCACAGGAGTGGGGCGGAATTATAAAACACGGCGCCAAGCTCCTATATGCTTACAGTGAAGCAACTGTTCCCAGAGTTACTGTTATTACAAGGAAGGCTTATGGTGGGGCCTATGATGTTATGTCCTCAAGACACATAAGGGGAGATATGACACTGGCTTATCCAACAGCCGAGATTGCTGTTATGGGCTCAGACGGTGCTGTAAATATTATTTCACGAGGTCAAATCGCACAGGCCGATGATCCTGAAACTGAAAGGGCTAAGCTGATAGAAGAGTACAAGGAAAATTTTGCTAATCCTTACAAAGCTGCCGAACTGGGTTTTGTAGATGAAGTCATAAGGCCTGAAGATACCAGGCCCCGAGTAATTGCGGCATTTGAAATGCTTGACGGAAAAAGACAAACTCTTCCTCCTAAAAAGCATGGCAACATTCCACTTTAAGAACAAAGGAAATACTGAATGTTTAACAAGATACTAATAGCAAATAGAGGGGAGATAGCGGTAAGGATAATCAGAGCCTGTAAGGAATTGGGTGCTACTACTGTTGCGGTTTATTCTGATGCTGATCGCAGCTCCCTACATGTGACACTGGCTGATGAAGCATATCACATAGGAGGCTCCGCCCCCGCTGAGAGCTATCTGGTTATTGATAAAATAATTGAAGTCGCAAACAAATCAGGCGCACAGGCCATACACCCGGGATTTGGTTTCCTCTCCGAGAACGAAGAGTTTGCACAAAGGTGTGAAAAAGAGGGGATAGTATTTATCGGACCCTCTGCCGAAGCCATACGACTGATGGGCGACAAGATAACGGCCAGAAAAATTGCACAGGATATAAAAGTACCACTCGTTCCAGGGTCAGATGGAGCAGTGACTGATGTTGAAGCTTCAGTTATTGCCAGCAAGATTGGCTACCCTGTAATGATAAAAGCCTCTGCAGGCGGAGGCGGTAAGGGTATGAGACTGGTTAGAGATAAAGAAGAATTTGAAAGCTCGCTCCGTATGGCCAGGAGTGAAGCACGTTCTTCTTTTGGCGATGATTCAGTTTTTGTTGAAAGATTTGTTGAACAACCAAGGCATGTAGAAATACAAATACTAGCGGATTCCCATGGTAACACACTACATTTATTTGAACGTGAATGTTCCATACAAAGAAGACACCAAAAAGTTGTAGAAGAGGCACCTTCATCCGCAATAAGTGCAAAAACTAGAAAGAAAATGGGCGAAGTAGCCATCAAGATTGCTAAAGCAGTCAATTACAGCGGTGCGGGAACTGTTGAGTTTATAATGGATCAGAATGAGAACTTCTTTTTTCTTGAGATGAACACTCGTGTCCAGGTAGAGCACCCGGTAACAGAAATGATCAGCAACATAGACATAGTAAAATGGATGGTGCGCATAGCCGCGGGAGAAAAACTACCGTTCAAGCAAAAAGATATCGAAATGAAAGGTTGGGCTCTTGAATGCCGGGTATACGCAGAGGATCCCGAGACCAACTTTATGCCTTCCCCCGGACTACTTAAATATGTTAAAGCTCCCAGCGGTCCCGGAATTAGGGATGACTCCTCGATTTACAGCGGGTGTGAGATAACTTCTTTTTATGATCCCATGTTATCAAAACTTGTAGTATGGGCAGAGAACAGAGAGGCCGCAATTGATAAAATGGCATCCGCGCTCAGGGAATACATAGTTCTAGGAGTAAAAACAAACATTGGATTCCTAATACGGTTAATGGATAGTGAAGAATTCAGACAAGGCAAGATAGATACAGGTTTTATAGAACGCCACCCCGAACTACTCACTCCGGGAACAGTAGACCTTGAACCCGCATTAATTGCAGCAGCACTGGCTATAGATGATTTAGAGGAAACGGAGGATTCCAGCAAACAGGATCAATCGAACTGGAAGCTCCTGGGAAGAAAAGCTGCCCTATCCGGGGGTTCACTAATATGACATATACATTCAAAATCAAAGATAAGGTCTATAAAATTGATATCGAGAAAGAAAAAGACCAAACCGTTATTCAGATTGATGAAAAAGATATTCCAGTCGAGTTTCACAAAATTGATGACCATATGTACTCCATCATTCTTGAAGGCAAGTCAATTACTATTGGAGTATTAAGAAACGGTAAAAAATTACAGATATTCATGGATGGGAATTTATTTGAGATTGAGGCAATCTCTGAAAGGGATCAGCGGAAAGCTCCCCAGACATTGTCGGGAGTCCAGGAAATAAAATCACCGATGCCCAGCCGCGTTGTTAAAATACTCAAAGAGGTGGGAGACGAGGTCTTGGTCGACGAGGGGGTAATAGTTGTTGAAGCCATGAAAATGGAAAGCGAGCTTAAATCCCCAATTGAAGGAAAGGTAACCGATCTGTTGGTAAATGAAGGTGATGCTGTTGAAGCGGGAACTTCACTATTAATTGTATCTTCTGAGTAGTCCAACTAATTACTTTCACAAAAATTCTATCACTTAATAATAACGTTTTAACTTATAGACTGCTTTTCTATAATTGAAACTTTATCAACTAATACTCCAAACTCCTCAATAGTAAGAGTTTCAGCCCGTCTTGTTTTATCTATTCCAGCAAGCTCGAGTGATGCTCTTGCGGAATCTCTAGACAAAATAGACTGAAGAGAGTTTCCTATCATTTTTCTTCTTGAGGAAAAGGCAGCTCTTACAACTTTCTCATATAGTTTTTCATCTGAAACATCTACTCTCGGGAACTCAAGAGGTTCCAACTTTAAGACAATAGAATCCACCTTGGGTTTCGGCCAGAACGATGCGGGATGAACACGGAACCCGCTTGTGATATCCATAAAAGTTTGAAGAAGAACAGAGATGGATCCGTATGTTTTCCCACCCGGACCAGCCGTTATTCTCTCTCCAACTTCAAGCTGGAGCATTAAAACCAGAGAGGAGAAATACTGACGAGCCTCGAGCAGTTTAAACAATATAGGAGAGGAGACACTGTATGGCAGGTTTGAGATTGCTTTTAACTTTTTGCCGGAATAAAAACTGCTGAAATCAGCTTTTAAAGCATCCTGATGTACAAATTCTACCCTCGGATAATCCCGAAAAGACTCTCTTAAGTGCTCCACAAGCTTCTTGTCCTTTTCTATAGCCACTACTCTTTTGGCATTATCGGCCAATGCCGAGGTAAGCGCCCCTAATCCGGGACCTATTTCAAGAACCTCATCCTCTGAGGAAAGATCCGCTAATTCAACAATGCGGTCAATCACTCTTAAATCTTTAATAAAATTCTGCCCGAGGCTCTTGCTCGGATAGGAATTTTTGCTCAAGAAAAACTCTTTAGGATTAGTCACGCTTTTTATACTATTTGGCATTTATATTTCCGGGGAATTTGATAATGCTTCTATACAATTTACAGGAAGGCAGCTAAGAACCTTACCATATTTCCTTGTTGGTTTAAGTCCCAAGTTCTTCTAAAGATATATCTTCATAGTGGATTACTCTGTTCTTACCTTGATTTTTAGACTCATAAAGAGCCCGGTCAGCTCTTTCTATTAAGGTTTCATTGTCAGCCGCATTTTCCGGGTAAGTAGCAATACCCATGCTCAATGTAACATTTAGCTCAACGCCCTTGAATTTAAAGGGCATACTTTTAATATTATTTTTTATTTTTTCTGCGATAGCTAGCGAACCTTTTTTATTCGTGTTAGGAAGAATTACAGTAAACTCATCCCCCCCGTATCTGGCTGATATATCTACTTCTCTAAGTGACTCTGTAAGGACGGTCCCTATAAACGATAAGACACTGTCGCCTGCCCTGTGTCCATAAGTATCATTAATATATTTCAAATCATCCAGATCAATCAAGATAAGTGAACAACGCTCATCATACCTATCCGAATGAGCAATTGTATAAGAAAGCATTTCCTGAAAATGTCTATGATTATATAATCCTGTAAGCCCGTCTTTTACAGCAAGCTCTTTGGTTTTTTCATAATTGTGAGAGGTTGTAATGAATTTAGCGGATTCACCGCATATAATTTTAGCAAGACTAATTTCACCCTCATTAAAAGCGAGCTTATCGTATCTACCAATCACTACAGATCCTAGAACATTGGGTTCCCCATCCTGTGTCTCAGAAATCATTTCAATAAGGGGATAAATTAAGACCGATTTTATGTTTTTTACACCTAAGGCAAAATCAACCTCTTTTCCAAATATCCTTTTGTATTTAGTCCTGGCAGATAAATCCTCGGCATTAAAGTAGTTCTTGCCATCGTACACTAACCCTATGAGAGTATCCGGATGAGGGATCTCTTTACCTTCCAGATGATCCTTCTCCGATCCGCTAATCCTCTTTAAAATGCTAAGTCCCTCTTCCTCATCATAAAGTGTAATTCCAATAAGATCAGCCTCTAAAACTCTTCCCAGCGTATCCGCGATATGATCCAGCACATCATCTACACTCCCTGTAGAAGTAAGCTTTTGAGTAAAATCATAAAAGGAATTAAGCTCCTGAGAGCTCAGTTTAACCTTTTCAGAAAGCTGGAACCTATCTATAATCTCGCCTATCCTCTCACATATTAGAGATATAATAAGCTTTTCCTTCTCTCCGAAAACATCTTGATCCATGCTATCGACTATTAATATTCCCACTATATCCCGTTTGCTTTCAGGAATATGATTTTCCGCCTTCATGAGTAAAGGAGTGGCAAGAAGAGATCTAACTGGAATATCCTTAGTATAATATATAAGGTTCTGTCTAACATTTTTGATACTTGTTATTAAAACCTGGGTTTTGGTCTTTAGTACCCATCCGAGATATCCGCCCCGAAAACTGACTCTTTGTCCCTTGTCTATATAATCATTGCTTTTAGATATTGAAGCCGCTATAGCAAAAAGTCCGTCATCCATTTTCATATAAAACAAAACGCTGTGGCTAGAAACAAGTTTACCAAGAATCTCAAGCGCCTTATTTATATCATCCTTCAACTCTTTCACGTTACTAGATTCGCTTTGCTCCTCCGCATTATCGGAGATCAAATTGTGAAGTGAAAATTTCTTTCCACTGCCCTTTTGTAAGATGTTCGATCCCAGTGTGAGCTTATTGCCCTTGAGCAAGAACCCCAAAATTGAAGTTGAAAGAAAAAGTATTATGATCTGGTAAGGGAGTGAAGGGCTTTGAAGCTGAGTTATTTGAAGAACTGAAATTATAACAAAAGTAAGCCCGCCTGCCGACCAGCCAAAGAAAAGAACTATTAGGGGTAATAAAACATAGGACAGGGGAAACAACTCATTCCCAAAAATCTGTAGCACTATTTCAAATACAAGGGTAGATAAGAGGGCAAATTCTATTTCATCTATTCTTGATAAGCTTCGTGAGGCGGAGGCAATGTAATTTACGGACTTGTATGCAACTGCGGAAATTAAAAGGATTACTGCCAAAATAGAATAAAAATTGATGCTCTTAAAGCTATTCTTATATATAAGGGCTAATATCAAGATTGAAAGTATAATTATAAATACTTTGCCCAAGACATAGTTTGAGAGCTTAATTTTACTCTTGAAATCTATAGACTTTTTCACCTTTTTTGATCATCCCTAATTCTTGTCTTATGATTTTTTCCTTATACGCATCGTCTGTATCAATCAATTCTATTTTCTTCATTAGTTCGTTATTTGAATTCTCTAGTTTTAGGGATTCCACTTTTACCTTCTCATTCTCTTGGTGTAGAGCATATACATGCGTTATTTCTCTTGCGAACAAATATACTAAAAGAGAAACAGCTCCAACTACCAAAATGATCCTTACTATTGTCCTTTTCATGTTATAAAATATCCATATCACCTGTAATGAAGGGATTTGATCTTCTCTCTATACCTATGGTTGTAAAAGGCCCGTGGCCGGGATAAACATTATAGGAATCTGGAAGTGTCATAAGTTTTGACTTTATAGAGCCAACAAGCTCTCTCATTGAAGTCCCACCTGTCAAATCTACCCTACCTACGCTTCCTGCAAAAAGTGTGTCCCCCGAGATAACATGATCATCGATTAGAAGACAGACACTTCCCCACGAATGCCCGGGGGTATGCAGAACCTTAGCTTTTAGACTGCCGATTTCGATCTCGTCTCCCTCCTCGATATAAACATCTATCTCGGGAACCCTGACATTGCCGAACTGCGGAAATCTAGCCGCCGCTTCAGGCAATACTTGCAATACCGGTTCATCCTCCGGATGAAGATAAAATTTCACTCCAAGTTCTTCTTTCGCTTGCTGAACTCCCGCCACATGATCTATATGAGTATGAGTATTAACTATCTTGGTAATTTTTAATCCTGAATTCTTAATCTCAGCTAAAATCTCATCCATCTGCTCACCCGGATCGATTAATATTCCCTCATTTGTCTCTTCATCCCCAATAATATAACAATTCGTTAGAAAAATACCGCCGGGTATACATTTTAGAATCATAGTATTAATAAACTCCCTTGTAATTAGTTAATCGTGAATTCTTCAAACTGTGCAATATAGGTTTGCCAATCTAACTGAACATCTTTTACATGGGAAAGATCGGGTCCTTCACGGCACCAATCCACTAGTTTATGAAGCTGATCCTCATCCCCTTCTGCAACCACCTCTACAGTTCCATCCCCTCTGTTCATAACAAATCCGGTTAATCTTAGCTCATTCGCCTTGTCTTTAGTGGAAGCTCTAAAAAATACTCCCTGAACCTTCCCGCGAATAATAAGCTGTACTCTCTTTTTCTCCATCCAATAAGCTCAGATTACCAAAACGCTTAATTTCTGTCAACAATAGTCCGGCTTGATTACTGAATTTTGCTAGATTTCCGCAACTTAGAATGCAATCATTAAGAATATCTTTAATAATAATACACTACATCCAGACTTAGATACAAGCAGGGCGAAGCGCCATAATCAGTCTCAAGCTGTGTAATTTCATCTAAAAAATCAATCTAAACGCTTAAATGTTTGACAGTCAAAATAGAAGATGTATTTTGTTTAGGTATGAGCGAATATAAAGCCTGGTTTAGTTGTATCAATGAAGAGTGCGGTGAAACATATCCTTTAGACGAGGTAATCTACAGATGCAAGAAATGTAACAACCTCTTGGAAGTCACTCATGATCTCAATAAACTGAAGGAAACTTCCGCTCAAGAGTGGAAAGATATATTTGATCACCGTTACCGTAGACAGTCCTGGCCTTATGGAAGTTCTGTATGGGGCAAGAAAGAATGGGTCTGCCCATATGTTGAGGATGAAAATATTGTTTCAATGTACGAAGGAGCCACGAATCTTTTCTGGGCCGAGAGGTTCGGAAAACAAATTGGCATGGAAGACCTTTGGTTAAAGATGTGCGGGAACAGCCACACGGGCTCTTTCAAAGATTTGGGTATGACGGTTCTTGTGTCTGTTGTACAACAGATGATCGCTGATGGCAAGGAGGTGCCGGCAGTTGCTTGCGCATCAACCGGTGACACATCTGCTGCTCTTGCGGCTTACTGCGCATCTGCTGGAATACCCGCAATTGTCTTTCTTCCAAAAGATAAAGTTTCCATAGCCCAACTTGTGCAGCCAATCTCAAATGGTGCTCTGGTCTTATCATTAGATACCGACTTTGATGGATGCATGGAAATGGTGCAAAAGGTATGCAGCGAAAACAATATCTATCTCGCAAATTCCATAAATTCGCTCAGGATTGAAGGGCAAAAAACAATCAGTGTAGAGCTTTGTCAACAATTTGATTGGGAAGTACCTGACTGGATTATTATCCCGGGAGGCAATTTAGGAAATATATCGGCTCTCGGAAAAGGGTTCTTAATGATGAGGGACCTTGGCTTAATTGACAAGCTGCCGAGATTGGTATGCGCCCAGGCTGAGCACGCGAATCCACTTTATTTGAGCTATCTCAAAAATTTTGAGGAGTTTCATCCTGTAAAAGCCAAGAAAACACTCGCTAACGCAATTCAAATTGGAAACCCGGTTAGTGTTAATAAAGCTATTAGAACTATAAGAGAGTTTGATGGCATAGTGGAGCAGGCAAGTGAGGAAGAGCTGGCTAATGCCTCAGCGCAGGTAGACAAAACAGGAACATTTAACTGTCCACACACCGGTGTTGCGCTTGCCGTTTTCTTAAAATTACAGGCTAAGAAGGTTTTTAAACCCAATGACAGGATTGTTGTGATTTCAACAGCTCACGGTCTTAAATTCGTTGAATTTAAAATCGGCTACCACAAAAAGGAACTCGAGGGTGTAATCTCAAAATACGCCAACGCCCCTTTGGAGCTTCCTGCCGATTATGACGCTGTAACAGATGCCATTTTCTCAAAGATCGGCAGCTAACAATATATGCCTCACTCCATTAAAATATTCATAAACTATGAGAAATAATCTAGATGGTCTCTACGTTATAACCGACAAAAAACTAATTAAACGCGACAAGTTCATAGAAACTGTAGAAAAGTCTATAAAGGGCGGGGCGCGAATTGTCCAATTAAGAGAAAAAGACACTCCACGTGATGAGATATTAAACTTGGGTCATGGGCTCCTTAAACTAACAAAGAAATATAAAATCCCGCTCATTATCAATGATTCCGTAGAACTAGCAAAAGAAATAGGAGCGGATGGTGTTCATCTGGGTGGAGGCGATACGTCTATAAAAAGGGCAAGAGCAATACTCGGCGCACAGGCTATAATTGGAGTTTCTTGTTATAATCAGATCGAAAGGGGGTTAAACGCTATGCAGGATGGCGCCGATTATGTAGCCTTCGGAACCCCTTATTACACGCCTACAAAACCACAGAGAGAACCTACTGCGATCGAGACTCTTAGAGAAGCCGTCAAAGTAATAAACAACATTCCTATATTTGCCATTGGCGGTATTACGAAAGAAAACGCCTCTTTAATATTAGAGACCGGCGTTGACGGCATAGCGGTGATTACCAGTGTATTCGGCTCCCCTGATCCACAAACAGCGGCAAGGGAATTGTCTATTCTGTCCGGCTAAATATTAGACCGAACTATAGAATGCCTGAAAAATCCTTCCCTTTTCTTTTCTTGCCAACCCTTTCTGCAAGTGCGTGAGAAACAAGAGGCAGTGCAATTGTTGCATCACAGTAACACTGCACCAAGCTGCCCTCGGGATCTTCCTTGCCCCAGGACACTGCTTCTTCAAATGTGCAACCCGAAAGCCCTCCCCACTGAGGTGAGTCGGTCGTTATCTGAATAGCGTATTTATGAGGATAATAAGTTTCAGAAACACCTGTACCTTTTCTGTTTAAGCCGTCTACCCTGTTAGGAACGTGTCTATCTTTATAAAGCAAGTCGCCTGTAACGGCAAAGAGTTGAATAAAATCTTTAGGGACTCCGCCCCCTATATAAATAACCGCCGTATCTTTAACCGTCTCTCCCAAAGTCATAAATTCCACATAGTCCTTAATCGCATCTATTGTTAGACTAAACCCCTTACTCTTGGCAATAAGAGCGGCGTCACCATACGGGCTGTCCGCAATAGCGGGGCAAAATATCGGAACACCGTGCTGGGCTGCTTTTGCCACTATGCTCTGAATATTCTTCTCTCCGAGCCACTGCCCGCAGAGATAGAGCAATTCTCTGGAAGAGTAGTTATACGACTCATCTAGCGTCAGGATAAACTCAGCCAAAAGCTCCGTCATTACGAGATAGTCCGTCTCTTTCCCGTAAACGTCATAATAGCGGTTAAGCCCCTCTCTGAATAATGTTTCGTTATCCGCTAGCTGAGAGCCCTGCCAATAGTCAAAGCCCATAGCGTCTATTATGTCTTCAGAAATATTTGCGCCAGTAGGTACAAGGATGTCGACATAGCGGTTCTCAATTAGCCAATTTATTATTTTCCATTGTCCTGTTGTTGAAAGTGAGCCTGTGTAACCTAGAAGAATTGTAACGTCGTCATCATTTATCATCTGCTCTAACACATCAACCACGCGCGCCAGGCTTTTGCCCTGAAAACCGGTTTCCGCCATTTCAGAGAGTAGTTGGGAGACGGTTTTTGGCGCCTCAACTTCAATTGCTTTTACTTTCTTTTTGAGAAAATCATCCATCGTGGTTTCGTTATTAATTTTATCTGCCATTGGATATGGAACCTCCGTTTGTCACTATTTGAAAATTGAAGCGATTCAAGATACCACAGTAGCTATAAATATCAAAACTACCCGTGTGGACAAAAAGACTTGATTTTAGATAACGATATTGACTAACTTCTTTGGAACAACGATTACTTTCTTTGGCTCTTTACCCGCAATATAGCTTTGAATCTTCTCATCAGAAAAAGCGGCTTCTTTCATCTGGTCCTGATCAGAGTCAGGATCCATTGTAAACTGGCTTCTAACTTTGCCGTTTATCTGAACCACTATGTTAATCGCCGCGCTCTCCACCAGCTCCTTGTTCCAGGTGATCCACCCGGTATCTACAAGCGTATCCATATATCCAAGCTCGTGCCATAGCTCTTCTGAGATGTGAGGGGCCATAGGATAAAGGAGTCTTATCATTGCTTCAACAGCTTCTCTCAGCACGGGTAGATCATCTTTCCCCTCCGGCTTAAATTTTGACGTATCGTTTAGTAATTCCATAACAGCCGCAATCGCCGTATTAAACTGAAACCTGTCTAGATCGTCCGTTACTTTTTTTATTGTTTTATGCGTCTTTGTAAGAAGCTCTTTAGCCGACTTTGAAATTTTCTCAGGCTCAACATCTACTCCCTTAACACTTTCAATATCGTCAAAGACTTCAAATACAAGCCGCCACACCCGGTTCAAGAATCTAAAGGACCCTTCGACCCCCTCATCGCTCCAATCCAAATCCCTTTGGACCGGGGCGGCAAATAGGATGAATAGCCTCACGGTATCAGCGCCGAACTTTGCTATCATATCGTCAGGGTCTACGATGTTTCCGATAGACTTGGACATTTTAGCGCCGTCCTTAATCACCATTCCCTGAGTTAGAAGGTTAGTAAACGGCTCGTCCAGATCACACATGCCAAGATCCCTCAGTGCCTTTGTAAAAAATCTCGCGTATAAAAGATGTAAAATAGCGTGCTCTATGCCGCCTATGTATTGGTCGACCGAGAGCCAGTAGGAGACTTCGTCTTTATCAAAAATACCTTCATTATAATTAGGCGAGGCGTACCTCAAGAAATACCAGGAGGATTCTACAAACGTATCCATAGTATCTGTTTCACGCTTTGCCTGAGCGCCGCATTTTGGGCAATCCGTATTCACAAAGCTATCTATCTTTGAGAGCGGAGATCCCCCTTTGCCGGTAAATTCAATATCAAGCGGAAGCTCCACCGGAAGATCTTCATCAGGAACCGCAACCGCACCGCACTTATCGCAATATATTATGGGAATTGGCGTTCCCCAATATCTTTGCCTGGATATTCCCCAGTCCCGGAGACGGTAATTAATCTGCCTCTCGCCAATACCTTTCTCTTCTATATATTCAATTATCTTTTCTTTTGCCGTTTGTGAGGGAGTATCCGTGAAATCCTTGGAATTGACCATCACTCCAGGCTCCTCAAATGCCCCGTCCATAGCGTGTGGATCCAAATCCACTCCTTCTGGTTGAATTACAACCTTGATAGGCAGATGGTACTCCTTTGCAAACTCAAAGTCCCTCTGGTCGTGAGCTGGAACACACATAATAATCCCGGTCCCGTATTCAGCGAGCACAAAGTTCGCAACGTAGATCGGTATACTCGCGTGCGTGAAAGGATTTATTGCGTAGGAGCCGGTAAATACACCTTCTTTTTTTGTTCCTTCGGCTACTCTTTCAAGATTGCTCTGTTTTGTGACCCGATTTATAAATTCAAGAACTTCTTTTTCTTCGGGTTTGCCTTTTATTAATCCCACTGCAAGCGGATGCTCGGGTGCGATGCTCATATACGTTACACCGTATACGGTGTCGGGCCTCGTAGTGAAAACTTTAAGACTGCTCTCTTCTTGCAGCGCTTCCTGGAGAGGGAACTCTATCTCTGCCCCTGTGCTTTTCCCTATCCAGTTCTTCTGCATAGCGAGCACCCTTTCGGGCCACCCGTCTTTTAGCTTATCAGCCCACTGAAGAAGTTCTTCCGTATACTGGGTTGTTTTAAAAAACCAGCCCGACATCTCTTTTAATTCAACCTCCGAGCCACAACGCCAGCAAAGTCCGTCCTCAACCTGCTCATTAGCCAGCACGGTTTCGCAAGACGGGCACCAGTTAACCGTAGTCGATTTTTGATAAGCTAACCCCTTCTTATACATGTGAGTAAATACCATCTGCTCCCATTTATAATACGAGGGATCACAAGTGGCGATCTCTCTGGTCCAGTCATAGCTGAACCCGAGCTGTTTAAGCTGGGCTTTCATTTGTGAGATATTTTCATAGGTCCATTTTGCCGGATGAACGCCGCGTTCAATAGCCGCGTTTTCAGCGGGCAGTCCAAAGGCGTCCCACCCTATAGGATGCAGGACGTTAAATCCTCTGGTTCGCTTGTAACGTGCTGTGACATCTCCGATCGTATAATTCCTCACGTGACCCATGTGTATGCGCCCTGAGGGATAGGGAAACATCTCTAAGACATAATATTTCTTCTTATCTTCTTCTACTTCTACCTGGTATAACTTCTTCTCGTCCCAATAGTTACGCCAATGATCCTCTATCTCTTTTGCGTTATAGACCTCTTTCATTTTCCGCTTTTTCTCTCCAAAAAGTTTTATTTAGAATAGAATGATTTACCAGAAACACAAGAATAGTACAAAGTCTGTCTAATATTCTTAAATGTACTTTTAC
Organism: Deltaproteobacteria bacterium; assembly: GCA_029262255.1. Taxonomy (GTDB): domain Bacteria; phylum Desulfobacterota_D; class UBA1144; order Nemesobacterales; family UBA2774; genus CR02bin9. The sequence goes on from JAJCZT010000087.1 coordinate 20,365, forward strand.
AATCCAGCTATGTTGTATAATATTAGGGAATCACTGATATGAGTGCAAATACCGACTTAAAAGAAATTGTGGAAGAACTAAAGACATACCTGGAGTTTCAAAAATCTATGGGTGTAAAAACTGTCTTCGCCCAAAAGACTCAAACCATTAATGATGCGCCTGTAATATCTGAGAAGACCAAACCAAGGACTGAAACCATGACCAAGAAAAACAATACTGCTGAAGAAGAAATAATCACAATTGACGGACCCACGGCCCTGTTTGATGGCTCCAAAACTATGACGCTTGAGGAAATTAGAGAGGAGATTGGGGACTGCACCAGGTGCAAGCTGCACGAAGGCAGGACAAACCTTGTATTCGGAGATGGCAACCCAAAAGCGAAACTTGTATTTGTGGGGGAAGGCCCCGGGCGTGATGAGGATATGCAGGGAAAACCTTTTGTGGGACGATCCGGCAAGCTCTTAACTAAAATCATCGAGGCCATGGGACTTAAGAGAGAAGACGTCTATATTTGTAATGTTGTGAAGTGCCGCCCCCCTGACAACAGAACCCCTGAGCCCGATGAAATGTCCACTTGTGAGCAGTTCCTATTTAAACAGATAAGGTTTATTAAGCCTGAAGTTATAGTTTGTCTGGGAGCTACAGCTGCAAAGTCAATCCTCAAAACAAAGGCAAGCCTGGGCAGTTTGAGAGGTAAATTTCACATGTATAGCGGAACAAAACTTATGGTAACCTACCATCCTGCGGCGCTGCTTAGGAATCCTAATTTTAAGAAGCCCGCCTGGGAAGATATGCAGGTTGTAATGAAAGAGTTGGGACTTCCGCTTCCTAAAACTAAATAACCAGGGCGATTAGCTCAGTGGATTAGAGCGCTGGCCTCCGAAGCCAGAGGTCGGGGGTTCGAATCCCCCATCGCCCGCCACTTATTTAATAAATTCAATATCAACATATAACCTGTTATAATAACAACCACCAAAAACAAATGCCTGGAGGCATATAATGCTCAGAAAAACTGTTTGCGTTTTGTTGTTTATGGTGTTGTTCAATCTACCAAGTTTTGCCACCCTTCCGAAAGTCGCCATTGTCACAACAGGCGGAACAATCGTGATGAAGACCGATCCCAAAACAGGTGGAGCAGTGCCTGCGATGTCCGGAGACGAGCTTGAAAAATCAGTGCCGGGGATCGGGAAACTCGCCGACATTGTTGTCATCGAAGTCACGAATATTGACAGCTCGCAAATGACTCCGGCAATCTGGTCGACTCTTAGCCGCAAGGTGGATGAAATACTGGCCAAACCGGATATTGTCGGAGCGGTGGTTACTCACGGTACCGACACGATGCCAGAAGGTGCGTATTTTCTCAATTTAACCCTGAAAAGTAACAAACCCGTTGTGTTCACAGGCGCCATGAATGATGCGTCCAGCCACAACCCTGACGGTCCAGAGAACATATACAACGCCGTCGTGCAGGTACTGTCGCCAAATGCCAAGAACTGGGGCGTGACTGTAACGCTCGACAGCTACATAAACGGAGCGCGCGCGGTACGCAAAACCCAAACCACCAACGTACAAACTTTCGAATCAGGTGAGCAGGGTTACCTAGGCTACGTTTATGCCGGCAAGGTTACCCGTTTTAATGACCGGCCCCGCCGCATCCGCCTGCCGCTGCCTGCCGACACCACAAAATCCTTACCTAAGGTACCTTTTATATATACGTACGCAGGCGCAGATGGAAGCTTTGTCCGGTATGCCGTTGATTCAGGCGCCCAGGGCCTGGTTGTTGAGGGTGTGGGGGCAGGCAACGTCAACGCCGATGTATATAAGGCCATTCAGTATGCACTTGGTAAAAATATACCGGTCGTAATTTCCAGTCGGGTGTACTACGGCGCAGTAGAGCCGGTTTATGGTGACATAGGCGGCGGCAAGACCCTAGAGAATGCGGGCTGCATCCTTGCAGGCGACCTTATGGGCACGAAAGCACGTCTGCTACTCATGCTGGGTATCGCACGGTACGGCAACGATACGGCAGAGCTGAGAAAACTGTTCAGCAATTAGTTCGCTGCATTGGTATTTTACGAGACTCAGTGCGCAACTGTTTTTATTAATGATCTGAAAACTCAATATTCTCACAATGGGGGTTTTAATACGAGACTTACTTCTTTCTGAACTATAGTACTTTTTCTATTTCTGACAAAAACAATTGACAGTGCATTTTGCAATAAATACAATAGTGATTATGAAACCAAGCACGACAACAGTAATAATAATAAGTGTTATTGTTTTAATCGGACTTATAGCTTTCATGTGTGCGGGCCTTTAGAAAACGGGCTTAAGCTATTGAAGATAGGTAACGGTTTTATCCTGAGACCAGACAAGACCTGGAATCTCTTATTTCGCTTCACTAAAACTTCCAATATAAAAAAGACAGCACAAGTTGGTATTAAACCCGTGCTGCCCCGTATCTTAAATTTTTATTAAACAGTTTCCAAACAATATTAATCTTTAGCTCTCTTCTCTAATATAGCCCTTTTCCCGGCGTCAAGCTCCATCTTGCGCAGTCTCATGCTCTCAGGAGTAATCTCAACAAGCTCATCCTCAGCAATAAACTCAATTGCCTGATCCAAGGAAAGTGGTCTTGAGGGTCTTAAAACAACCGTTGCTTCAGAAGTGGAGCTTCTCATATTTGTGAGCTTCTTCTCTTTTGTAATATTTACCGTAAGGTCCCCGCTTCGGTTCCTCTCTCCGATTATCATTCCCGCATATACCGGTGTGGTTACCTCAACAAAAAGCTCGCCCCTGTCAACCATAGCGAGGCTTGCGTATGTCGTTATTTTCCCTGCACGGTCTGAGACCAGGGCACCTGTTAATCTTTGCGGAATAGGTCCGTACCAGGGCTCATAACCATCAAATAGGGTATTCATTACTCCCGATCCCTTGGTATCAATCAGGAACTGGCTTCTAAAACCAATTAGCCCTCTGGAGGTAATTACAAATTCCATGTCCACACGCCCGTTCCCGTTGTTGTGAAGATTCACCATTCGCCCCTTTCTTTTGGCAACGTTCTCAGTAATAACTCCCACGAATTCCTCAGGTACATCAATAAAAATGCGTTCAACCGGCTCTGTAACCCTGCCGTTTTCTTCTTTTGTTATAACTGTAGGTTTGGAGACCATAAACTCATAGCCCTCACGTCTCATAGTTTCAATCAGCACCGCCATCTGAAGCTCTCCGCGCCCCGCAACCTCAAACGCATCGGCCCGATCGGTGTCCTTGATCTGAATAGAAACATTTCTCAGCTTTTCCCTGTCCAGCCTCTCCCTTATCTGGCGGGAGGTTAAAAATTTGCCTTCTCTTCCGGCAAACGGGCCGCTGTTGACATAGAAGATCATAGAAATTGTAGGCTCATCAACCTTTATACGCTCAAGCGGCACGGGATTATCGACATTTGAAACCGTATCCCCAATTTGAACGTTCTCCTCACCTGCAATAGCAATAATATCCCCAGCTTCAACTTTCTCGACCTGTGTTTTCTCAAGCCCGGAGTACGTATATAAAACAGAAATTTTTATTGTGGACACGGAGTCGCCTTCACCACATAGGGCGTAACTGCGGTTGGACTCAAGCTCCCCACTCATCATTCGTCCTATGGCCAGCCTTCCGACATAGTTATCATAATCTAGATTGGTAACGAGAAACTGTGTAACAGAGCCGTCCCCAACTTCAGGTCCTGGAATTGAGGAGACTATCTGGTCGAAAAGAGGGATTAGATTGGTTGATGAATCATCGATTTTATTGTGAGCCGCACCTATTTTCGCGTTTGTATATATGATAGAAAACTCAATCTGCTCCTCGTTTGCGTCAAGCTCGATGAATAGATCGTACACTTCGTCTATTACCTCATCCGGACGGGCATCAGGTCTATCGATCTTGTTAATCACCAGTATGATCGGCAGCTTTTTCTCAAGGGCTTTCTGCACAACAAAACGAGTTTGAGGTAAAGGCCCCTCGCTTGCGTCAACTAAAAGCAACGCTCCGTCCACCATATTCAAGCTTCGCTCAACCTCTCCTCCAAAATCCGCGTGCCCCGGTGTATCGACAATATTAATCTTGATGTCTTTATAGCGAACTGCAGTGTTTTTAGCCGTTATGGTTATCCCGCGCTCTTTCTCAAGATCCATCGAGTCCATGACCCTTTCTTCAATATGCTGGTGTTCATGGTAGACTCCGCTCTGCTGAAGCATCGCATCAACGAGGGTGGTCTTACCGTGATCAACATGAGCTATAATCGCTATGTTTCTGATATTATCCTTTCTCATATAAATATATTCCTCTCCTTAATAAAGGAAATCCTTAAGCTTCGTGGATCTAGTAGGGGATTAACTATAGATTAAGTACAAACGTGCTTACTATTCCAGACGCTAAAATCATATAAAACTACCCTAATAATCCAGACTCTTAAGCGAAAATCAAACTATATTATTAATAAGCGCGGATTAATATGTTGTGTGAGGGATTATTAAGTCGGAATTAAGTGTTAAAGGGACTGCTATTTTTAATTGATTCAATCTTTTCTCTAATTTCCTGCACCCTCTTTTTAGATTCTTGTAGCTTCTGTGCTTCAATTTTGTAGAAATTTTTAAGAGGTACGAGCGAATCAGTGACCTGAAGGCTTATCCCATCAAAATCGCGTTCAAGCTGTGAGCTAACACTGGAAGTAAGCTCCTCGATAAGCGCATCTACTTTCTGATTAAACTCCTTCATAGCATCCCTTCTCTTTTTAGGAAGAATAGCAAACGCAGTGGCCATTACCGCAATGGTCGCCAATATGCCGGTAATATCCACTATGAAAGAAGAAAAAGCCGTCACAACGGCAGTACCGATAGCAAGCGTTCCTACCTGAACTCCCAGCACCGAAGCCACCGCCCCCCTTGCGGAGTCAACGAGGTTTCCCCCAAGCACAGTTGGGTCGATACTTTTCCTTTTCGCCTCAAGCTCGGATCTAACGGTATCTATAAGCCTCGTCCTGTCATATGTAAAGCCTGAACTCATACTTGGCGCCTCAGGCTTTATTGAGCTATTATAAAAATCAATCGTGCTGTCAACAAGCGTCCTGGCCGATTTCTCAGTCCAGGTAACCATTGAGTCAAGGTCCTTCTCAAGCTCAGTCACTGTCTGGCGGGAGACCTGATACTCAAACTCCTTGGCTATTTTTTGTTTACTGATCAGTTTAAATATATTTTGGAACCTAATAAGATCATCTATAAATTGGATCCCTCTTGTTTTAAATTCCAGCAATCTGCTTCTGATTCTTTCAGTGAACTGCGTGGAATTCCCAGTAATTTCATCCTTCATTCCGTCCAGCTTTCCTTGAAATTCTGTAAGCTTCTCGGTGTCTTGAGATATTTTATCCAGGTTAGTATCAAGTGCTCTCTGTGTCTCAGAGCAAAGACTCAAGGCAAGCTCAGAAGAGCTTTTTATTTTTAATATGACCCTCTGCTCTTCACCTAGAGTTTTGAATATATATTCCTCAAGCTCCTCAAAACCGCTCTTTGTATAAAGTCCCGAATCTGAACTCGCTTTAGCCTGTCTTGCCTGCATGGCTGATACCGGAATAACGTGGGGTTTGAACTGAAACTCCCGCTCGAGCTCACTTGCCGTATGTGTTATCAGCTGGTCCAACTCCTGGTCATCCTTAGCTATATCAATCTTATTTAGAACGAAGACTATATTTCTAAGCCACTGTTCTTTGATAAATTCTATGAGCTTAGCTTCGCTTCTAGTTACCGCGCGTTCCGCTCCTATCGTAAAAAACACAATATCCGCTTTAGGTATGAACTCCTCTGTAAGTTTTTGGTGCTGCTCTATGGTTACATTAGTACCTGGGGTATCGACCAGAAGGATTCCTTTAAGCCTGTCCTCAGGAATAGAAACAAAACGGCAGCCGTTCTCTAAAGACTCTACTTTTTGATCACCGTAGCGCATTACCGTTATCTCGTCTGTGGTAGGGGTAATTCCTTCCGGCAGAACGTCCTGTCCCAAAAGAGTGTTTATAATAGAGGACTTTCCGGTACTGAACTCGCCTATAAACACGATTGAAAACAAATTCTCTAAATTCTCTATAGCCGCTTTTAGCTTATTTTTAAGATCTTCGTCGGAGAGGATTCCTATTTCAGCCAAAAGAGAGGTAAGCAGCAGCCTTTCTTCGAGAATTATATTTGAGTATTTTTCGTTTAGTATTTGCATAAGATACTCGTATTCTATCAATTATAACCAAGATAATATATAAAGAGTATCCGGATAAATAAAAACATAGCCCATATTTTCAGGAATCCAATGGAGGAAGAATACATCCTTGTAAATGAATTAAGGTACAGTAAACTCAGTAATGCCGGATGAAAAACGGAATGCAAACCAATATAGAAACCTTAGTCCCTAAGATATCGATATTTAACATTGGATTTATTACTTTCCTGATACTATTTTGCTCATTCGGTATAAATAACGGCAATTGGGCTCACGCCTCGGAATCAAAACAGATGAAACATTCAAATAGATTAAAAAATGAACAAAGCCCCTATCTGCTTCAGCATGCCGACAACCCGGTAGATTGGTACCCCTGGGGGGAAGAGGCTTTTGAAAAAGCCAGGAGAGAAAATAAGCCGATATTGCTATCCATCGGATATTCCACTTGCCATTGGTGTCATGTGATGGAGCATGAATCGTTTGAAGATGAAGATGTGGCAAAACTTATGAACGAAACCTTCGTATCAATCAAGGTCGACCGGGAGGAAAGGCCTGACATCGATAACATCTATATGACTGTGTGTCAGATGCTCTCTAAGGGGGGATGCGGCTGGCCGTTAAATGTTTTTATGACGCCTGACAAAAAACCCTTTTTCGCCGCTACGTATATCCCCAGAGAAAGCCGATATGGAAGGGCGGGAATGATGGAGCTTGTGCCAAAAATAAAAATGGCCTGGGAAAAAGATAATGAGAACATTCTAAATTCTGCAGACAATATTACCGCTGCTCTTAAGAAAGCAACTGATGTATCAAAGGGGACAGAAGGTAAAGAGCTTTCTACAAAAACCCTAGATACCGCTTACAGCCAGCTACTTAGAAACTTTGATGAGGAAAACGGCGGTTTCGGCAGATCTCCGAAGTTTCCCACCCCACATAACCACCTGTTCTTACTCCGCTACTGGAAGCGCACCGGAGACGGGCAGGCACTAGATATGGTTCAGAAGACACTTGATGAAATGCGCCTTGGCGGCATGTATGACCATGTTGGATTCGGTTTTCACCGTTATTCCACAGATCCCAACTGGCTGGTGCCTCATTTTGAAAAGATGCTTTATGACCAGGCAATGCTGGCTATGGCATACACTGAGGCTTACCAGGCTACCGGGAAGAAAGAATATGAAAATACTGCGCGTGAGATATTTACTTATGTGCTTAGAGATATGACCTCCCCTCAAGGAGGGTTCTATTCGGCAGAAGATGCGGATAGCGAAGGGGAAGAGGGGAAATTTTATGTCTGGACGGAAGAGGAATTAAAACAAACCTTAGGCGATAAAGAAGCAGAATTAGTAATTACGACGTTTAATACAAGCAAATCAGGCAATTTCGCTGAAGAAGCTGGTGGACATAAAACGGGTGCGAATATACTGCATCTTAAAAAACCCCTGTCTCAAATTGCTTCTTCCTATGATATAACAGAAGAAGAGTTTAATCAGAGAATTGAGAAGGCCCGGGTGACATTGTTCAGTGAGCGTGAAAAAAGGATACACCCATATAAAGACGATAAGATTCTTACAGACTGGAATGGACTCATGATAGCGGCGCTTGCAAAAGCGGGAAGAGTTTTCAATGAAGCGGTCTATACGGATGCTGCAAAGCGCGGTGCTGATTTCATATTAAAAGATATGCGCGATGACCAGGGGAAACTCCTTCACAGATATAGGGAAGGAAAGGCGGGAATTACGGCTAACGTAGATGATTATGCTTTTTTGATCTGGGGACTCCTTGAGTTATATGAGAGCACCTTTGACATTGAATATCTTAAATCCGCTATTTCGCTTCAAAATCAAATGGACAAGGGGTTTTGGGACGACAAATACGGGGGCTATTACTTCACCTCAAATGACGCTGAGGAATTGATATCCCGGCAAAAAGAGATATATGACGGGGCCATCCCCTCTGGGAACTCTGTCGCCGGGCTTAATCTGCTTAAACTAGCCAGAATTACAGGCAATGTAGGTTATGAAGAAAAGGCCGCCAAACTTGGTAAGGCTTTTTCTGAAACTATTGAACGCGGCCCGATGGCATACACGCTATTTATGACGGGGCTTGATTTTGGAATAGGACCTTCATTTGAGGTAGTTATAGTTGGAGACCCGGGGGCGGAAGACACAAAGGCTATGATTGAAGCCGTTAGAAAAACCTATCGTCCCAATAAAGTAGTGCTGCTTCGTGGAACAGAGAAGAACTCTGAGATTACGGAAATCGCAGAGTTCACAAAAGGACAGTCGAGCCTGGATGGAAAAGCTACAGCATACGTATGCCTAAATCATGTATGCAATCTCCCAACAACTGATGTGAATGAGATGGTTGAACTACTCACGCCTGAAAAATCATAAGATATTTATATGAAAATCTTTCAGAAAAAGAACATTTCAAATAAAATTCCGCTATAATATATGTGTATTGATTTTCGATTTATTGCTTTTATAATATCGGATAGAAGGTGCCATAAATAGAAGGTGTCATAAGTAGTTTTAAACTAATTAACGGAGGGCAGGGAGCATGCCTAGAAAAGCTCGAAGAAAAATAAAGGATCTCGTAGAAATGCTTGAGGATCCGGACAATTCCGGATACATCGGCGGCGACTACGAAGATATGATGGAGCTTTTGGATGAAGAGCTTGATTCAGAAGAGTTGGAAGATCAAGAAGAAATAGAATGACGGCCCGCTAGCTTTTGATTCTCATCTCGTTTTAGATACACCATTAAAACTGAAATTGCCGCAGGAGTAACCCCGGAAATCCGGGTTGCTTGTCCTAAGGAGTTAGGGCGAACGTTTGTGAGTTTCTGGACCATTTCTCTCGACAATCCCGGGATATTGTCATAAGAAAAGCTCTCCGGTATAACGAAATCCTCAAGCTTTTTAAACTTATCAATCTGTTCCATCTGCCTTTTTATATATCCCTCGTATTTAACGTCCATCTCAATCTGGGAGACAACATCCTCGGTAATAAAATTCTGAGTGGGATTTAATTCAAAAAACCCAAGGTCTCGGTACGAGATTTCAGGGCGCCTTAAAAGTTCTTTTAGATTATGAGGTTTTTTAATAGGAGAAGCGCCAAGGCGGATAAGAATCTCATTTACTTTGGCGTTAGGAACAACTTTAATGTTTTCCAACCTTGAGAGTTCTTCCGCTACTGCTTTTTTTCTTTTCGCGAATTTAGAGTAATCGTCTTCCTTCAATAGTCCGATCTTATAACCTAATTCTCCAAGCCTCATATCGGCGTTATCTTCTCTTAAAATAAGGCGGTACTCAGCTCGAGAAGTAAACATTCTATAGGGTTCATCTACCCCTTTGGTCACAAGATCATCAACCATAATACCAATATACGCTTCAGAGCGTTTTAGAATAAAGGGATCTTCCCCTTTTACTCGAAGTGCGGCATTTATGCCCGCAATTAGCCCCTGACTCCCGGCTTCTTCGTAACCTGTAGTACCGTTTATCTGACCCGCGAAATATAGGTTTTCTACCAATTTAGTCTCAAGAGTCGGCTTTAGCTGTGTAGGATCTACGTAGTCGTACTCAACAGCGTATCCGGGCCTCATAATCTCAACCTCGTCCAACCCGTCTATAGTTCTTACCAACTCATATTGGACCTCGAGCGGGAGGCTTGTTGAAATTCCATTAGGATATATTTCATAGGTATTTAAACCCTCGGGTTCTAGAAAAACCTGATGACGGTCTTTATCGGGGAATTTTACAATTTTATCCTCAATTGAGGGGCAGTACCTGGGACCAACTCCTTTAATCTCCCCTGAGTAAAGAGGGGATTTATGCAGGTTCTTGCTTATTACCTCATGAGTTTTCTTGTTCGTATATGTAATGTAGCAAGGTATCTGCTCTCTATCGATTACATCATTTGAAAATGAAAATGGTTTGGGATTTTTATCCCCCGGCTGTGGTTCAAGCAGCTCCCATTTGATCGTCCGCCCATCAAAGCGGGGTGGTGTGCCCGTCTTCAGTCTTCCAACTTTAAATCCAATGCTCCCGAATGATTCTGAAATACCGGTTGCTGCCGCTTCCCCGGCACGCCCTGAGGAAATTTTAGTGGCTCCAATATGGATAAGCCCGTTAGGAAAGGTTCCCGGAGTAACGACGACAGTATCTGCAAAGAAATGCTCTCCGAGATTAGTCTTGACTCCGGCTATACGCCCTCCTTCAACCAGAAACCCCTCTACCATTCTTTGTTTGATACCCATATTTTTCTCGGACTCAAGAGCCTTTTTCATATAGGCCCTATATGACTGACGATCAGCTTGAATCCTGGTAGCCTGAACTGCAGCGCCCTTTCTGGTGTTAAGTCTTCTGAATTGAATTGCGGCATGATCAGCGGCCTTTCCCATCTCTCCGCCAAGCGCATCTATTTCTTTTACAAGGTGCCCCTTACCAACGCCGCCTATTGAGGGATTGCACGACATTAAACCGATTGTGTCGATATTAGCCGTTAGCACTAGTGTACGGCACCCCATCCTCGAAGCCGCAAGAGCAGCTTCACATCCGGCATGGCCGGCCCCGATCACTATAACGTCATAACTTTTAGGATAATTTATACTCATTTTTACGATTCCTAATTACAAAAAGTATTGGAATTGTAAATACTTAATTGGGTAGCGTCAATTATTCATACTTGATCTTGGATAAAATAACAGATAGATGGTACAATGCTTTCCCAATACCAAGAGGACAACATTCAATGGCAACGACAAGAGAAATATTTGAAAAAGTAGAGAAAAAAATAAGCGAAAGATCAGCTGAGTTATCTGAGCTAAGGGCAGTGTATAAGTTTGAATTAAACGGCCCTGACGGCGGCACCTGGATAGTAGACCTCAGGGAAGAAACCCTGGGCGTAAGACAAACAGGGGAAGATGCTCAATGTACTTTCAAATCCAGTGATGTGCACTTTGTAGAGATGTTTACTGGAAAACTCCGCCCGGAAAGCGCACTGCTGACCGGCAAGATAAAAATATCAGGTGATATCGGACTTGCCATGAAACTCGGTCAACTATTGAGGAAATAAGGGGCAAGGAAACTACTAGTGTTCGAAGAAATATTGGTAGCTGAAGGCAAATATTGCATATCCCATGAACCAAACACCGGAAAGAATTTATGTCGAAGAAAGCGTCTCTAACCACCCGCTTACAAAGAAAATTTTATCAAAAATAGAAAATGTCCCTCTTGTATATATTAAAGACTATAAGAAAATAGGAGAGGAAAAATCCTTCACCAAAAGAGCGGCTGAGGATAAAAATTCGCTTGCCCTTGCCAGCAAAAAGGGAGAGCTAGTTAAGAGTATTGGCAGGATGGATCATGGACAATTCTATTTATTTCACGAGATAGATTGTAAATACGACTGCGAGTATTGTTACCTTCAATATTACTTCCAGACAAAAGTGCCCGTAATATTTGTAAACCGCGACGAGGTATTGGAGAAGATTGAAGAAATACTAAAGAGTTTTGACACCCCCTACTTTCATGTCGGGGAAGTTTGCGACGCTCTGGCATTTGATTATCTTACTGAATTCTCTTTTGATATGGTCAATCTTTTCACAAAGTACACAAATGGAACCATAGAATTTAGAACTAAGAGTACTAATGTAGAGAATCTAATATCTATTAAAAATCCTCCGCAAAATATCATCCCATCGTGGACTTTCAGCCCTCAAATAATTGCTGAGACAATTGAGCATAAGACCCCTTCATTTAATGAAAGACTATCGGCTGCAAAAAGGTGCCAGGAAGCAGGCTATACAGTGGGCGTGAGGCTCGATCCTATTATAAGGGTGCCTGGATGGGAAGATCAATATAGAAAGATGGTAGAGGAGCTGCTTACCACTCTTGATCCCAGGAGAATAGACTATATTTCTTTAGGAACGCCAAAGCACAACAAGGTGCTTTTCGAAACAATAAAAAGGAGGTTTCCGGAAAGTCCCACCATACTTGGAGAAATTTTTCCCTCAAATGACGGAAAGTATAAATATTTGAAATTTCAGAGGGTCCATATCTATAAGACGATGATTTCCTGGATTAGGGAATTAGCCCGGGATATTAGAATTGATCTTTCTATTGAATCAGAGGAAGTAAAAGAATTGGTATTCCAATCGTGTTAAAACCTGTTGCTAATATCCATAAGTATCTAAGCGATCCGCAATCTCAAGGGAAAAAGTTTTTAACTCCGGTTCGTTTAGATATGCGTAAGCCCGGCTTTTATTCGCCTGTTCTGCCACCTTTTCAATATCATTGTCTGAAGCTTTGAGTTCACAAAATTCAGATAATAATTTTAATATCTCACCCGGCCGCTCTAGAAAATCCTCATATTTGATCTCAACAGCACGATCCCCAAGACGATCCACATGCGAGCGGGCTTCTTTAAAATACTCTTCCCATAAAGTAAATCCTTCCTCTAAAGAGCCGCCCCTTATATCTACAAAAACCCTGTTCCTTAGAATGAACTTGTGCATTAAGTAGTACCAGTAAATAGGTCGAAACATATTATGCCTCTCGTTTAATCTGGAGAGTCCCCTTTTTCTTCGAGTCATTAAACTATTCACAATATCTAGAGGATGACGGTATATATGTATTACTTTGGCATCGGGAAACATATCTAACCAAATAGGGAGCGTAAAAGTATTTCGAGGGTCTTTCCAGCCCCAGGGAATATCAAGCTTCTGTGGTGTACGGTGGCTCAAATATTTCCCAAAACCCAGATACGAAATCACGTGGGGTGTTTTCATTGAGAACTTAATAAATTCCCCAAACAGACCCCTGGCTTCTTTATCACGAAGCAGGTATTTAATCGTATCCGGATCCTCTAACCCACCGCTGCATTGAGTTAACAACCAATCGTTTATTTCACGGAAAAATACAGCTTCATGGTTTCCAGTCAACTTTTTCCCAACAAAAAGTCCCAGACGATCCAGCATTCTGGTAAGCATACTGGTTCCTGAACGGCTCATTCCAATAATTATAATAGGTGGACGGGTTTTCATTTTCTAAAGTGAAATTACACTATATGCAGAGCAATGACAATGCACCCTACGATAGAACTCTAGTAATGAAATACAAGTTAGAATAAAAAAGTAGATATGGATTTTGGCTCTTTCCAGCTAAAATTAGGAATTAGAATTAATTCCCTATCTCGCAAGAAAGCTTCTTAGAACATCACCTGTATCAGCTTCAGCCAGTTTTTCAAGCGCCCTTTTTTCAATTTGCCTGATACGTTCCCTGGTCAGATCAAACCTTCGGCCAATTTCATCTAAGGTGTAGGTACCATCCTGGTCTATTCCGAACCTAAGCCTTATAATTTCTTCTTCCCTAGGAGTAAGGATATTTAAAGCACCCCTTATTTCCTGGGTAAGCGCTGTAGTTGCCATCACGGAATCTGGCGCGGGTGACTTTTCATCAGATATAAAGTCTAAAAGAGTTGTTTTCTCTCCATCCATAATTGGATTATCTAAACGAGCTGCGTCATTAGTTGATTCAAGGATTCTTTTTACACCCTCTACTGAGATTCCGGCTATTTCAGCAACTTCTTCGGGTAAGGGCTTTCTCCCCATTTCCTTATGGAGCATAGAGCTAATTCTATATACCTTACTTGCTTGCTCCAACACATAAACCGGGACTCTTATGGTTCTAGTTTGGTCTAGTAGCGCTCTTGAAATTGCCTGGTGTATCCACCATGAGGCATAGGTAGAGAATTTATAACCTTTTGTATGATCAAATCTTTCCACTGCTCTCATTAAACCAACATTACCTTCCTGAATTAAATCGGTTAAAGGCAATCCTCTGCCCATATATCTTTTTGATATGCTGACAACGAGCCTTAGGTTAGCTTTCACAAACCTCTCTTTCATATCACACGCGCGTTCTGAATACGCTCTCACAAAAGCGGTAAGGCTCTCTATTCTTTTTGTTAGATCCTTTTCATTGGTACGGCTTTTGCTACCGGTTTTGGCTTGTCTTTTAAGTAGGCTTTCTCTTTTCTTTCTTACCTTTTCAGCATTAATAGTTAATTCCAATGCTTTGGCTTCACACTTTTTAATTTGAGCTGAAACCTCAACTTCTTCTTTAGCCGTTAAAAGAGATTCAACCGCCATATCTTTAAAATATACATAGAGAAGTCTGAACTGCTCATCAGGAGTCCATTTAGTCTCTTCTTGCTCCTCAACAACAGGACTGTCTTCGACCTCAAAGCTAAATTCAGGTTCATCATCAGTCATTCCATCATTTCTAATTGCAACAGATGGAAAAGCCTGATCTTCTTCCTGATTAAATTCTTCAAGTCCCCCAATCTCTGCTGGAGCCTGCTCAACTTCTCTAAACTTTGCTGATTTCATAATCGCACCTTTAACCAAATAAATTATAATGTTGATATATTTAACTCTGTTCCAGTAATTAAACGTCCCAGTAATTAAACGGGGTATGGGCTACTGCAACCGTACAACTATACGGCTTTTGCAACTTTATGTCAAGAACTTTCTTCGCATTTGCAAAAAAAAATGAGGGGGCTTAATTGTTCAATGATTACAGGAGGTTGCAATGCCCTTCTACGCAGAAGCTAACAAAAAAAGGGCTTGTCTTGCCCCTGGAATATTATTCCTTGGTATTTTCCCGCTCCAAAGACTCGTTATAGACCCTGCCCCTTTGCAAACTTTCAACAAATACGCCCCCGCCCTCTTTGCTTTGATACAGTGTTGAAAAATTCCACGCCTCTTGGGCTGTTTCAAACTTGCCAACCTTAATGAGATTCCAGTCTTCTTCTCTTGAATTTGTGGATTGGACAATATAGGCATCGTACCCTT
>JAJCZT010000088.1 GCA_029262255.1 Deltaproteobacteria bacterium
TTAAACACAGAGATTCTTTATGGTCCAGCATGCTGGATGGTAAAAAGAAGACAAGTTCGGATACCCCTGGAATTGCCAGCACGAGACCGGTTGCAGCGTTACTTTTTGTTATTCTTTTTGTATCTTGGCTCGGGTATTTGATTCCAAACTACGACAGCAGCACTCAGACTTTAAATTTACTGGGAACCGAGCTGAGACTTGGTGAAGCGGAACATGAATCAGAGCATGATGATGACCATGACGAAGAGTATGATGACGACTGAGTTTATATAAAATGACCAAAAACGAACGACTGATAATATCCGCTATTTTAGTCTTTATAGCTGTTCTGACTTTTATAGATATCTCTAATGACTATCTTGACGGGGTAGCGTTATGGCATATCTCAATTGAAACCATAGTAGGATTAACAGCACTGGCAGGGGTTTACTACCTCATAAAAAGCCGTTTTACGATGCAACACACCGTTGAGAGGGAAAAGCAATTCTCAAATGAGCTTAATCTAGAAGCACAAAAATGGAAGCGCGTATCAAAGACCTACCTGGATGGATTGAGTGTTGAAATTAACAAACAGTTGGATAAATGGGAGCTGACCAAAGCCGAGAAACGGGTCGCCTTTCTGCTGTTAAAAGGGTTTAGCATGAAGGAAATAGCCGATTTGAGAAAAACAAGTGAGAAAACCGTCCGCACACAGGCGAATTCCATTTATTCCAAGTCTGGGGTCCCAGGCCGTTCTGCTTTATCAGCCTTTTTCCTTGAAGACTTACTGCCACCGAAACTATAAGGATCATCACTCTTATTGCTAAGTTTTGCTCTGCGAACTTGATAAAATGGGGAGCGGTACAGCAGTACAACCTTAAATTGTAACATTGTGCTTCTTATCTGTTATAATATTTTGATATTTTAATACCAAAGCAGGCGCAAATGAATAAAGTCTGGGCAATAATAAAGAAAGATATAGTGACTGAGCTTAGGACAAAGGAGCTTTTCTCCTCAATGCTCGTCTTTGCGCTTTTGGTAATAGTGATATTCAACTTTGCTTTCGGGTTTTCAGTAGACCTGCTTGATCTTGCGGCGCCCGCAATGTTATGGATTTCTTTCATATTTGCGGGAGTTTTAGGCTTAAGCCGTTCATTTGCGCTCGAAAAAGAAGGCAACGCCATAATTGGAATGCTGTTAACGCCCACAGACCGCAGCCTTATCTATGCCGGGAAGATGATCAGCAATACTATCTTTGTTTTTATAGTAGGGCTTATTACTGTTCTAATGTTTATACTATTTTTTAACTACGGATTGACCACTTTAGTTCCCTTAATTCCCGTCATCTTTTTAGGCTCAGTAGGATTTGTCTCGGTAGGTACGCTATTCTCAGCCATGGCTATAAATACGAAGCTTAGAGAAGTTCTTTTGCCTATCCTCTTATTTCCTATAATAATTCCGGTTATAGTAAGTGCTGTTAAGTTAAGTGAGCAGGTTCTGGACGGCAACTCACTGTTTGCCGCGAGTTTTTCTTTGAAACTGCTAGTATCATTCGATATAATTTTTTTGACCGCTTGTACGGTTGTCTTTGAGTACGTTATAGACGAATCTTAAGGTTTTATCAAAAGGAAGATGATGAGACGTATACTATTTATATTAGCGTTTATCGGCATTATCGCCTCCGTTTACGCGGCTTTTATTTATGCCCCAACCGAGCCTCAAATGGGTCATATCCAGAGGATATTCTATTTTCATATGGGAACCGTATGGGTTGCGACTATTGCCTTTATCATAGTTTTTATTGCCAGCATAATTTATTTGTGGAAGGGAGGGCGGAAGTGGGACATCTTAGCTTACTGCTCGGCAGAGCTTGGAGTGCTGTTTCTAACCCTCACCATAATCACAGGAAGCGTATGGGCCAAACCCATTTGGGGAACCTGGTGGACCTGGGACCCGCAGCTTACAACAACTTTTATACTCTGGATACTTTACATCGTCTATCTCGTATTAAGAGCCTCAGCTGGAAATGACACCAAAAAAGCCAAGTACGCAGCAGTATTTGCAATTATCGCATTTATAGACCTTCCGCTTGTATACATTTCTGTCAGAGTAATGAGGGGAATCTCTCCCGTTGTCTTTGGTCCCGGGGGGGGAGGAATTGCCCCGGAGATGATGAATGCGCTTCTTATAAATATGGCAGCCTGCACCCTGTTATTTATTATCCTTCTCCTTGAACGTATCGATCTAGAGCGGATGAAAGATGCCGTCGCGAAATTAAAACTAAGCGAAAATTAGATCGTTTTGTCACTTTAACTATTCTAGAGCATATATCAGATACGCATTGTAGCATATTGTTATCACTAGATAATTTGCTGATATTAATTAGATAACAATTAAACCATGCGTTAAAGGTGAAAGCTTTGACTATCTCCCCATTGGTGCTGAACTTTTTATCGGCCGGGGCCCTTTTATTAGGCCTGCTCATCTGTTTCTTCGGATATAGAATCTTTAGATTTGTACTAGCCGTCGCCGGATTTATTATTGGTGCATCATTTATAGCAGGCTACGGTTTTTCTCTGACAGAGGGAAAAGAAATACTTGTAATATTAATAGCCGGAATTGCCGGAGGTTTAATATTTGCGGCAATTTTGTTGTTTTTATACTCGGCGGGAGTGTTCCTCGTAGGAGCTATATTCGGAATTCTTCTATTTTTCGGAATTTTCGGAGAACTGAACATAGACATGGGGCCAATCCTCTATATAGTTCCGGCTCTAGCAGGGGGAATATTAGCCTTATTGCTCCAGAGATTTATGATCATCCTTATTACTTCTTTTACCGGGGCATGGGCAGCGGTAATGGGAACGCTCTATTTCGTGAGCAGCAATTTTAATCCTCTGAGCCCTGAATTGATTAATAGCATTGGTGAGAATCAGACATACAGGATACTATTCAGCTGGCTTGCTTTAGGGATATTAGGGTTTGTGATTCAATATATAATATTCCCTAAAAAGGAAGAGCAAACCTCTGCCCTAGAACCTTCAAGCGAGCAGGACGACTCAAATTAAGAGACAGATATAACAGCCTCTAACCAATAGGCTTCTCCACCGATACCCCTTTGTTTCCGAAGTACCAGATTCAGTGTCTTTACTCAAAGGAAATACGCTTTTAATGTCGGAAATGGCAGGTATGCTATATCTGAGATCAGGACATGAAAAGAAAATTTTATTTTGTATCATTACTATTTTTTATTCTCACCATGACTGGCTATCAATCTTTGGCCCAAGAAGATAGTAAGCTTAATTTCCCCATATCCAATATCGAAGAGATAATTACGCAGTCCGGAGTTATTCTCGATAGAGAAATCTCAAGTGATGGCAACGGATCATTAATGATCAGCACGAAAGAGCCTGTTACCGCAGAGCTCTTTGATCTGGACAATATAGATTTTGGGAATAAACGCTTAACCTATAAAGCCCAAATGCGCTCGGATAATCTTATAGCAACTCAGGATATGAGAGGTATTTCATACATTGAGTTAATTGCTGAGTTCCCGGATGGCGAAGAGCTTATATCTCGAGGCCCCAGAGTGCCCATATCCGGCACGACCGAGTGGAGACCTGCCGAGACTATTTTATACTTAGACAAGGGGACTGCACCTAAGCGTGTTAAGCTCAATCTCATAGTCGAAGGGGAAGGAACAGTCTGGCTCGACAACGTGGTACTCGAGGCAATACCCCTTAGATTGAACTATCTCTTTTGGGGACATATAGTTGTTTGGATCATATTAATAATATATATTTATGATTTGTTTAGGAAGAACAGACGGCTAAAGAGGGAATTGGAAACACTATCGTGATTGAGGTGGGCACGTATGCTTAAAGGAAAACTAAAATTTATTATAGCAATTGGAGTAATCGCTCTCACAGTGAGCTACCTTGTGTACGGCGGAGTAAAAGATACAATGGTTTACTACCTAACGGTGGAAGAGCTTATGGCGCAGGTGCCGACCGTATACGACACTAAAGTAAGAGTGTCGGGCGTAGTGGTCCCGGGAACGATTGTAAAAGACACAGACGGCGCGCTTGAATTTAAGATAACCGACGGCTCTCAAACTATAGACGTAGCTTATGATGGTATAGTGCCCGATATATTTGCTGATGACGTAGAAGCGGTGGTAGAGGGTGTGTACGCTAAGAACGATGTATTTGAAGCGGACACCCTGCTTGCGAAATGCCCCACGAAATATGAATCAACTGACTCCCTCTATGAGGAGAAGGAAAGTACTTACTAAATGGTAGAAACCGGAAATATTTCAATATTCTTGGCTTTAATAATTTCCATATACGTATTGATAGCTTCAATTTATGGAGCGAAAGCCCGCAGACGAGATTTAGTAAGGAGCGCTGAAAATGGCGCGCTTGCGGTTTGTTTTCTTTTAATTATTGCAACTATAGCGCTATTGCACTCACTTATTAATCTTGACTTCAGCTTAAAATACGTAGCCCTAAACACCAGCACCGATCTTGCAACTATATACAGAATAACTTCCCTTTGGGCGGGGCAGGCAGGCTCGCTCCTGCTATGGTCCCTGGTGCTTTCAGCTTATACGGCAATAGTTGTTCTTCAGAGTAGAAATAAGGACAGACAGCTCATGCCGTATGTTCTTGCAACCCTTGCCACTGTGTCTATTTTCTTTATCTTTGTAATAGCTTTTATCGAGAGCCCTTTTGAAAAACTCCCCTTTACTCCAAAGGAGGGAAGGGGGCTTAACCCTATTCTTCAAAATATCTACATGGCCATACACCCGATTACGCTTTACATAGGATATGTGGGTGTCACGGTACCGTTCGCATTTGGAATGGGGGCACTGCTTTCAGGCAAACTCGGGGACGAGTGGATAAGTTATTCCCGCAAGTGGGCATTGTTTTCCTGGACCTTCCTGGCTATCGGTCTTCTTTTGGGAGCCCGCTGGGCTTATCTCGAGCTTGGGTGGGGAGGCTACTGGGCATGGGACCCTGTTGAGAACGCAGCCTTTATGCCGTGGCTAGCGGCTACCGCATTCATCCACTCAGTCATGATTCAGGAAAAAAAGGGCATGCTTAAAAAGTGGAATATGTCTCTAATAATTATTACTTTCTTTCTTGCCATATTCGGCACATTTATCACCAGAAGCGGCATAATATCCTCCGTGCATTCTTTTGCCCAGTCTGACATAGGGCCTCTGTTCTTAGGGTTTATAGCTTTTATACTCCTTTTTTCCTTCGGCATGTTTCTCTACAGAATGAAGGATCTTGAAACTGAGAACAGGTTTGATTCTATATTGTCCAGGGAAAGCGCATTTATATTTAACAACTTACTTTTCCTGGGAGCTGCTTTCGCAGTTTTTCTGGGAACGATATTCCCTATATTATCAGAAGCCGTGACCGGCAGTAAAATCTTGGTAGGCTCGCCGTATTTCAACCGTGTCAATGTGCCAATCGCGCTTGTGCTCATATTCCTGATGGGAGTCGGGCCTCTAATTTCCTGGAGAAAAGCGTCACTTAATAATCTGGTTAAAAATTTCCTCTATCCTATCTTGCTCGGAATCTTAACCGTTATAGTCCTCCTGGTTTTAGGAATGAAAGACGTCAAGGCTATAATCGCTTTTGCCCTCTGCGCGTTTGTGACGGGCACGGTATTTACGGAATTTTTTAGAGGCACCAGAGTGAGAATGAAAAGAGGGGAGAACGTTGTTTTGGCGTTTACAAGACTGGTCTCAAGAAACAAGAGACGCTACGGCGGCTATATAGTTCATATAGGAGTTGTTCTCATCGTGATAGGGGTTACTGCTTCTTCTGTATTTGTAACTGAAAAACAGCTAACTCTAAACAAAGGCGAATCAATGGAGTTAAGAAACTATAGTCTTAGATTTGACGGACTCTCAGAATATACGACGGACGCTAAAAACGCTACAATTGCAAACATTACGCTCTTTGAAAACGGCAGGGAAATAGATATCATAACGCCCGAGAGAAATATATATAAATATGAAGGTAACCGTGAAATAAATCAGGAAACCGAAGTAGCTTTGCGCTCTACTTATAAAGATGACCTCTACGTTATATTAAGCAGTTATAACACAGACGGAAGCGCTACAATCAGGGCAATGATAAACCCGATGGTCAATTGGATTTGGACAGGAGGGCTAGTACTGCTTCTGGGTGCAATCATTACAATATGGCCGAGTGGCACAAAGAGTAGACAGCAAGCTTTTGTAAGGTATACGGTAAAGGAAAAAGACACTACTATAAAAGTGTAATAATTTTTTTTCTTCCGGAACATCTCGATAAAAAAGGAACCGATTTGGAAATCATAATAATCTTAATTATCTCAGCAGCTGTGGCTATCTATATAGCTTTACCGTTCTTCCTAAAAAGTGGCGCTCAAGAAAATGAGTTTTCTGTTATATCCGATGTTAGGACCGTAGACCCTACAGCAGAGAAATTAAAATCTTTGGATAACCAAAAAGAGGCATTATATTCCGCCATCAAAGATATAGAGTTTGACTACGGCCTTGGAAAGCTCTCAGAAGATGATTACGGGGAGCTTAAAAACAAATACAAACTTGAGGCGGCGGCGGTACTAAAAGAAATGGATCAAACCCAGATAAAAGGCGGAACAAAAGGTCCTGATTACGAACTAGAGCAGGAAATAATGTCATACAGAAGTAAAGAGCCTGAGAACTTAACTGAGGACAAAAAAATTGAAGAGGAGATTTCTGCATTCAGAAGCGCTTCTAAGAAGACGGAGAAAGAGAACAAATGTTCCGAGTGTGGGAGCCAATACAGCTCTGAAGATATGTTCTGCTCTAAATGCGGAGCCAAATTAAACTAAGATGAAAGCCATTAATAAGATTGTATGTAATTTACTTTTCCTTGTCTTGCTTGCCTTCCTAATCGGCCCAATTCTAAAGGCGCCCGAGACTAAGGCGCAAGAACATCCTCCCACGGCCCTCACTCTTTCAGGCGAGGAGCTTTTTATACAAAACCGCTGCGTAAGGTGCCATACTATCGGCAGAGGCAGATTCGTTGGCCCGGATTTGGCGGGAGTTGAAGGAAAGTACCCAAAAGAACAAATTGCTAAGTGGATTGAGAATCCTCAGAAAATTTATCAAGCAAGCGGCAAAATGCCTTTTAATGAAGGCTATCCTCCGATGCCCCCAATGAATGTTCCGCCAGCTCAGGCCAAGGCAATTGCGGAATATCTCGTCTCATATAACCCTCCTAAAGGTGGAGCGGCAAGCGGCGGCATTTCCGGACAAGTACTCAATAAAACAACCGGAGGGCCGGCTGCGGAAGTTGACTTAACTCTTACATCCTATCTGGGTGACAAGCCCACAGATGAGAAAACCATAAAGAGTGATGAACAGGGAAACTTTTCATTCAAAGCTCTCAACTGGGACAGAAGCTATGCAGTTACCGTAGATTTTAAAGGCGCTCAGTATTCAACGGACAAAATGGTCTTTTACCCGAATGAAGACATAAAGATACTTGATCTGCCTATTTATGAACCAACAGTTGATGAAGATAATATCAAAATTATTGAAGGGCAAATGATAGTGCAGTCCGCTGAAGGCGCGTTATCTGTTGCCGACCTTGCCCTCTATAGCAATACTGGGGATAAAATCTATGTGGGCGGCAAGGAGCTTGAAGACGGCAGAAAGGAATCCCTTAGAGTCAGTATGCCAAAGGGAGCTCAGAACGTTAACTTTATACATGGCATCACCCCTGAAGATGTGGTAAATACCGAGTACGGTTTTGCCGACACCGCAAGCATTCTGCCCGGCCAGAAAAGAGTGGTTTACGCATACAATTTGCCTTTGAACTCGGGAACTACGACTTTTGAAAAAACCATAGATTATCCTACCGAGAGTTTTTTGCTCCTCATTGCACAAACAGGAAGCAGTGCTGAAGTAAAGGGATTAAGCGGAGGAGAATCCGTACAAATAAGACAGGAGAGCTTTTTAAAGTGGGAAGGGAAGGATTTAAAGCCCGGACACCAAATCAAGGTTGTACTTAAAAACCCGCTGGCTCAAGGTGATTATTTGAAATGGGGCGCACTTGGGTTTTTACTGTTAATAATAATAGCGGGGGTTATTTATTCCACCGTTCTAAAAAAGAGCCCCGAGCAAGATAACAGCACAGATCAGGATGAAGGGGTAGGGGACCCTGAAGTACAGCGCCTCGCGCTTATAAAAGAAATTGCTCAGTTAGATGACGATTTTGAAGCCGGGAATATTGTAGAGCAGAAGTATAAAGATATTAGAGGAAACAAGATAGAAGAGCTTAAAATGATTAAACGGAGACTGCGATAGGGCATTAATCACAAATCTCCGTAGTGAAATTGAAGAACCGAAAGAACCGTGATGCTGGCTGTTTCGGTTCTTAGAATTCTGGGACCCAGACCCAGAGAGATGAAACCCCATTCAATACCAAAAAGGACTTCATTGTCCGAAAACCCACCTTCCGGACCTATGAATAATATAATATCTTGAGGCGTTTGTAAAGACTTCTTAAGATGATTTTTTACCGTATCTTCACAATCTACATGAAGCATGACAGCTAACTCCCTCTGGGCATAGCTTTTTATTGCTTCATTAAAGTTTAAAGTATTTTCTATGAGCGTTGGTTTTGTCCGTCCGCACTGCTTTGAGGCCTCTACAGCTATCCTCTCCCACCTCTTTTTACGGTCTCTTTCTCCAACTTGCGACCTCTGTGTAATCACAGGAACAATCCTGCTAACTCCGAGTTCTGTAGCCTTCTCTATGATGTAATCCATTTTATCTCCCTTAGGAAGCCCTTGAAGAAGAGTAATCTCTATAGGAGAGTCGGTATTTACTCTCTCTGATTGCAGTATTTCGATAAAGATGTCCCGTTTTCCAATCTCCCTTATCTTGCCGTAGTATTCAGTTGAACTGGTGTCAAAAAGGGTTATTTGATCCCCCGTCTTGAGCCTGAGGACTTTAACTATATGCTTGTAGTCGGGCCCTGTGATGACGGCTTCATTATTGCTTATTTGATTTTCAGCTATGGGAAATCTGGGCATGTTATCTCTTGGATAGCTTAAAGTTATATCTATACATGATGATTAAAATATTCCAGGATTTCATCTGCGAGAGCTTCAACAATATATTGCTTTGGGATAATCTGGGGCTTGAAACCAAACTCCCTTACAGTTTTAGCGGTAATAGGTCCGATACACGCAATAACAGGCTTTTTATCACGCTGCTTAAAGTCCGGGATTAATTCAAAGAAATTCCTGGCCGTAGATGAGCTGGTAAATGTTAATACATCTATCTTGTTTTCTTTAAGAAGTTTTTGGATAATTTGTGTTTTTCTCTTCGTAGGCTTTTTAGAGATATAGGCTGTTGCCACTTTCACTTGCCCTCCCATTTCCCTTAAAGCTTGAGGAAGTATGTCTCGGGCTACTTTTGCTCTTGGTAGAAGTATGTTTGTGTCTTTAATATTCTGCTTGCTAAATTTTTCAATAAGCCCCTCGGCTCTAAAGTCCTTGGGAACTATATCTACATTAATCCCCATATCTTCAATCGCCCGGGAAGTAATATCACCAATTGCGGCAATCTTGGCACCGTTGAGCTCTCTTATGTCTTTACCGAGCGCCTTTAGCCTCTCAAAGAAAGCGCTTACGCCGTTTACGCTCGTAAAAATAATCCAGTCATACGATCTAACCTTATTTATAGCGCCGTCAAGCGCTTGAAAACTCCTGGGAGGAACTATTTCTATCGTGGGAAATGAAACGATTTGAGCTCCCTTTGATTCAAGCAGGTGAGCAAATGATTCCGCCTGGCTTTTTGGTCTTGTTACCAGCACCGTTTTTCCAAATAGAGGAGCGGATTCATACCAGTTCATTACTTGCCTTAAATTTACAACCTCTCCTACAACCAAAATTGCCGGGGAAGTAATATCTTTTCTCTTTTTAACCAGCTCCGATATATTTTCGATCTTGCCGGTCAAGGTCGTCTGTGCCGGATAAGTGCCCCAGGTAATTACAGCAACAGGAGTGTCGGGGCTTTTACCCGCACTCATAAGCTCTGCCATGTTCTTTTTTAGATTCTTAACACCCATAAGGAAAACTATTGTCCCTATTTGTGAAAGCGCTTCCCACGGGATATTGGATTTCCCCTTAGATGGATTCTCATGTCCCGTAACTACGGCGAAGGAAGAGGTAAGATCCCGGTGCGTGAGCGAGATACCCGCATAAGCCGGCACCGCCGATACGGAGGTTACTCCAGGCACTACTTCAAAGGGAACACCCTTGCCCTGGAGATACTCTGCTTCTTCTGCGCCTCTGCCGAATATAAAAGGATCCCCTCCCTTAAGCCTGGCAACAGTATTGCCTTTTTTCGATTTTCTGACCAGTAGCGCGTTTATACTTCGCTGAGACATTTCCTTTTGTCCCGCTTTTTTCCCTACATATAGAATCTCAGCGTTTTCTTTTACATAATGCAGAAGCTCAGCATTAACAAGGTAGTCATAAACTACTACGTCGGCTTTTTCGAGAAGTTCTTTCCCCTTGATAGTGATCAGCCCCCTGTCTCCGGGCCCCGCTCCGATTAGATATACAGTTCCTGGTTTACTCATAATGTTCTTTAAGAAGAAAACCGAAGCTCGTAATGATTGTCAAGCACAACGCTTGTTGGAGACTGCGTTTTGCATGGTATTATAATTCTCTGTATATTGAGTACGTAATTGAAAATAATAGTACTTTTAAATTAGATAGGGGGTCAGAGCGAATGTTGGTCAAAGACTATATGACACTTTACCCGAGAACAGTAGCGCCAGATGATGGAGCTGAGGATATTTCCGAGATGATGAGGCCCTTAAACTACAGACAATGTCCTGTAGTTGAAGAAGGCAAGTTAGTGGGGATTGTTACAGCAACTGATTTAGCAAACGCTCTTGCCGATAAGAAGGACATAAAAGTTAAAGACGTTATGGTGACTGAGCCCGTTACAATAATGAAGGACGCGTCTATTGAGAGCGCCTCTGAAATAATTAGAGTTAAGAATTTCAATTCTCTCCCCGTTGTATCTGAGAACAATGATCTTTTGGGAATTATAACCGTAACGGATATTTTGGATGCTCTTCGCACCACCTTTAGCTTTACTGATAAGCCGATCAAATTAGAGGTTAATATGTCCGATACACTCGGTCTCTTTGATGTCCTCCATTTGATACAGAACAATTCAGAAAAGGTGATCTCTTTTAGTTCGGCGCCCATGAACAGAAGCGTAAGTTTTTTCTGGGTTGTTGACTGCGATCTGGGAAGAGTGGAGAAGGTGCTTAGAGAAAACAAATGCACGATGAGCGTTGTACCAACTGAATAAAGAACCAATCACACTTTCTTTATGTGCATTAATTAACATGTGAAGATCCGGTAAAAACTGGTATAATAACGAGATAGTAAAAATATTTAAAAGAAGAAGAAAACTATTAAGAAGAAGAAAATATGGAAAGCGACCAGCTAGAATATATATTAGATCATTTTAAAAACCCTCGGAATTATGGGACTATTGAAGATGCCGACTACTCCTATGAAGAAGGTATCCCTTCCTGTGGCGACGTGATCAGAGTTGATCTTAGAGTTGAAAATGACAGACTTCATGACATCAAGTTTTCCGGCACGGGATGCGCGATAAGCCAGGCCTCTGTCTCAATACTTACAGAGAATGTAACAGGTAAGGAAGTAAGCGAAGTCATATCAATGACAGATCATGATATGCTTGAAGCTCTGGGAGGGCAGGTCTCCCCTATCAGGTTCAAGTGTGCGCTTTTAGGATTAATGGTGTTAAAAAAAGCGCTTGTAGGAAAAATTCCGGCCAATAATTAGACCCCCGTTATCTGATCTTTACACAGTAGAATTATGGAAAAATTAATCAAATCAGCCGGGGCGTTTGACCCTGTGTTAATAAAAAATGACTTCCCCATATTTAAGCGCCGGGTACACGGTAAACCTCTAATCTATTTAGATAACGCGGCGACCACGCAAAAACCTGAGAGCGTAATAAACTCAATCGATAATTATTACCGTCGGCATAACTCAAATATCCACCGAGGTGTACACACCCTTAGTTATGAATCCACCATTATGTATGAGGACGCTCATAAAAAAGTAGCTGAGCTTATAGGAGCGAAGGACTGGAGAGAGATCATCTTTACCAGAAACGCTACCGAATCCATCAACCTTCTGGCGTATAGCTGGGGACTTCATGAGTTAAAAGAGGGTGATGAGATTCTTATCACTATTATGGAGCACCATTCCAATATCGTCCCCTGGCAGATGCTCCGTGACTTAAAGGGTATTAAGATCAACGTGCTTGGCGTTGATAACAAAGGGGATTTGTTATTAGATGAATTGCCGAAACTGTTGACTGAAAAAACTAAATTAGTGAGCATAATCCATGCTTCAAATGTTCTGGGGACTGTGAATCCTATAAAGCATATAACCCGGGAGGCTAAGAAAGTGGGCGCACTGGTTTTAATAGACGCCGCTCAATCAATTCCTCATCTGCCAATCGATATAAAGGATATTGGCTGTGATTTCTTAGTAGCCTCAGGACACAAGATGATGGGACCGACAGGGGTAGGTTTTATTTACGGCCGCCAAGAGCTTCTCGAAGGTATGGAGCCGTTTCTGTACGGTGGGGACATGATTGAGAAAGTTACGTTAGAGAAATCAACCTGGAACGAGCTCCCCTGGAAGTATGAAGCCGGCACGCCTAATATAGCGGGCGGTATCGGTCTGGGAGCAGCGGTGGATTATCTTCAGAACATAGGGCTTACAAATATCTTCGAGCATGAAGAAGAGCTTTTAAGATACGCGCTTGAGAGAATGTCTGAGTTTGATTGGATAAATACTTACGGGCACAAGAGTGATAGCCAAAGCGTGGGAGTTATTTCCTTTAACGTAGAGGGTGTCCACCCACACGATGTGGCTGGGATGCTTGATGAACAGGGCATTGCAGTGCGCTCAGGACATCACTGCGCACAGCCGCTTATGCAGGAGCTCTCAATGGACTATACGGCTAGAGTGAGCTTTTATGTCTATAACACCAAAGAAGAAATAGATCTTTGCATTGAAACCCTTAAGAAAGTAAAGAAACTATTCGGATAAAAGTTTCTCTAAATAAAGCTTTAAATTCCCC
>JAJCZT010000089.1 GCA_029262255.1 Deltaproteobacteria bacterium
CCGAAGGTGAAAATCGAGCCTGCGCCTATAGGTAGATATTTTTTCGAAAGAGCGTAATACGGGCTACTCTCGAGTCCCGAATAATTAACCCACTCGACAGCAGGATGGTCTTTTAAAAACTTCGCCATTTCAAGGGCGCTAGAGCAATGCCTGTCCATTCTAAGGTTAAGCGTCTCCAGTCCCTGTAAGAACAAAAAGGAATTAAACGGGCTAAGCGCCTGGCCATGAGTCCTAAGTATTTCAACCCTTGCTCTAACCATATATGCGAAGTTCCCGAATGTCTCATAGAATTTTACGCCATGATACCCCTTTGAAGGCTCTGTCATGCCGGGGAATTTTCCATTATCCCAGGGGAAGTTTCCAGCTTCTACCAATACGCCCCCGATAGAGGTTCCATGCCCGCAAATAAATTTAGTAGCTGAATTCACAACTATATCCGCACCGTACTCTATTGGTCTGCAAAGGTAAGGCGTTGCAAACGTGTTATCAATAATGAGGGGAATACCCGCATCGTGGGCTATTTTTGCAACAGCTTCTATGTCCAGGATGTTACCAAGCGGATTACTTATGGTTTCTCCGTATAAAGCTTTTGTTTTATCCGTAATTGCATTTTTAAAGTTCTCCGGATCAGTAGGGTCTACAAAGGTAACGTTTATTCCCATATCTCTAAGGTTGACGTCAAACTGGGTAAATGTGCCCCCGTAAAGAGTGCTTGAGGAAACTATCTCATCCCCCGCCTTCATAATATTAAGTATCGAGGTCATCTGTGCGGCCATACCGGAGCTTACGGCAAGAGCCGCAGTTCCACCTTCTAGCGTTGCCATTCTTTCTTCGAAAACCGCGCTTGTGGGGTTCATTATTCGAGTATAGATATTTCCAAACGTCTCCAGGTTAAAAAGCGCTGCAGCATGATCGGCATTATCGAAAACGTAAGCCGTAGTCTGGTATATCGGTACTCCTCGTGAACCCGTGTGGGGGTCGGGCAATTGTCCCGCATGAATGCACTTAGTATCAAAACCAAATTGTCTATCTGACATTGTATCCCTCCAAATAATTTAGTAGTTATGATTTTTTTGACGATATAAGCCGTCTATTTACACCTAAGAAATTAATCCCCCCAAATAGCCTCCCATGTTCTATCTTAACGCAACGGTTCATTATAACTTCAAGCCCCGCTTCCCTAGCTCTTTTTGCAGCTTCTTCATGCTCCACCGTAAGCTGCATCCAGACAACCTTCGCTCCAATTTTAATAGCATCCTCTACTATAGGCGGCACATCCTTAGGCTTTCTAAAAATATCTACTATATCAACAGGCTCCGGAATTTCAAGCAGGGTCGGGTAACATCTCTCTCCCAGAATCTCCTCATAAGCGGGATTCACAGGAATAATTTTATACCCATGCTCCTTCATATATTTTGCCGCAAAGTGACTAGGACGGTTCCATTTAGCAGAAAGTCCTACAACCGCTATAGTTTTATACTCATTTAATATACGTTTTATAGTCTCTATAGATTCCATGATATTTTCAGTTTATTTATACAATTTACATGAGTTTGTTTAGATACTACAAACTTTAGCCGACACTGAATACCCGATTCCATATTCTAAATCCTAGCAATGCAGATAGCTAAAACAAACTCCAGGATTAAATATCCTTTCTTCCCGCCGGGACCCAAAGGATTGCCGTGACCATGCTCTTTAATCGATTATTTTAGCAGCATGCTCGGCTTTCTTACAAGAGTTTCAGCCGACTACGGAGACATAGTTTATTATAAACTCGGCTCACGCAAAATGTACCTCCTAAATAACCCCGAACACATAAAAGACGTGCTCGTTACCCACAACAGCAATTTTGAGAAAAGCCGGGCGCCTAAGCGGGCAAAAATCATACTCGGAGAAGGGCTTTGGAAAATGCGCCTGGTACCACACCGGAGAATCGAACCACCACCTTTGATTACCATACACCCCAAATACGGTAGGAACATGATACTTGAGAGACGCTAGTTTCTTATCTCATTCATATAGTTAAAGTAAGCGAGCACGTTATCCAAATCCTGATCTGACAAATCGGGGTGGTCGGGCATTTGTGTGTAGCGGTATTTGGAAGGGTTTTTGATCATCTCCTTAATCATGTAGGCGTTTCGGTAAGCAACTATACTCTGCGGAGCATTGAGATCGGGTCCTACCTTGCCTCCTTCACCGTTCATAGAATGACATCTGACACAGCGTCCCTTAAAAATCTCATATCCTTTATACACATCTGAATTTTCCGAGACTCCGGATGGGGATACAGCAGAATACTGCTCTTCGAATTTAATTAGATTAATAGACGAAAGCTGCCAGGGCCAGGGGTATTCGTTTTTCGTAGTTTGATCCTTTCCCGTCCATACAAGATAAAAGGGACCGGGGGTTGCCTCTTTAATACTAATCGGCTCCCAGTTTGTAAAATCAAGATCGCTGAACACTATATAACCGCCGGGTTCTCTAAACTTGGAGATTGAAGATACCGAAACGTATCCGTCCAAAGCTTCAAATGCTATATCCGTGTAGTCAGAATTCTTCCATTCGTCTCCAAAACCGAGTTGTAATACATCCCGCAGTTCAAATCCTCTGTACTTTTTTTCCTTTTTATACATTGGATCATAAAATTTGATCTCGTGAGCCTCGATATTTCCCTCTAGCTCTTTCAAATCGACATCTTTAACAATTATTCCAGAGATTAAAAACTTAAGAGAGGGATATTGCGTGATGTTTGAGTCTTCATCTTGAAGAATATTAATTATTAATAGGAATACCATAATAACAGCTATCAGGATTAAAAGAGATACAGCTGTTTTATAAGGATCTTTGTAGAATTTGTTACTTCTTATATTTATGGAAACAGCCATTATAAATCCTCTTGAATCATTTTAATGGGTACATATTATATCTCTATTTTAATAGAATTTCTGTTAAAAGATTTTTAATTGCCTTAACAAAACTTTAAAGCGGGATTAATAAAGATAAAAGACACTACCGCTAGCACGATAATCCAAACCTACAATTCTTGGGGTCTAGATAACTTTAGCATATTAGAATGCATGTCAACTTATTGTAAATAAAGGGAAAAATAGGAAGAATGGAGAAATGCACGAAACATGGTATGATTATAATGTATAAATTATTTAGTTAGAGGAGGCAACAAACCATGAATGTTGTAAGTGTTATTTTGCTATTAGTGCTGTTAACTATATTAGGTTGTGATAGTAATAATGGAAATTCAGAATCCTCCTGTACCACTCCTGAAGATTTAGTGACATCGTCTTGTCTAGCAGAAGACGTAGCTATACTTTGCGAGCCGTCACTATGTGGGGGTGAAATAGATGGTTTTGCGGTGGATTTTTTAGTACCTCCAGGACTTGATTGCATAGCGGTGGATTGCAAAACTTTGGATTGTGGGGAAAACGGTTTATTTATAAACTTGGGCCTAAGCGAAAACGATAATTTAATAGGTATTAGAATTTTCAATGAACTAGAACTTGATTTTATATGTCCATGATCAAAACGGGGCATTAGTTATCACTTAAGTAGTGCTTTAATCGAAACAATTTTACAAACGTGATGACCGATGCCCCCAAATATTATCTAAAAGACACGGTGATCGTGTG
>JAJCZT010000090.1 GCA_029262255.1 Deltaproteobacteria bacterium
ATTGCTTATGAAGGCAAGACCGTGGGCTGTATAAACATAAATTCCAAACAAAAGAACGCTATAGATGAACAAGAGTTACAGCTGCTTGAGATAGTATCGAATCAAATCTCGATTGCGATAAACAATGCCAAGCAGGCAGAGGCGCTGCATGATCAAACGGTTGAGCTTGAAGAGGCCAACGCCGAGCTAAAGGATGCTACTCAAATGATGTTACAGGTGGAAAAGATGAGTGCAGTGGGCACAATGACCGCCGGCGTGGCCCATGAGCTTAACAATCCTATGATGGGTCTTTTGAATTATGTACAGTTCTGTCTCGAGCGGACCGATGAGGAAGACAAGAGGTACAGATATCTTCAAAAAGCGGAGGGGGCAGTCTACCGCTGTGTAGATATCGTAAAGAATCTTTTGACATTTACGTCCTTTGAAACGGTGGGCGAGGAATCATTCGTTCTGCAGAGTATTCACGTAATTCTCGACAGAATAATGGACATGATTTCTCCCCGTATAGAAATAGAAGGTATAAAGGTGGTTATAAACTATGAAGAGGGGACTCCTGCAGTGTTGATGACCGAAAGTAATCTGCAGCAGGCTTTTCTAAACCTTATTCTTAATGCACTGGATGCTGTGGCGGATAGCGAAAGAAAAGAAATTCGCATCGATGTAAAACAGGAAGGCGGATTTGTACGTACGTCCATTTCCGATACCGGTTACGGCATTTCTGCAGAGGCTCTTTCTAAAATATTCGATCCCTTTTACACAACAAAGACCGTTGGGAAGGGAACAGGGCTCGGGCTGTCCGTCTGTAGAAATATTATTAACAAACAGGGCGGTGAGATAGAATGTAAGAGTGAGCCGGGTTCGGGAACAACGTTTAGTATATTGTTACCTGTTGAGCAAAGAAAGCTTCTCTGAATACATAGAATCTGTATACAAGGATGAGATTCTGATAGATCCCGGATCATAGTCCGGGACATGGTTCAGAATGACTGATATAGTATCTGTTTTTCCAAAAAGTAATCCCGAAACTTTTACATTGCATATATAATAAACCTATGCCAAGTTCAAATATTGATAGTCTAAATCCCCAATTCTCAATTGCGCACCATTTAGTTTTTAAAAAGGGTCCGAACGGGCTCATATATGCCGAGGTGAAGAACGATAGTGCTGAAGCTCAAATATTCCTTCACGGCGCTCATATAACTTCTTTCATTCCTAATGGTCAAGAGCCTGTAATATTCCTAAGTCCAAAAAGTCTTTATGAACCCGGCAAAGCAATAAGGGGTGGAATTCCCATAAGCTGGCCGTGGTTCGCGGATCATCCCACTGATAAGACAAAGCCCGCGCATGGATTTGCCAGGACTTCACTATGGGACGTGAGGGCGACCAGGCGGATATCCAGAGATGAAACAGCGATTACGCTTGGACTAACGGACAATGAAGATACGCTTAAACTTTGGAATTACCGTTTTGATCTCGAAATTGCGATCAGGGTGGGCAATGAGCTAGATGCCGGGCTAACTATGACGAACACCGGAAAAGAAGACTTTACTATCACAAGCGCTTTTCACAGCTACTACTGTGTTCAAGATGTCTCAGACATTACGATTTCCGGACTTGAAGGGCGCGAGTACATAGATAAGGTCGACGACTTAACTAAAAAGACACAAGACGGCCCGGTTATAATTACAGATGAGACCGATAGAATTTATTTGGACTCAAAAGGAGACTGCGTAATAGATGATCCGGGTTTAAATCGAAAAATACGAGTAGCAAAATCAGGCAGCAGCTCTACAGTTGTCTGGAACCCATGGACCCAAAAAGCCCGCCAAATGAAGGATCTGGCGGATCTGGATTATGTTAAATTCATATGTGTGGAAACCACAAATGCCGGGGGAGATTTGATCACGCTAGCTCCGGGAGAACAACACAAGTTGGAATTAAATATAGCGGTTCAAAATCCTTAACGAGTTTATAGAAATTCAAAATATAGCTTGTAAATTTAAATGAATCTGAAATCTTCGCTACTCCGTATATTGTTGTGAATAGGAGGTAATAATCATGAGAGCATTTTTAATAATAGGAGTGGTTTTAGCTCTATTTGTGGGTTTTAAATTGATCGGGGTCCACAGTGAACCGCAAAGTGTCTCCGTAGCCCCAGAGGAGCCAACAAATAAGAAGCCCTCAAAAGAAGAGCTTAAGAAAAAGCTTACGCCCCTTCAGTATAAAGTGACTCAGGAAAACGGCACGGAAAGGGCGTTTAGTAACGAATACTGGGACAATAAGAAGCCAGGGATTTATGTGGATATAGTGTCGGGTGAGCCTCTTTTTAGCTCCAAGGATAAATTCAAATCAGGAACAGGCTGGCCGAGTTTTACAAAACCCCTTACCGCGGAGAATATTGTTGATGTCGAGGATAAATCGTTTTTTATGACAAGGGTTGAGGTTAGAAGCAAAAATGCCGACTCTCATTTGGGACACCTGTTTAATGACGGACCCGCGCCCACAGGGCTCAGGTACTGCATAAACTCGGCATCGCTCAGGTTTGTACCCGCAAGTGATTTGAAAAAAGAAGGCTATGAAGAATATGTAGAGCTTTTTAAATAGAAACAATTCCTCCTTTAGAGATTAGCATGCCGGGACAGCATCTAACAATATTTATTAGACCTGATCCCGGCATTTTTTAACTTTTCAAAATGTTTTATGCTTTTAATAAATTTCCTGTTCTACTTAACCTTATAGGGTAGCGATAAGTCTCCTGAAAGTATGTCATAAACTTCATAGACACCCAGTAAAGGCCGTTTCTCATCCGTAGTGTTGACTTCCATATAAGCGCTGACCGCGTCGTAGTTAAATTTCTTTTTGTTGTCTACACGCTGTGAGGGGACTAAGACTTTCAAATTGTGTCCACCACTAACTACAGAATATCCGGGAGAATCCATAAACATAGGCATTCCAGGGTTTGTAGGGGGAAGAACTACGGATTTATCTTCCTTCTTAAACTCTATAACGGAAAGCCCGCCTTTGACGCGTTTGTCAGGACCTAGAACTACCCAATGTGTATGCCATGTAACTCCATCATTTGCATAATTGCCGTCATTGTTCTCATCCCAAAGCGGCGTATCGTCAAAATCTGGGTGGGCTGTTACAGCTAATGCAACTATACCATCCATTTTGTTAAAACCGACGTCTTCAGATTTGAGACTAGTTGGGAAAACATAACCAAGGACAGGGGCGCCGTTTAGCTCGCCGTGCGCATTGGGCACGGTTTTGCCAGCCTGACCCTCAGAAGCAATCTCAAACACGAGCAAGTCTAAATCGTCCTTATACTCTACTTTCGCGCCTTCAATTTGCATGTCTTTGGTATTAAGCGCTTTTATCTCATCCTCTGATGCCACTTGGGCCAAGACGAAAGAACTTCCAAATATAAAAGCTAACAAAACTAAAAAGCTGGGTAATAAAATTCTTGATAATGTCATTTTAAAGCCTCCTTAGAATTAATAGTATCGATTCGATACATATTATGCATTTCAAAATAATATTTGTCAAGCTTGTTTCGACACGATACAATATAAGCAGTATGGATAAAGCACGAGTTGCTTCACTTATTGAAAGAATAGGTAATTTGCTCCGGTCAGAGGAAAGGGCATCAGGCTCCGATTCAGGTCTTCAAACGGTGCATGTTCAAATTCTGGGATATCTCTCTCAATGTAATCGCTATAGTAATACGCCGGCCGCGGTAACAGAATTTATAGGGTCTACAAAAGGTACAACATCGCAAAGTATCAATATACTAGAAAAGAAAGGCTTCATTAATAAGCGGTCAGATGAAGAAGATGGCAGGGTAATACATCTGGACCTAAGCGACAAGGGTGAGCGCTTTATAAAAAATGAATTTCCTCCATATGAATTTAAAGCCGCACTGGATGGTTTGAATAAAAATGATACAGAAAGGCTTTCACAACTTTTAACCAAGCTGCTAATTCAGCTTCAGCGGAAAAATAACGGTAAACTCTTTGGAGTATGCCACACATGCCGACACTTCAAGAAGTTTGGTTTAGATGATACTCACCAATGTGGACTAACTCTTGAACCCCTTAGCGAAAAAGAAAGCTACCAAATCTGCCGTGAGCACGTGCAGCTTCCTGAAAAAGCTGTCTAATTATTTCTTGTCCTAAGTTGCTTATAGTATCAGCTCCGTATTTGAATAGGTACTGTCCCGGCCGAACCAAAATGCCCGTAAATTAGGTTCGGGAATGACGGCGGACAGTGTCCGCTCCCGGGTTAGTTTTATGGAACTACCCTGCTATACACACCTGTCATTTCGAGCTATAAGCGAGAAATCTTTCTTTTATTTTCAATGGTAAAGAGAGATTCTGCATAGATCCCGTATCGAGTACAGGACATGGTTCAGAATGATGGGAAAGGGCCGGGGAGCGGTATAATGCTGTCCATTTTTTTATTTTCTGGTATAATCTACCGCTTGAATTGAATATTAAGTGCTTCAAAACACTAAAAAAATATACGTGAGATTTGCGTAAAACAGACGTGAAATATACGTAAAACCAAGGGGTTTGAGATTATGAAAGTCAATATGGAAAATCTGAGCGATACTCAGAGAAAATTACAGGTGATAATTCCTGCCGATGTAGTAAAACAAGAGCGTGACGCTATATTTAAAGAGATATATCATGCCGCTAAGATAAAGGGATTTCGCCCGGGAAAGGCGCCCGTAAATATAGTCGAGGCGATGTATAAGGATGAGATTAACAGCGAGACTATGCAAAAGCTCCTATCCAAGACGCTTGAAGAAGCGCTTGGAGAAGCCAAAGCCAACCCCATTAACCGTCCGGAAATAACTCCGAGTTCTGATACCATTGAGGAGGGTAAGGATTTTGAGTACACCGTTTTATTTGAGGTCCTTCCTGAGATCGAGCTTGGACAGTATAAAGAATTAAAACTCAAGAAAGAAAAACAGAGCGTAAAAGATGAGGATGTTGAGCTTTCAATTAAGCACCTTTGCGAACATAAGGCTGAGACAAAACCTTATGAGAATAAGAGGGCAGTTAAAGACGGGGATGTGGTTATTGTGGATTTTGAAGGATCACTCGATGGAGAACAGCTAAAAGACCTTAAGCGTGAGGACGTGCAGTTTGTAATGGGTGAGAACAAGATGATCCCGGAATTTGAAGAAGCTGTTATGGGGATGAAAAAAGAAGAGGAAAAAGAGTTTGATATTACCTATGATGAGAGTTTTCCTATCGAAGAAGCACGTGGAAAATCCATACATTATGTTCTCAAGCTAAAAGATGTGCTAAAAAGAACCCTGCCCAAGGTAGATGATGAACTGGCCAAGGGGATTGGGCTAGAATCCCTGGATGAGCTTAAAGTTAAGATTAAAGAGGACCTGGGACACCAATTGGAGAAGCAGGCTCAGACAAAAATGAGAAGAGAGCTCATGGATCTATTAATTGTAGAAAATCCATCAATAGAAGCCCCGGCAAGCCTTGTAGAGCAAGAGGCGGAAAGACTCGTGCAAAGCGTTCAGCAGAATATGGAGCAACAGGGCGCGCCCCCTATGGATCTTAGTGAGCAGCAATTGCAAGAAATAAGAGATCATGCCGTTAGAAATGTTAAGGCTTCACTCGTATTGGGAGAAATATCCAGAAAAGAGGAGATTAGTGTCTCCGATGAAGATATTAATGAGAATCTTAACGCTATTGCCCAGCAATATAATATGGAGACCAAACAGATTCGTGAATTATATGAACAAAACAACCTGTTAGAAGGACTTGAGGCCACACTGGCAGAGCGAAAAGTCATTGATTTCATTGTAGAAAATGCCGATATAGACGAGGTTCCGGTAGAAGAAAATCACGTTGACAACAAACCATAGTATCAGTATACTCATTTGTAATGTCCAGCTATGTACCGATCGTAATTGAGCAAACCAGCAGGGGCGAGAGGGCATATGATATTTTTTCCCGTTTATTAAAAGACAGGATAGTTTTCATTGGTTCTGCGATAGATGACGCTGTCGCTGACACTGTTATAGCGCAGTTGCTGTTTCTAGAGTCTGAGAACCCTGAAAAGGATATATATGTCTATGTTAACTCCCCCGGCGGTCATGTAACATCAGGACTCGCGATTTATGACACTATACAGTATGTAAAGCCCGATGTGGCTACAATGTGCATAGGTCAGGCCGCGAGTATGGGAGCAGTGCTTCTTGCCGCGGGTACCGCGGGTAAAAGATACGCTCTGCCTCATGCCAGGGTTATGCTTCACCAGGTGCTTGGCGGAGTTGAAGGACAGGCTACGCACATCGATATTCACGCAAAAGAAATCCTCAGAGTTCGTGAGGATCTAAACCAAATACTAGCAAAGCATACGAATCAGCCAATTGAGAAGATACAATTGGATACGGAGAGAGATTTCTTTCTAAAACCCGAAGATGCCTTAGAATATGGACTGATTGATGCTATAATTACTCATAGAGAGGTGGCTACCAAGTGACTTCGAAAAGGGACGCAAAAGAGGGGAAGCTGTATTGCTCTTTTTGCGGAAAGAGTCAAAAAGAAGTTAGAAAGCTCATTGCCGGGCCTACTGTATACATTTGTAACGAATGTATAGAGCTGTGTAACGAGATAATAGCTGATGAAGAGGCAAAAGAAGGCGTACTTAAAAAACGCAATTCAAGCCTTCCGCCGCCGCCGCAAATTAAAGAATTCCTGGACGAATATGTGATCGGACAGGTTAACGCAAAAAAAATATTATCCGTAGCTGTCTACAACCACTATAAAAGAGTGGAGTTAAACGCCTATTCCAAGGGGAAAAGAAACGTTGACGTAGAAGTGCAGAAAAGTAACATCCTTATGATGGGGCCTACAGGTAGCGGTAAGACTCTCTTAGCGCAGACTCTGGCAAGGCTTTTGGAAGTGCCGTTTACAATTGTAGACGCCACTTGCTACACTGAAGCCGGATACGTTGGTGAAGATGTAGAAAATATGATTGTTAGTCTCCTGCAAGCTGCAGATTATGACCTTGAAAGGGCTTCAAAAGGTATTATATATATAGATGAGATTGACAAGCTGGCCCGTAAATCAGGAGACAGTCCATCAATTACAAGGGACGTTTCAGGAGAGGGGGTACAGCAGGCCCTTCTCAAAATTATGGAAGGTACGACAGCGAATGTGCCGCCAAAAGGCGGGAGAAAACATCCTCAGCAGGAGTTTCTCCAGATAGATACAACGAATATCCTGTTTATCTGTGGTGGGGCGTTCTGCGGGCTTGAAGATATAATCAAGCAGAGGATAGGTGAGAAATCAATTGGTTTTGAGGCTAGTTTGGGAAATGTTGATGAAAAAGATATTGGCGCTATTCTAAAAGAGGTTCAACCTGAGGATCAGATACAGTTCGGACTGATTCCTGAATTTGTAGGCAGGATACCTGTTGTAGCTACTTTAGAAGAGCTTAGTGAAGAGTCTTTCATTGAGATTCTTACGAAGCCAAAGAATGCGATTATAAAGCAGTTTCAAAAACTTATGGAGCTTGAAGGTGTCGAGCTTGAAGTTACAGATGAGGCGCTTGCCGAAATTGCTCGTGAAGCTATAAAGAGAAAAACAGGAGCAAGGGGGCTAAGGGCCATAATCGAGACCATTATGCTCGATATTTCTTATGAAGTTCCTTCATTAAAAGGACTTACACGTTGTGTTATATCTGAAGAGGTAATAAAGGGTACGGGCGATCCACTGTTTATTTATGAAGAGGAAGCCCGCTTAGGTACATAAGTATTTAGGTGCATAGGATGTAATTCCAGAAGTCAAGGAGAATGACATGCCAATGTTCTTTAACAACGAAGATGGAAAGGGACAGGTAGATACCTTACCGTTATTACCGTTAAGGGATGTAGTTATATTTCCCTATATGGTAGCTCCTCTTTTTGTAGGTCGCGATAAATCCATTCGCGCTCTAGAGGAAGCAATGAAAACAAACAAGGAGATATTCCTTGTTGCGCAAAAAGACGCTAAAACGAATGATCCAACAGAAAAAGACATATATGACATAGGGACAATTGGAACAATTGTTCAAATGCTGAGGCTTCCTGACGGAACCGTCAAAGTTCTTGTGGAAGGTAAGAGTAGGGCGTGTGTTAAGAATTACCTGCCAAACAAGAGCTATATTATGGTGGAAGTGGAAAATATTCCTGAGCGCGATGATATAGGAGTTGAAACAGAGGCTCTTATCCGCACTCTTATCACAGCGTTTGAAAACTATGTAAAGCTTAACAAAAAGATTCCCTCTGAGGTGCTTGTCACGGTATCTTCAATTGAAGAGCCCGGGCGGCTTTCAGACACTATCTCTTCTCATCTGAGCTTCAAACTTGAAGACAAGCAGGAGATATTAGAGACTATTAATCCTGCTGAGCGGCTTGAGAAATTGTATGAGAAGATTCAGTCTGAAGTCGAAATTATGCAGATAGAAAAGAAGATCAGAGGCCGGGTCAAGAAACAGATGGAAAAGGCTCAGAAAGAGTACTATCTGACTGAGCAGATGAGAGCGATCCAAAAAGAGCTTGGCGAAAAAGATGATCTTAAGTCTGAAATTCAGGAATTTGAAGATAAGCTCAAAAAGAAGAAGATGACTGAAGAGGCTGAGCAGAAAGTAAAGAAAGAAATCAAAAAACTAAAGCAGATGTCTCCAATGTCGGCTGAGGCCACAGTTGTAAGAAACTACATAGACTGGCTTTTGTCCATTCCTTGGGAAGACGAGAAAACTGAGGATAGGATAGACCTCGACGAAGCGCATAATATTCTGGAAGAAGACCACTTTGGTCTTGAAAAACCCAAGGAGCGGATCCTTGAGTATCTAGCTGTGCAGGCTCTTGTAAACAAGATCAAAGGGCCGATACTCTGTTTTGTCGGACCTCCCGGGGTTGGTAAGACTTCGCTAGCTAAATCTATAGCCCGCTCAATGGGACGCAAATTCATTAGAGTATCTTTAGGCGGGGTTAGAGATGAGGCGGAAATCAGAGGACACCGCCGGACATACATAGGCGCTCTGCCTGGAAAGATAATTCAGGGAGTAAGAAAAGCCGGGACGAACAATCCGGTATTTTTGCTCGATGAAATAGATAAGCTAGGAATGGATTTCAGGGGCGATCCGGCGTCAGCTCTTCTTGAAGCGCTTGATCCGGAGCAGAATTCAACATTTAATGACCATTATCTTGAAGTCGATTACGATCTGTCGAACGTGATGTTTATTACTACGGCAAACGTGCTTCACACTATACCGTGGGCGCTTCAGGATAGGATGGAAATCATAAGGATTTCCGGGTACACGGAAGATGAAAAGCTAGAGATAGCCAAGAAATTCCTTGTTCTTAAACAGCGTGAGGCGCATGGTCTTAAAAAAGAGAACCTTAAGATTTCCGATAACACTATTCTTGATGTGATCAGGTATTACACCAGAGAGGCGGGAGTTAGGACGCTTGAGCGTGAAATTGCCACACTTTGCAGAAAAGCCGCAAGAGACGTGGTTAAAAAGGGACCGGATCATACTGTTAAGTTAACACCTGCAGTGATCAAGAAAGACAACTATCTCGGTATACCTAAGTTTAAGTACGGAGAGATAGAAGAAAAAGACCACATAGGAATGTCCACGGGGCTTGCATGGACTGAAGTCGGTGGAGAGCTGCTTACTATTGAAGTTTCAATCGTACCCGGCAAGGGTAACTTCACGGTTACCGGTAAGTTGGGCGAGGTAATGCAGGAATCCACTCAGGCTGCTATGAGTTATGTAAGATCAAGAGCCGAAAAACTCGGTCTTGAGCGTGGTTTCCATCAGAAGGTGGACATACATATTCATGTTCCCGAGGGTGCAACGCCCAAGGACGGGCCTTCAGCCGGTATAGCGATTGCGACGGCTATAGTTTCAGCCCTTATAAGAAAGCCTGTTAAGCATGATGTTGCTATGACCGGAGAAATCACACTTAGAGGAAGAGTTCTTCCTATTGGTGGACTTAAAGAAAAGATTTTGGCTGCACACAGGGGTAAAGTAAGAACTGTCATTATCCCTCATGAAAACGAAAAAGACCTTAAGGACATACGCGAAAGCATCCTTAAGGATATAAAAATAAAGATTGTCGAACACATGGACGATGTTTTAGAAGCAGCAATTGTTTCAGATGTTCCGGTGCTTCGTGATATTGTTATCCCACCTCCAACCCTGGCAATTGGTGATGAGGTTGGAGCTAACGTAAACTAGACATAAAAGGGGCTGATTTCTGATCAGCCCCTCTTTTTAGACCATTTAAAACCTATAACCGAAGCAGTAGTTGCGGGTAGTTGTACTGAACATTGTGTGTGTTTTTACGGGTTCTAGGACCCATTGGATTATCGATAAATTCTTGTTGTTTCTATCAGCAAGTAAAATGGTAGAGAAATTTTACGGGAGCACGAGTTGCGTGCTGGACAAGGCAGAGAAATTCAGTTATATATTTAGCCCTTGTTGATACCAGATTATATCTAATATATTGGTAACACGAGGGCGGTTAGCTCAGCGGGAGAGCGCTTGCCTTACAAGCAAGATGTCACAGGTTCAAATCCTGTACCGCCCACCACTTGAAATACTATTTTGCGGAGCCGTAGTTCAGCCCGGTTAGAACGCTGGCCTGTCAAGCCAGAGGTCGCGAGTTCAAATC
>JAJCZT010000091.1 GCA_029262255.1 Deltaproteobacteria bacterium
ACCTCAGCAGGTCACTGCCCGTATATCCGCTTGCTCCTAACACTGCTACCTTTTTCTTTCCCATGGAAGTTGAAAATATCAGGGAATATTCTTAATTACAAGTATTAAGTAAATTTTTGTTATATACATTCTGCTTAGAATCCTGATTAATTATAGGTAATACTGTGTGGAATTCTTGACTCCGATTGC
Source organism: Deltaproteobacteria bacterium (assembly GCA_029262255.1). Classification (GTDB taxonomy): domain Bacteria; phylum Desulfobacterota_D; class UBA1144; order Nemesobacterales; family UBA2774; genus CR02bin9. The sequence goes on from JAJCZT010000091.1 coordinate 190, forward strand.
TGGGAAAGGTACTTTTTTAAAAGCAAAGAAAATGACTTAAGGCTATTGCAGAGTAGCTTTACTCGGAGGAAGTTATCAATGTCAATTAAGGTTGGTATTAACGGATTCGGAAGAATCGGCAGACAGATTCTTCGTATTGGACTCGAAAGGGAAGGGATAGAATTTGTTGGAATAAATGACATCTCTGATTCTAAAACACTTGCTCATCTTTTTAAATACGATTCGATTTTTGGTCCTTATAAAGGGGAAGTTAAATCTGAAAACGGACACATGGTAATAGACGGGAAACCGATCAGGGTTTTCTCTGAAAGGAACCCTTCCGATATTCCGTGGCAGGATGTGGGTGCGGAGATTATTGCGGATGCTAGCGGTATTTTCAGAAGCAAGGAAGAAGCGTCCAGACATCTTGGAGAAACAGTCAAAAAAGTTATTATAACAGCTCCGGCAAAAGGCGAGGTTGATCTTACAACCGTGCTCGGTGCTAATCAAAATGAATACGACGGCTCTAAGCATAATATTATTTCAAACGCTTCCTGCACTACAAATTGCTTCTCTATGATAGTAAAAGTTCTTCATGAGAACTTCGGAATCAAAAAAGGGCAGATGACCACCGTTCATTCTTACACAAATGACCAGCAGATACTTGATGCTCCTCATAAAGATCTAAGGAGAGCAAGAGCGGCTGCGTTATCCATAATACCGACAAGCACGGGAGCTGCTACCGCTATAGAGATTATTTTCCCCGAGCTTAAAGGGAAAATGAGCGCTGTAGCTATGAGAGTTCCAACTGCCGATGTCTCAGTTGTCGATTTTACTTGTGAAGTCGAGAAATCAACCACAGCACAAGAGGTTAATGAAAAATTTAAAGAAGCATCCATGGGCGAGCTTAAAGGTTATTTAAGATATTCAGATGAAGAACTAGTGTCCTCTGATTTTATAGGCGATCCTCATTCAGCAGTCTTCGATGCGCCTTTGACTTCAGTCGTAGAGGGTGATCTGGTAAAGGTTATTGGATGGTACGATAATGAGTACGGCTATTCATCAAGGGTAGTAGATTTAATAGAATATGTGGGGGATGAGTCTCAGTGAGCAAATTGGTAGTATCTGATCTTCCTGATTCAGAATATGAAGGGAAACGAGTATTCGTAAGGGTGGATTTTAATGTTCCTATCAGGGACGGAAAGATTAGTGAAGATTATAGGATAAGAAGAGCGATACCTACCATTGACTATTTAATAGAAAGAAAAGCCAAAGTTATCATTGGCTCACACCTTGGACGACCCAAAGGAATTGCAATACCTGATCTTTCTCTAAAACCCATTCAGACTCGACTTTCAGAACTACTTGGAAAATCAGTCACCTTCACCGGAAAGGTAATAGGAAGCGGGGTAAAAAAAGCCATAGATAGTTTAGAGCAAGGAGAGGTAATGCTCCTTGAGAACTTAAGGTTTCATAAAGAAGAAACGGATAATGATCCGAAATTTTCTCGAGAACTGGCTTCTTTCGCCGATATATATATAAATGATGCATTTGGAACCTCACACAGGAAGCATGCCTCTACATATGGTATGGCTTCTGAGTTTGATCATAGGCTTGCCGGATTCCTGGTAAGTAGGGAACTACAGTTTCTCACAAGGATTCGAGAGAACCCCGAGCGACCTTTTGTTGTGATTGTGGGCGGGGGGAAGATAAAAGACAAAATACATGCTCTGAAAAGTTTAATAGAAAAAGCTGATAAGGTTCTTTTGGGCGGAGGAGTTGCCTATACATTTTTGAAAGCAAAGGGAATGAACATAGGCAATTCAATAGTAGAAAACGAGATGTTGGGTTGGGCGAAAGAATCGCTCGAAAAATACGGAAATAAAATATTCCTCCCGGTAGACCATGTTGTAGCCGGCGGTTTTGAGAAAAGAAAAAATTGTATGGTTATGGATGACAATATACCGGCCGATTTGCAGGGCTTTGATATCGGTCCTAAAACCGCAGCTATATATAATCACGAAATCAGGGGTACGGGTTCAATTTTCTGGAGCGGCCCAATGGGAGTGTTTGAAGTAGGTGACTTTTCAGCTGGAACCACACAGGTAGCTCGTGCTGTAGCGCTTGCCACTTGGCGGGGCGCAACTACGGTTGTCGGTGGCGGAGAAACTATTGCCTCTATTAGAAACGCGGAAGTGATGGATTCTGAGATTACTCATATTTCAACAGGCGGAGGAGCCTTGCTTGAATTCTTAGGGGGAGTGGAACTCCCGGGTATTTCTATATTGGACGAGAAAGAAAAGAACATTTCTTTAGTTGCTAACTGATCTGACTAATAACTATAATTATTTTGCTTTAGTGTTTTTAATCTCTACGTTAAGCTTTAATTTAGAGTTAATCTGTGCGACAATAATATATCAACTCTACAAACGGAGCAGCGGATAAAAGATGGCAAAATCAAAAGAAGGCATTGACTCAACAGAAAAACTTTTAGGCAAAGAAGCGGATTATCTTCTAAATCACAAATGTAAGACCGTTTCGAAAAAACTGCTTCATTTACCAGGGCCATCATTCATTGATGATGTTTTTATTTCCACTGATCGACCAAACTCGGTTCTTAGAAATTTTGAGCTGCTTTTTAATACCGGTCGTCTCGCGGGAACAGGATATCTATCCTTATTGCCTGTAGATCAGGGTATAGAGCATTCTGCCGGGGCTTCATTTGCTCCTAATCCAATTTACTTCGATCCTGAGAATATTGTTAAGCTTGCGATTGAAGGTGGTTGTAACGGCGTTGCCTCTACTCTGGGGGTCTTGGGCTCAGTCTCAAGAAAGTATGCTCATAAAATCCCCTTTGTTGTAAAAATTAACCATAACGAACTACTTAGCTATCCTAATACCTATGATCAAATCCTGTTCGCAAATGTGGATCAGGCTTTTGAGATGGGCGCGGTTTCAGTTGGTGCCACAATCTACTTTGGCTCTGAGGAGAGTTCCCGGCAGATACAGGAAGTTTCTGAGGCATTTAGATATGCGCACAGCCTGGGGCTTGTGACAATACTCTGGGCATATCTTAGAAACCCCGCGTTTAAAACAAAGGACGCCGATTATCACGTATCGGCTGATTTAACCGGTCAAGCAAATCATATTAGCGCAACAATCGAAGCGGATATCGTCAAGCAAAAACAGGCTGAGAACAACGGCGGATTCACAGCGCTTAATTTCGGTAAGACCGATCCCAGAGTTTATTCAAAACTAACTACTGATCATCCTATAGACCTTACGCGTTATCAGGTTGTAAATTGCTATATGGGACGCGCTGGGCTAATTAACTCAGGCGGCGCTTCAAGCGGAAACGAAGGTAACGACTTGGCGCAGGCAGTACGGACTGCTGTCATAAATAAAAGGGCAGGCGGTATGGGTCTTATTACCGGCCGGAAATCTTTCCAGAAACCGATGAAGGACGGGATTGAGATACTAAACGCGGTACAAAATGTTTATCTCGATAAAGAAATCACGGTAGCTTGATTTGTTGCTGAAGATATAAAGAGGTGAAAGAACCGAATCTGCAATTCTTTCACCCCCATAATTCTATTAAATTCCTTTGTCTTCGAGCCCTTCTGGAACCTCTCCATAGTAAATTGAATCTTCCTCATAAAGAGCTTTAATCTTTTCCTTAGGCATATCAGGCATTCCTTCATTGAGCCCGAACATTTTGCATAGATGTCTCAGTTCCTCGTCTCTTCCGGGAAGAGGAGCCATTGGCTGAATCATCTTTGCTTCTCTGAGTTGTTCTTTGACTTCTTCATCTTGCTTAAGTGCAGTGCCGTACTGATTATAATGAAATAGCTTGTCAAACCGTTTTCTGGGTCGTTGTCCCGGAGTCTCAGCCGCGTATCCTACAGCCATTAACCATATTGGAACGATATTCTCGGGTGTGCCAAGTACTTTTGGGAATTCAGATGGCTTTCTCCCAGTTGCGAGTAGACATGCTCCCAGTCCAACCTCTGTAGCGGCCAGAAGCGCGTGGGCTATAGCCTGTCCGGCTTCTATCCTGAGTAAATCCTCAGCTTTCTCTCTTGGGAAGCTCATCAGGCGCGGGTATGTTGACTCGGTAAGGATTTTATACGTCCATCCATACGCCGCGGTTACAGCTCTTGCAGGGAAGAGTACGGAAAACGATTCTATAAGCTCCTTGTACCATGCGTCCATATTTACAAGCCATGCAATTACAATCGGTGCCTGGCGTAGCGGCTTTTCGTTAAAGGGGGATGCGCACTCGATAATTTGTTCAAACTTATCTTCGGGATAAGTTCTTTTGTCAATTACTATTGCCTCAGTGGAACCGCAGTTCCCCTGGCACG
>JAJCZT010000092.1 GCA_029262255.1 Deltaproteobacteria bacterium
AGGGGGTCATCTTTTTACTTCTTCCTTTTCCAAAGGGAGATTGAGAGGGATTTGTTTTTTGCCATTCTTCATTGAAGCATCTTAGAACGCATACGCTTGCGGGCACTACCCGCATTCCAACTCGAACTCAGCTTGAGAAAATAGAGACAGTTCAAAATTAAGCTATATAAGACAAAAAATGAGTGGTATTTTGCATAGAAATGTTATAACATGGATATTTAGAATGAGAAAAGAGCCGGAGATATCAGAAGTTGTAATCTGAAATCGGAAGTTATAATCTAAAAAGGGACCAAACCATTATGACGAACTTATATAAACTTTCTATTGCGCTTGCATTCGCTTTTTTAATGTCGGTGCTTGGTATATTCAGCCTAGGGCCGTTAACTGCCGATGCCGCATATGCCCAGGGGGAAGAGTCTTACCCTGAGCTGGAAGATGATTATGAAGTTCCTCAGTATGATGATACCGTTGATACCGATGACTTTGATAATAGTCAGCCACAGAATCCTGATCCGGAATTTATGGAAGAGCAGGAGCCGGGCGAGTTTGACCAATCTGACGATGTGACGGAATTAGATGAAAATAACCCTTGAGCAAGCTCAAGCTACTTTTACTAATTTTAAATCGTTGTAGATTTTGGCACATAAATATTGTAAATTGTTAAGGGGTCAAATTAACTGCCCCTGGTTGGAAATTCAGATATATTCAGAAAAACTTAAAGGAGGTATTGGTTCTATGTTAAGAAGCTTCATTTTATTTGCTGGACTAGTTCTAGCTCTAGGATTGGCGGGTTGCCCGCAACAGGCAGAGGAGCCTGCAGATGATACAGAAATAGTGGAAGAGGGTGTTATAATCGAAGAAGTCCCAGCAGATGCTGGCGAAGAAGCACCTGCGGATGCTGAAGAAGCTCCTGCCGCTGATGCGCCTGCTGACTCTGGTGATGATGCTAGTGACGGAGATGACAGCAGTTATTAGTTTTATTTGTCATCCTGGTACAGAGCTGGGGAAAACAATTTAAATTAAAAAAGGAGAGGGGGATAAGATTTTTGTCCCCCATTTTCCAAAATTATTTTTTATTAGTTAAACGCGGTAACCGGAATCTTTAAAAGTTTGGAACGTATTATGTTTTTACACGATTTGTAAAACGACTATAAGAGTCCCTTTCTAAAAAATTGGGACTTTTCTTTATTCCTGCGATATTCTTAAAATTCCGCATATAAATACAAACATCAGCTTTAACTTTTAATAAAAACTTTAGCGCTATATAACAAATACTTTCTTGTATACGAACCCTATCGGAGATAAAATACTTTTATATGAAATCATTTGAAAATTCGATGACTGAGCTAAGAGAAATAATAGATAAGCTTCAAAGTGGGAACCTGCCTCTTGAAGACTCTCTCAAACTATTTCAGGAGGGCACTAAATTAATTGCCTATTCTCATAAGAAGCTCGATGAGATACAGAAAAAAGTGAAAATTCTAATAGAAGAGAAAGACGGTGAAATTACCACACAGAATTTTGATACCGAAGAATAGTTACTATGGAATTTAATATTAAAGGTTATCTCGCCTCAAAAAGAGAGCTTGTAGATAGAAAGCTGGACTCGCTTCTCAAATATTCTCCCAAATCTATTACACCGCTTGAAGAATCCATACGTTATAGCGCTCTCTCGGGCGGCAAAAGGCTAAGACCCATCCTGATGATAGCCTCAAACGAGGCTTTTGGCGGCAAAGAGGAGTTAGTGCTTCCCATAGCGTGCGCGATCGAGATGATCCACGCCTATTCCCTTATCCACGATGACCTCCCGTGTATGGATGATGATTCGCTCCGCAGGGGCGTTCCTACCAACCACAATGTCTACGGAGAGGCGGTTGCCGTGCTGGCGGGCGACGCTCTTTTAACGGACGCGTTTACCGTTATGGTAAGAGAAGGAATCTCAAGCGGGCTCCGTCCCAGGGTCCTTACTGATATTATTGGCGATATATCCCAGGCCGCCGGATCAAAGGGAATGATAAAGGGCCAGTCTATCGATCTTGCGCTTGAGGGGATAAAAGACGTATCGGTGGCGCAGGTCGAAAAAATGCACTCTCTTAAAACCGGAGCTTTGATTGAAGTCGCGGTAACTGCGGGCGCGAAGATAGGCGGGGCGAATGAGAAGCAGTTAAAGAAGCTGAGCGCATACGCGAAAGCTCTCGGACTCGCTTTTCAGATAGTGGATGATGTTCTGGACATAGAGGGTGGAAAGAGTATCGGAAAAGAAGTTGGAGCGGACGCTCGAAATAAAAAAACTACCTATCCCAAGCTCGTCGGGCTAAAAAGGTCTAAGCGAAAAGCTCTGGAGCTTACTAAAAAGGCGTTAAAAGCCCTTAAAGATTTTGATGATAAAGCGACTCCGCTTAGAGAAATCGCACTCTATCTTGTGGATAGAAATTTTTAGTTGTTTAGTATAGATCAGGCGCCATATCAATAACAAAGTGAAATCCTCTAAAAAACAAAGACTTGATATCCTATTAGTAGACAGGGGGCTTGCTCCCACCAGGACCCGTGCGCAGTCGCTTATTATGGAGGGGGTCGTTTTTGTTGACGGCCAAAAGGTTGATAAATCGGGGACACTTATAAAACAAGAGTCGAATCTCTCTATAAAAGATTCATCTCTAAAATACGTAGGCCGGGGCGGGCTTAAACTAGAAGGCGCGCTTAAGCACTTTGAGATTGACGTACGGGATAAAATAGCGCTCGATGTGGGCGCCTCGACCGGCGGCTTTACGGACTGTCTGTTACAAAGCGGCGCGGCTAGGGTTTACGCGTTAGATGTTGGATACGGTCAGCTAGACTGGAAGCTCCGAAACGACGAACGCGTGATTGTGATGGAGAAAATAAACGCCCGGCACTTAAAGTGCGAAGACATACCTGAGCTAGTGGATATCATTGTTATAGATGTATCCTTTATCTCGCTTACAAAGATAATTCCACCTGTAATCCAAATACTTAAACCCAGCGGCGTCTTGGTAGCTCTTATCAAACCGCAGTTCGAGGTTGGAAAAGGTGAAGTAGGGAAGGGTGGCATTGTTAAAGACGAGGATAAGCATAGAGAGGTTGTCGAGAAGATTACAAAATTTGCAGATGAACTAGACTTGGATGTTCGTGGAGTAATCCCCTCTCCAATTACGGGGGCGCAGGGGAATAAAGAGTTCCTCATCTCAGCTGTTAAAATCTAAACATATTTCTGTTATAATCTATATATAATCAAAATATCATGATGACATTAATTTCATTATGGATTTAATATGACAAATAAATCTAAGTCACTTTCAATCAATAAAATAAAACCCCTGCCATTAAAATTACACAGATTTGTTAATAGATATAGGATTCTAATAATTGCTGTTTTGTTGTTTATTCTTACATTATTTTATGAGAAGTATGCAATTAGCGTTTTATTATTAGTCATACTACTTTTTTATGAAGAATTTACAAAACGGGAATATGTAATTAGGCCTTTCGAAGTACCAGAAGTATTAGCTGAAAAAGGATTCACCGGCTGCGTTATAGTAAATCAAATTATTGACAAAATATACGAAATCAAAAGAGAAGCTATTACCTCCAAGGAGTTGGAACAATTTGGAACAGAAGAATCTGAGGCCTTGCCCGAAATTGTTGTTCCCGGTGTAGGAATTTCTCTAAAACCAATTTTAAGATATTTTAAGGCAAAGTTTTCCCCCTACAAGCCAATTTCAATTACAGGGGAATTGCTGATGGAAAACAACTTAATTTATTTAACTACCAGAATTAAGGGTAAACCGCCAAATACATTCGATCCAGTCGAAATCGACAATCTTATGATGGAGAAAGATTCTAATAATATTAAAAACTTTGAATACTTAATGCTACAAACAGCTATTCATATATATAAATATACACAGCCCTATATATTAGCTTCTTATTATTATTCTTTAAATAAAAATGATAACACTATGGAGATTCTAAAAGAAATTATCAGAGATAAAAACAATGCGAATAAGGCTTGGGCGTATAACTTATGGGGGGTGATGCTTAATGATCAGAAAAAGTATGATGAAGCCATCAAAATGTATAACTTTGCTCTACTTGAAGATTCCAAATTTGTACATGCTTATCTCAATCTAGGTAATGTATGTTGTGACAAAGGAGACAACAGAGCGGCTAAAGAGTACTATAAGAAAGCAATTGATTTAGATCCAGAGAATTCTAATGCTTACAATGGTCTAGGTCTTGTATCTTATGACAAAGGAGACAACAGAGCGTCTAAAGAGCACTATAAGAAAGCAATTGATTTAGATCCAGAGAATTCACATGCTCACAATGGTCTAGGTAATGTATCTTATAACGAAGGAGACAACGGAGCGGCTAAAGAGCGCTATAAGAAAGCAATTGATTTAGATCCAAAGAATTCACATGCTCACTATGGCCTAGGTCTTGTATCTTATGACGAAGGAGACAACGGAGCGGCTAAAGAGCACTATAAGAAAGCAATTGATTTAGATCCAGAGAGTTCTAATGCTTACTTTAACCTTGCCCAAACTTACAATGAGGAAGGAGACTACCGTAAAGCTAAAGCGATGTATGAAAAGGTTGTAGAAATTGATCCTGAAGGACATGGCAAAGAAGCTAGGGAAGAAATAGAAAAACTACCCGAGTAGAATTGTCTTGAATATTTGACAAACGCCTAATTCCCTGCAAACTATAGCGAATTATCTCTTTAAGGAGCATTAATTAATGGCCGAAAGAATTAAATCAGGAATCAAGAGACACCGTCAAAGTTTGAAAACAAGAGAGCGTAACACTGTAGTTAAGTCTGATCTTAAAACTCAGCTTAAAAAGTTTGAAGCGGCAGTTGAAAGTAAAGATGTAACCGCAGCTCAAACAGTGCTTAAGGAAACTGAGATCAAGCTCCGCAAAGCAGCTTCTAAAGGCGTTATGAAGAAAGAAACTGTTTCAAGAAAAGTCTCAAGGATAGCAAAAAGAGTATCCGCTCTTTCATCTGAAGCGTAAGCGGCGCTTCTTTTCTCTCAAACCCGATATTTTTATACCAGCTAGACTCCCCTCTTTTTATACGCCTGGCTCAGAATGGTAAAGACTGGATTCCCGACTACTACGCTCAGGAATGACAGTGGTTGCCGGACTATGTGATTACAAAAACACCCGTCATTGCCCGCGGCTCAGAATGATAGAGGAGGGATGCTATCGTCTATTTGCTGAAGAGTTCCGCGACGAGTTTTGTAAGCTGGTACTTTCTAGGCACATAGCTGCTTTTCAGTTTCTTGTCGCACTCTGAGAAAAGCCCTATTATCCGCGTAATGTCATCGTAGGAGTATTTGTTGAGGTCCTGGCTCAGATAGTAAAAAGCCCCGGGAGACATTTTCAGCTCTTTTAATATCTTGGCCTTCGGAGCGTCTTTGTCTGTAAGCTCTTTTGCCTTCCATATTAACCTAAACCGCCATGTTATCCTGCTCAGCACTGATAGCGGCTCTTCTCCCTGCTCCTCAAGATCCAAGAGCACCCTGTGAGCTTCTTTTTTGTTGCGTTTAGATATGGCGTTAATTAGCGCAAACACATCCCCAAACTGCGCTTTCCTCGTATGCTTCTCAATGTCTTCTATATCTATTTCCTTTCCCTCTATACGGTAAAGAGACAGCTTCTCAAGTTCGTTATGGATTTCTTTTAGGTCTTCGCCTACCAGGGATATCAATGTCTGAGCGGCCCGTGCAGTTATATTGCATCCGAGTCTGCGCGCTTCCTCTCTAACCGCGGACACCGTATTCCCTTTTTCAAGACTAAAGTCGAAAGTGGGCAACTTTCTTTTCTTAATCTTAGGTGCCTTCCCGTCTGAAAAAATAAGTACAACGCATGATAGGGGAGAAGGTGATTCAAAATAGGGCTCAAGTGAGGTCAGCTCCTTTGCCTTTAGCTTCTCGGTATTTTTAACCACTATGAGCTTCTTATTGGTAAACATCGGCGCCGTGCTCGCACTTTCTAAAATCTCTTGTGCCGATGCGGAGTCGCCATGAAACACTATATAGTTCATGTCGTCTTCAACTCCGAGAACTCCGTGTTTTAACTCTTGGAGGGCCTTCTCTATAAGATGGATCTGATCCCCTCTGAAAATGTATATAGGGCTTATCTCTCCGGATGAAATTTCCTTTGTAAACTCATCAGATCCTGCTTTTTTGGATGTTTTTTGTTTCATTTCTTAAATTTTAAAGTACCGCTATAGAGAAGAAAAGATGTTATTGGGATTATATTCAAGTAGGGTCCTTTAGGCAAGGCAGCTTTGGGAAAAGCCCGCTAAATAGATTACAATAACGCCGTATATGGACAAGCCGAAAAATACAGTCATTTGCCAATACCTTAATCAAATCCGCTACGAGGACGCGCTTACTATCCAGCAGAAGGCTTATGAGAAGATTAAACTCTCAAATGGGAGGAGCGGATATTTATTTCTGCTAGAGCACTCACCCGTAATTACAAACGGGCGGTTCGGAAATGATGACAACTTCGTTTTGCCTGTCGGTCAAATAGAGAAGTTAGGAATTGAAGTTTACAAATCCGAGCGCGGTGGAGACCTTACGTATCACGGGCCGGGTCAGCTTGTCGCTTATCCTATCATAGACCTTAGAGCCTTTAATTTGGGAGTGAAGGCTTACATCACATCTTTAGAGCAAGTCTTAATTAATCTCCTCTCGGAATTCGGTATAGATTCCGATAGAAGAGAAGGCTATCCCGGAGTTTGGACAGGGGGTGAGAAAATTGCCTCAATTGGCGTGTCGGTAAAAAACGGTATTACCATGCACGGATCGGCTCTTAATGTGAGCACCGATCTTGAGGGGTTTTCCCTGATTGTTCCCTGCGGTATCTCGGATGTGCGGGTGACTTCAATGGAAAAAACTCTTGGAGCCGAAGTTCAGATGAAAGATGTAGTCAAAAGTTTTATCAGGCAATTCGAGACGGTTTTTAATACTTGTATAGATAAAGAAAACGGCCTCGGTTAGATAATTAGAACCGGCATTGTTTCCATGCAGAGAATTTGATGATTCGCCACGCATATACAACTTGCGGGATTGTTGGTTTGCCGGGAGCCCTCCTTTTTCTAAGGAGGGAACATTAAAGTCTCCCTTAGAAAAAGGGAAACGGTTGCAAGCAAGCGCGCAATCGGTCGTTGTTACATAAAGCCTCAATACCTGTTACCTGGGAAAGCAAGCTTACTATGACCAAATTAAAGAGGGATTTATCGTTGTTTCCGCAATTATTAACTACCCTGTAATCTCAAGGGCGTTAAAGAAATATTTTATCTCAGTGTCTGCTGATTCCGGGGAATCAGAGCCGTGCACAGTGTTTTCTTCAATATTGGTTGCGAAGTCTTTTCTGATTGTGCCCTCATCTGCTTCTTCAGGGTTCGTCGCTCCCATAATCTCTCTATTTTTTGAGATTGCGTTCTCTCCTTCGAGAACCAATACAACCACAGGACCCCTGGACATGAAATCAGTAAGAGATCCGAAAAACGGTCTTTCTTTATGCACAGCGTAAAAACCCTCAGCGTCTGATTTAGTAAGCTTTATTCTTTTTAGCGCGACAATTTTTAGTCCGTTCTTCTCAAATCGTGAAATAATTTCCCCGATAACGTTCTTTTCAACTCCGTCGGGCTTAACAATAGATAATGTGCGTTCCAATTTAAATCCTCCGAGATTATTTTTCCCTTAATTTTTTCCGTATTTTAGGTTTTGTCAAATCCGCTGCTAATAACAAAAGCTAGATAGCCTCTATAATATCCTGGGTGTTTATAAGGGCAATTTCTAAAGACTATTAATAATCATGACTGGTAAAACAATATGGTACGATATCTAAATAAAGAGGAGCTGCCTGGATAAATCCGCTGTGGGCATTCTTTAAAACTCCGGCTGTCTGAGTTTGTAACCGCTTGTTGTAAGTGAGATAGCGAAGCTTTAACTAATTGGAATTAAATGAATTTTAGTTTTACGCTATTCAACCAACTAAATTTCTGGTAAATTTGTACCTCTTTATAAATGACCAATAAATCGAGGATATATAAGGATAAATATCAATTGAGTAAATCTGAAAAAAATAAAAGCGGCGATACTTCGACACAAAAACAGGGGTTCTTTAGAAGGCTTTGGGAAGGATGGAAAAAGATTGCCCAGATTATAGGGGATTTCAACGCCAGGGTAATACTTACTTTGTTTTATTTTATACTTCTTTGTCCTTTTGCGTTGATGCTGAAATTATTTACCGACCCACTGGAAATAAAGAATAAAGAACACCATGGATGGCATGAAAAGAAAGAAGATGAAGAACTTACCCCGCTTGAGAGGGCAGTTAGACAATCTTAGTCTCAAGTAAATCTTACATCTCATAATCTAAAGTTCCTATAAGTTTAAATTAAGATAGGGGATTAAATTAAGTCAATATTTAATCGGGAGCAGTAAATATATGTATATATTAGGGATTTCCTGTTATTTTCACGACGCTGCCGCAACGCTTATTAAAGATGGCGTTGTTATAGCCGCGGCTGAGGAAGAAAGATTCAGCCGTATAAAGCATGACTTTGAGTTTCCTGAAAACGCTATCAACTTTTGCCTAAATCTGGAAGGGATTGAGGTCGAGGATCTTGAATATATCGTATTTTTCGAAAAACCCTTTGTGAAATTCGAAAGACTCCTGCTCTGCACTATGCAGACATTTCCAAGATCAATGAAGCTCTTTAGAGAAGCTATGATTACCTGGCTGGGGGATAAGTTATGGATAAAGCATCTTCTCCAGAGCAAACTCGGCGTTGACTCGTCTAAAATCCTGTTCAGCGAACACCATCTCTCTCATGCGGCAAGCAGTTTTTATTGTTCTCCTTTTGATGAAGCCGCAATCCTTACCGTAGACGGAGTGGGTGAGTGGACTACGGCAACCCTGGGCATAGGACGCGGGACGGATATAAAACTGTTAAAAGAAATAAGATTTCCAAACTCACTTGGGCTGCTCTACAGTGCGTTTACAGCATTTTTAGGCTTTGAAGTCAACGAGGGTGAATATAAAGTAATGGGGATGGCTCCCTTTGGCGAGCCCAAATATGTAGATCAAGTCTACGAGGTAGTTAATGTGGATGAAGAGGGTGGATTTGAATTAGATATGGATTACTTCTCCTTCCATTATTCTTCAGACAAAACATTTACAAAGAAATTTGAAAAGCTCTTTGGAGAGCCCAGAGACCCGAAAGCTGAATTCTTCACTGACGCGAGCGGCTACCCTTCATATTTTGGGGAGAAACCCTCTAATTATGAGGAGATAGCCAAGCAGAACCAGTATTATGCGGACATAGCTGCCAGCATACAGGTGGTTACAGAGCAGATAATGGTCAAGATGGCCAATTATGTTTACAAAGAAACCGGACTAAAGCATTTGTGTATGGCCGGCGGGGTGGCTCTTAACAGTGTGGCTAACAGAAAAATTCTCTCCGAGACACCTTTTGAAGATATCTATATCCAGCCCGCAGCAGGAGACGGTGGGGCATCAACAGGCGCCGCGCTCTACGGCTATCACGGATTACTCGGAAAACCTAGAAACTTTATAATGGAGCATGCCTACTGGGGAGAGGAACACAGCCCGGCTGCTACAGAGGCATTTTTAAAAGAAAACGGCATTCCCTACGAACTAATCGAAGATGACCAGAAATTATTCGAGCGTGTTGTGGACAGCATTCAAAACGGCAAGGTAATAGGCTGGCATCAGGGTAGATTTGAATGGGGGCCGCGCGCTTTGGGTAACAGGAGTATTCTTGCCGATCCCAGAAGTAAAGAGATGAAAGATATTGTAAATGTGAAAATTAAATTTAGAGAACCTTTTAGGCCTTTCGCGCCTTCAATCCTTGTAGATAGAGCTGGGGAGTATTTTGATATTGATGAACCGGAGAAACACTATCCGGCCCGCTTTATGTTATACGTGACGAACGTACGTGAGGAGAAAAGAGAAATCTTGCCGGCTATTACTCACGTGGACGGCACTGGACGGCTCCAGACGGTTAGAAAAGACACCAACCCCAAATACTACAAATTGATTGAAACCTTTGGAGACGCAACCGGAGTTCCGGTGTTATTAAACACCTCCTTTAATCTTAAAGGAGAGCCGGTAGTTAATACTCCGGCCGAGGCGTTTAGCTCCTTTAGCGCAAGCGGGATGGATTTACTTGTGTTGGGCAATTACCTGGTAACTAAAAACGAGAAATAATTTTTACGCCACCATTGATCAGAGCAATGTTAGAATTAGAATTATACGCCGAAAAGCAAAGTTGAATAAGAACGACTAATTTGGTTATATATAGATTCAGTATTAAGCGTTTTTTCAGAGGGAGGAGGTTTATTAATGGCTTTTTTTAAAAACATAACTAACAGGATGGGCATTGTAGGTGAGCTGCTACAGTTTTTTCTTCAAAACAAGTGGTGGTGGATTACGCCCATGCTTTTCATTTTATTATTGTTCGGACTACTCATTGTATTCGCGCAAGGCTCAGCCGTAGCTCCTTTTATCTATACTTTGTTTTAAAATATAGAGGGTTAATTCCCTGCTCAGAGTGTATTGGGCAGGGTTGTTTATGATCCCCGCTGTTTTGAGTACGATAAGCTCGAATAGAAAATCAAACGAGCCGGGAGCCGAGCCGATTCGAAGAGAATTCACTCTATAAGTTATGAAAAAGATTTTAATTATAGGCAGCAATGGTCAGCTTGGCAGCGATTTGTCTAAGGAATTTAAAAGCAAATCCGCCATCGAAATAGCCACCTTGGATCATACTCAAATAGAGTTGAGGGATAAATCTTCCGTACATAAGTCAATAACCGAATTAAAACCTGACATTGTTATTAACTGCGGAGCGTTTGCAAGAGTGGATGATTGCGAAGAAAACCCTGCTCATGCAATCGAAGTAAACGCGCTGGGGGCCGCTTTTGTGGCTCAGGCATCTGCGGAAATTGATGCCGTATGCGTATATATAAGTACAGATTATGTATTTGACGGAAGTAAAAACACCCCTTACTTAGAAGACGATCCGGCTTATCCTCTAAACATGTACGGCATTTCTAAACTAAGCGGGGAACATATGGTAAGGAGCTGCAGTCCCAAGCACTATATTGTCCGCACTTGTGGCCTGTACGGTTTAGTGCAGTTAGAGGGCGGAAATGGCGGGAACTTTGTAGAGACAATAATAGGGCTGGCCAAAGAACACAAACCGCTCAGTGTCGTCCGCGATCAAGTGCTTGCCCCTACGTTCACAAAAGACCTTTCAGCGGCAATTGCCGAGCTAATCGATAAGGGCGGTTTTGGTACTTACCATATCACTAATAGCGGTGAGTGTTCATGGTATCAATTCGCAAAGACAATCTTGGATCTTGCCGGACTAAAGACGGAGCTTACACCGACTACAAGCGCAGAGTACGGAGCCAAGGCCAAACGCCCTGCGTATTCTGTTCTTTCAAATAAGAAAATAGAGCAGATCGGAATTAACGCTCCCAGAGCATGGGCAAAAGCCCTAGAGGATTATATTTCTTTAAGAACATAGTTTCTGAGTAGAATTGATTTCCCTTTCCTTGTGTATTACATTTAGAGGAAAATGGGAAACAAGGGGAAAGAAATTTTGACCTTTCTGTAATTTCACATAAAATCAACATCCAAAATACCCAAATACGAACAATTCATAATCTATGGATTATAGAGGAGACATTTAATGGAAAGATTTGTAATTCCACACGAGCACGAGATCACAAAGGAAGACAGACGTAGTCTAAATAAACACGGATCTCTTATTTTATGGTTTACCGGACTTCCAAGTTCAGGGAAATCCACTATAGCAAATGAGCTTGAAAAAAAGCTTATTACACTGGGAACCAGAACATATATTCTTGACGGCGATAATGTAAGGATGGGACTCTGCAAAGACCTCGGTTTCTCGGAAGAAGATAGGGGTGAGAACATAAGACGTATCGGAGAGGTCTCAAAGCTTTTCGTTGATTCCGGCTGTATTGTTCTTTCCGCATTCGTCTCCCCTTATATTGTAGACCGCGACGCAGTGAGGGGACTTGTAGAAGAGGGTGAATTTGTTGAAGTGTTTGTGGATGCCCCACTTGCGGTATGTGAAGAAAGAGACGTTAAAGGGCTGTACAAAAAAGCAAGAGAAGGAATTATCAAAGGCTTTACAGGGATCGATGACCCTTATGAAGCGCCTCTTAGCCCTGAGATAACTATTGACACTAGCAAGCTCTCTTTAGAAGAGGGAGTAGATGTGCTTCTTGCCTATCTGGAGAAAAGAGGAGCTCTTCCCTCAAATTAATCCGATTTATTTTGCTACTCTATTCTAAGGGAATAAGTTAATGCATAAGCGGATACTGGTAACAGGCGGGGCGGGTTTTATTGGTTCTCATCTATGCGAGAGACTTCTTAGTGAAGGCGACGAAGTCGTTTGTGCCGATAATTTCTTTACAGGCACCAAGGACAATATAAAGCACCTTTTAACAAACCCTTATTTTGAGGTTATAAGGCATGACATATGTCAGCCGCTTTATATTGAAGTAGACGAAATATATAATCTCGCGTGTCCCGCCTCTCCCATTCATTATCAGTTTGATCCCGTTCAAACGACTAAAGTTAACGTCTCGGGATCAATTAATATGCTGGGTCTGGCAAAGAGACTTAACATTAAAATCTTCCAGGCCTCCACCAGCGAAGTGTACGGCGATCCCACAGTCCATCCTCAGCCGGAGAGCTACTGGGGAAATGTAAACCCTATAGGTCCCAGGGCATGTTATGACGAGGGGAAAAGGTGCGCTGAGACGCTCTTTTTCGATTATTACAGACAGCACAATATAGATATTAAAGTACTAAGAATATTTAACACCTATGGGCCCAGAATGCATCCTAACGACGGACGGGTAGTCAGCAACTTTATTATTCAGGCGCTTAATGAAGAGGATATAACAATATACGGAGACGGATCACAAACCCGCTCCTTCTGCTATGTTGATGACATGGTGGACGCCTTTGTCCTTATGATGAATACGCCCAAGGACTTTTCCGGTCCCATAAACGCGGGCAATCCCAATGAAGTGACAATTTCTGATTTGGCAAATCTCATTATTAATTTAACCGCCTCCAAATCAAAGCTAATCTTTAAAGAGTTACCTGAGGACGACCCTCAGCGAAGAAAACCGGATATAACTCTCGCTAAAGAAAAACTCTCTTGGGAGCCTACGGTAAACCTGGAATCGGGACTTGAGAAAACTGTTTCCTATTTCAAAACGGTTCTTAATACTTGATTTTGTCACTCTGTAGTCTTTTAATTTAATCAATAGGCTTTATTCTAATGAACATGAAAGAGTTTCTAATACGACCCTATCAGAAAGGGGATGAGTTTAATATAAATAAAAGTTTTAACGAGGTCTTCGGACTCAACCGCACTATTGAGGAATGGTATTGGAAATTTCAACCTGATGTTGAAGGGTCCAGAATCATGGTCGCGGTTGACGACCAGAATGAAGTCCTTGCCCATTATGCAGCAACAACTGTTTTTATAAAAGTTCACGATAAAGTTATCCTTGGAGCACAAAATCTAGATTCCTTTGCTATAAACAGAAGTGATGTCCTTAAAGGAAGACTATTTATAAAATCGGCATTTAAATTTATCAACGATTACGGTAAAAGTAGGGAAATCCCTTATTTTTATGGATGTAATTCCGGGAAAATCCTGGAACTAGGTAAATTACTATTCAAGTACACAGAAGGAGTTCCTATTACATACTTATATAAAGAATCTCTTAGATTGATTAGACCATTGGGAATGATTTGGGGGAAACACATATGGAATTGGTATTTATCCCGGTCTAAAAATATTGATAAAAATGCGGTAGATGACCTTTGGGAGCGCTCACGAAATCGCTATAATGTTACTGTAGTAAGGGACGGAGATTATATAAACAAAAGGTATATTACTCATCCGGCTAAAAAGTATATGTATTTAGAGGTTAGGGCTAAGGAGCGTCTTAGTGGATTAGCAGTCATTATATATGAAGAAAGACTAATGAAGTGGGTAGATCTGATATGGGACGGAGAGGATATTGAGACGATAAGAAGATTAGA
>JAJCZT010000093.1 GCA_029262255.1 Deltaproteobacteria bacterium
TTTATATTCGACCCCTCTTTCTTCCATCAACCTATGCACATCGTCCAAAATAGGGAGCGCCATTTCCTCATCTATGGGTGCATCGGCAAGCTCAAACATCAGCCTTCCCCTATTGCTTCTATATGGGAAATAGGCTGTAACTCCGCTCGGGTGTATAAAAATCGACAAATGAAACATAGGGTATTTCCAATCAATATCGCAATCGGCAAGAAGCCAGTAATTTGGATACGGCGCACCCTTGAAATCGAGCTTTAGCTGATGTCTTGTGGTGCTGTGGGCTCCGTCACAACCTACAAGATACCGGCATTCCACAATTTCATCTGAGTTGTATTTGGTTTTCAGTGTGGCCGTGACTCTATCATCTGCCTGTTTTATTTTCTTTAGATCTAATTCACGCTCTACTTCCACTCCATAGCTTTTTAGATGCTCATGCAGTATCTTCTCACTCAAGCTTTGAGGGATCATTAGCACAAACGGGTATTTACTTTCAATATTATCAAAAACAGCGTTAACTAAAGGTTTTCCACGGTCGTACATATCAAAGGCATTGCACTCATTGCCCTCTTTTAGGAATGTGTCTACAATGCCCATGTTATCAAGTAGTTCAAGCGTGCGGGGGTGCACGGCAAATGCTTTTGATTTATCAGTCGGAGCCATGGCCTTATCTATGATTCTGGGAGTGATACCGTGGCGAAGTAGCTCACAGGCCATCGTGAGACCGGTTGGTCCTGCGCCCACTATCAATACATCAACATTTGAATTTGCAGAAGCTGTCATCTAATCCTCCATGTAAAACGAGATTGCCCTATAAGTTTTGTACTCTTTTAATTAGAGACAGAGGCCTTGGGAACATCCAAAAACATAACACTAGTGAAACAATACCGAACGGAACAATTTTTGAAACGTCTTCATTCATAAAAGCTAAGGCAGAGCCAAATATTACTATTAGTTCATTTAAAATTAGACTTAGGACTGTGATCTTTTGAAGCTCAAACATAAGGGAATATATTTTGGTTTCTAAAACAGATAGGGAATTAAGCTGGGCGAGCTTGTTGGCATCTATTTTTTTTGTCTTCGGGTTTTTTGCTAATAATTCAAGATCGACGTCTTTGCTCATGAACTGCTTGAGACGGCTGTCCGAAAGGGAGTAAAGATAATATAAGGTCGACCCTAACAAAGAAGCCCCGGTAAGGATGTATATTAATAATTCAGTATTGCTTCCTATAGAGGTAGTTAAAGCTTTATTGCCGCCTATAAAAATATATACAAAGGCTATGTAAAAAATAATGGAACCTACAATAACAAACCAGATTATTTTTTGTACAAGGGCTGGTGGACGAATCAATTCTTTTAATTGTTCAGAGATCATTATTGCCTTTGAGTGTCGGCCCCGCTTGGTCCAATGAATTGTGCCAGGGCTCCGTTGGGGTTAATTACATTTTTTAGATGACTGTAATCTATTGTGACAAAATACGCGCCTTGGGAATAAGGCCCGACTGCATATGGAGCAAAGGCAAACTGAATGCCTCGTGGAGATAAGGCGAAGGGTCCTATTTCATCTTCTTTAAGAGATTTGATCTCACCGTTCACAACCCAGCTCGCGCCTTGTTTGCCAAGGTCTTTTATGCAGTACTCAGAGAGAGCTTTTACGTAATCCGAATCTTTTTTGAAAAGCTCAGAGAGTTTCAAAAGCTTAGATTCTCCGTCCTTAATCCAATAGTTGGAAGACACAAAATATGTATTGCCGTGAGCGCCTCCGGTGTAGGAATACACCAGACCGGTGAAGCTGATGAGGTTCTCTGAGTAGTATTCTATTGAGTAGTTGTAAGTAAATAGCCAGGCGTCCGTAATTGCATCAGCCATAAATCCTTCTTTGGCATCTTTCTGAAATTCCTCTATCTCGGGTTTCATCCTATCCCCGAGTTTTGTCGAAATCTTCTGTATAACTTCGTTCTTTGAGATTAATTTCGGATAGGACCACTTCGCTTCGCTATACTTACCCTGCTTTATTAAAAAGAACTCGTAGTTGGCTACTTTGTTGAGTATGAAGGGGAATTTTTTTGTTCCCTCTGCACTTGACCACATCCCTTCAATCTTAGTTCCTAAACCTTGTGCGATGGGAGTATATACGCCGTTAAACTCTCCGGTTTTCCTTTTCTTATCATCAATCTCAACTAATTTCATCTTGTACTCTTTTAGGTTTGCTTCACCCGATAGAGATAGAGGTGTTCCATTTTTATCGTAATAATAAGACCCCCTCACCCCCCCGTCATCCATAGACAGCTCCATTTGTAAGTTAAGTTCGTTACCTATTTTGCCTATGTAGTAATATTTGGTTTCGTCTTTATCTTGTGCGGAGACTGAGGCTGAAAAGAATAGAAATGTTAGAAGTGTTAAGGAAAGAACATACTTTCTCATAATTTCACCTGTAATTTTGAGCTAATCCTCAATTGCCAAAATGTCCATCATGTGCCCGTGCACAATCGAGTTTGAAGCAAGAATTTCCTTCATATAAATATCGTAATCATCACCTATGAATGTGCTCACTTGACCGCCTGCCTCTTCTAAAATTAACACCGCAGCAGCCGTGTCCCAGGGATTAAGTCCAAGCTCCCAAAACCCGTCGAACCTGCCGCACGCAACATAGCAAAGGTCAAGCGCTGCCGAGCCGTCTCGCCTAACAGCCCTCGCTCGTCTAATGAAATTGCCAAAATGCTTGATATTCGCCTCTACCATCCACTCAACCTCATGCATAAATCCGGTACACACGTGGCTATGTTCAATAGCGTCTGATTTAGACACTCTTATAGGATGGCCGTTTAAATATGCGCCCTTCCCTTTCTCAGCCGTAAACATCTCATCCTTTACAGGATCGTAAACCAATCCGACTTCTACTTTTCCATTTACTTCAAGCGCAATCGAGACTGAAAAGAAGGGATAAGCGTGCGCATAGTTTGTTGTACCATCTATGGGGTCGATTAACCAGACATATTCAGATTCGTTTGAGTCTCTGCCCGATTCTTCCGCAAAAATCCCGTGCGAGGGAAAGCTATTTTTAATATTGGCAATAATTATCTCTTCGGAGAGCTTATCTACTTCGGTAACTAGGCTGTTTTTTGCTTTAAACTCAATCTCTTTAACCTTGCCCAGATTTTCTATAAGCACTACTCCAGCTTCTCTTGCTGCTTTTTCGGCAACTTCTAAATATTGCACATTAACTCCTTAAGAATCCGTGTTTAAATTTAATAATAGATATTATCAGATTGAGAAATCCGACAGCCCTTCTTTCTGATCATCAGGGTTAATTTACCCGTCGCCATATCAAGCACAATCATGCTCTAATCTGTAAAATTAATCCTTTTGCCCTTCGGGAATGATTATCCAGGCTATTATATAAACTATAACCAGCGGGAGTACTGCAGTTACTATCCCTACAAATACCACGCCAAGTCTTATCAAGGTTGAGTCAATGGACATCATTTCTGCAAATCCACCACAAATGCCGGCGATCATCTTATCATGACTTGAACGATAAAGTTTCCTTACTTTCTCAGCCATCTCGTACACCCCCCTTTTAGTCTGTTGTTTAGAATTATACCAAATTAGACGGCGAAAAACCGGATTATTTATTTCTTATATTTTTTGTAGACTCACATGTGCCTTTTAGTCGGCGGTTTCCAATGCTCTAAGGTAATCGTAGTAATCCCGAGAGAAGATATCCCCGGCAGCCAAAAGGTGGTTCAAATAATCCCGGGACGGTTTTAACCCCTCACTTGTCCTGTGAGGATGGGCGATGTAAGTCAGTATCTCTTTTTCTATCCCTTCTGCGATCGGAACCTGTAGCAAGACCCTGTCGTACTCGGTCGGATAACCTTCATGCTTATCTAAATTGCGGATCCCCGCCCAAGTGATCTTATAAAGTATCCCCTCAACCACACAATTCTCATTCGGAACAATGTTGGCCGCTCCAGTGTTCGGGTCATGGTAAGCTATCTTATGGAATTTCAAGCTGTATCCCGGAAGTATTAGGGACTCTCTGGAATAGAACATCACCCCCCTATCCTTCATTCTTGCGGGGTTCATATTGGAGCCGTATGCGAAATAGCTAACGACTATATCTCTATCAAGATGATTCATATCTTAAGATGAGGCCCTATTCAAAAGTCTGAATTTCATAAAGACCGTGATATATACCACTTTTGGCCATGAGCTCCTGGTGGTTACCAAGCTCAACAAGTCTGCCGTTTTCAAAGACTGCTATTGAGTCGAACCCGCTTATTGAGGGAACCCTGCTTGAGATTGCCAACAGCGTGCTTGTCTTCATTTCTTTTCTTAGATTTCTCAATACCAGACTTTCGGTCTTAAGATCCAGCGAGGAGAAAACATCATCAAGAATTAAAACACTAGGTTTAAGTAAGATAGCCCTTGCTAATGCAACCCTTTGCCTCTGACCGCCCGATAGACTAAGTCCTCTCTCACCTACCCTGGCATCAAAGCCGCCCGGGAATTCCATGATTTCGTCATATATTTCGGCAACCCTAGCGGCATCCTCAATTTGAGCTTCCGTAATCTCCGGATTCATAAATGAAATATTGTCCCTGATTGTGCCGCTAAATACCGTGGTTTCCTGGGGCACGTAGATAACCCCCTTTCTTAAACATTCCCTTTTAATCTTTTTTATATCAATGCCGTCTACAAAGATCGAATTATCAGGGGGGTCTTCAATTCTCGCAAGTAAGTGAAAGAGGGTGGTTTTCCCCGATCCTGTTGCCCCTGTAATTCCCATTGCGGTACCGATAGGTATTTGTAAGGAAACATCACTTAGCACTCTTTTGCCGCTGTATGAAAAGCTTAAATCCCGAAACTCGATGTTCCCTCTAATATCAAGCTCTATGGCATTAGGTTCTGATATTGATTTGGGTTTGTTCGCAAGCACAGCATTAATCCTGTTTAGCGAGGCGTTTCCCCTTTTAATAATGTCCACTGCCCAGCCCATTGCCATCATGGGCCAGGTAAGCATGGTCAAATAAACTAGAATTGCCGCAAAGCTGCCCAATGTTATATCCAGAGTTATCGTATCGATTCCGCCAAGCCATAGGAATATTGCAGTAGCCGACGCAGCGGCAAAGGTGATAATGGGCTGATAAACTCCCCAGATCTTTATTAAGCTCAAGTTTCTATCCAAATAGTTATTACTGGAACGGGCAAAATCTTTTAACTCCGTATCCTGTCTTACGAAAGCTTTTACTACCTTGATTCCTGATATTGACTCTCTTGCGCTCTCTGTGAGTTCTGAAAACGAATCCTGTACTCTCTGAAACCTTTTCTCGATCATCTTACCGAACATATATATAACAACGCCCAGTATCGGGAAGGGGATGAAAGCGTAGAGGGTGAGCTGGGGCGATATATATAGCATTGCTCCAAAAATAAAGACCAGAAGAAAAATACCGTCGTAGGCAACCAGCACCCCCAGACCACAGGCAAACTTGAGCGTCTCGACGTCGTTTACGGTGTGGGCCATCAAGTCCCCCACCTTTTTTTCAGAAAAGAAATCAAAGTTGAGGCTTTGAAGGTGGGCGAAAAAATCGTTCCTCAATGACTGCTCTATCTTTCTGGCAGCCCCCATTATGAAATATCTCCAAATGAATCTGAAAACAGACATTGTTACGGCAATAATCAGCATATAAAGACCGTATTTGGAGATATCGTTAATCGCAGCGTCTTCAAGTGTTAAAGCGTCTATCACCCTTTCTATAATAAGAGGTATAGATAGCTGACAAATATCAACCAATGATAGAGCAACCAGACCGGCGAGAAAGGAATATTTATATTTAAGAAGTAAAGAAAAGAGAGTTTTCTTTTTATTCATGAATCAGACATGGCAATATTATAGAATTCTAGTGCTATCTTTCACACTATTTTAGAGAAAGTTAGTATACCTGAAGTATGTATAAATGAATTTATAGAACAATTCCGAGAATCTACTAAATCAGATATATGAAATAGCTATAAACATTTATAGATAAAATTAGATTAATTCTGGTTTTTTAAACACAGAACCCTAATTAAGGCCTTATGTTAATAACATTCTTGTTTACTTTTATTACTTCTCCGCCGGGGGTATAGTCAGCCGAGAACCAACCCTCAGTTTCTTCGTTTCCGCCTATTCGATAAGCAACATAGACTTTTTCGAGATTATCATCATTTGAATATTTATCCCTTACTATTATTGCGCCGATTGGAAACTCAGCTTCGTTCTTTTCAATAGCTTCAAGTGCAACAGGGTTAACATAAATATTCTGCTTTCCAGGCCACGTCTTCCAGGTAAGTTTGTAATTCTCTGTCTGAATCAGACTCCAAACCTCAGGGGCTAGTTTGTCGGGCATCGATGCATCAAATTCCAGTTTGGCGTTTTCATGCATCTCCTCTGACTTATCAACTACTTCCTCTGCTTGTTTACATCCGGTATAGATAAATGAAACTGATAAAACCAATAAGAGTAGTATTCCTGCGCTTCTCATTGTTGCCTCCGACTTAATTTTGTGATTATTTATATTATCATTAAGATTTTCTCGATTGCAACTAGTATTTAATATACGCTACAGATCATTAGTAACTAAGATTTATGCTGCTGAAATCGGCGTACTCTTTTAACATATCCCTGCTAGAAATAAATTTTTTTCTAATATAAAAAAAACTACTTGACAAAAAAATTCAGTTATAATATATTCTTCATGACTGACTAGTCAGGTCAGTATGGTTTTGATGGGTTATCAAGATAATTGCTGATGGGTTAAACAAATAGCAGTTCGGGTTAAAAGAATAGTAGTTATGGACTTAGAAAGTAGTTAATGGACGGAAAAACATGGCTAAATCAAAAAAATTGCTAAATAAAAAAGCGTCTCTAAGTCAAGAGGCCTTAAGTCAAGAAAGGAACAGGAAGAAAAGCCGTAAAGAAGAAATCATAAAGGCAGCTTCCAACCTTTTTTCTCAGAAAAGCTATCATGATGTTACGATGGATCAGATAGCAGGGGAAGTAGGGGTAGCTAAGGGCACTATTTATCTTTACTTCGAATCTAAAGAGAATCTGTATCTTGGTATTTTAGAGCACACCTTTGAGACAATAGAATCGATACTTGAGAAAGAGATAGCCAGAGAGGACCCGGCTCCACAAAAGTTAAAAAAGATGCTGAGACTGGTATTTCAATTCTACTTCCAAAACCTAGATGTTTTACGCATATTGACCAGGGATGAAACCCGGCTTATCAGAGAGCATTATGAGTTTACGGAGCATTGGCGACTTAGAAGAATAAAGCTTTATAGAAAAATTTTGGAAAAAGGTATCAAGGAAGGATCATTTCGACCTGCAAATACTGAGCTTATGGCTCTAATTATCTTTGGACTGGTAGGATCCGTAATGTTTTTCTATCCAACAGATAAAACTGCGGGAGAAATAGCGGAGGAGGTATTTTCAATGATTTCTGAGGGGATTATGACCACTCATGACGAAAGTACCTTAGGGGCAAGGGGTATACAGTAGTACTTTTAGAAGTCATTAATCTATAGGAGGTATTTCAAATGGCAGTTTCATATCCATTCAGTTCAAAGGTTAGCCATTTTGTTCCACCAAAGCAGTGGGATAGCATGAGAGTGGCTCGGGATTTAGAGAAAGAAACCGGGCAGAAGATTATTCATTTTGAAAAGGGAGACTATCAAGGTCCTGACTTTGATACTCCGCAGCACATATTAGACGCTACTGAGCAGGCACTCAGAGACGGTTATGTCAGATACGACCCGGGACCCGG
>JAJCZT010000094.1 GCA_029262255.1 Deltaproteobacteria bacterium
AGCTGAATCCGTACAGCCCCCCGTGTCGCAGCAGTTAGCTGGGGGGTTATTGTCGGGTCCAAAAGCAGGGCATACGTTGTTCGCCATAAAATTACATCCGGTTCTTGCCCAAAACCTTCCGCTATTGTAATTGAGCGGCACTAGTACCGTTGCAGTTTGACCCGTTGTCATCTCCCAGCCGCCCAGGGTTGTCTGGCTTTGACCACCTACCGTGACCGATTGAACTTTGGGATTAGCGCCCACCCATATAGTGTCCGAGCAGTTGTTGTTAATTGTGATCGTGTGGGTGGATTGAGCAAAGGCTGTGTTGCTGTCCGGGGTTACTAATACTGCCATGAATGAAGCTAGAAATAGTAGAGAAAATAGTTTGGTTAAAGTCTTAAAATTCATATACGCCATCCTCCTTGTTACGTGCAAGAGCATATTATAGTACACAATTGCTTTAATTATAACTACGTATGAAGAGGGGGGGATGGATGGGGTCAAATATATTTAACATGTTTCTTAGAGAATGCATATAAACATAGGTTTTTATAAAAAAAGCCCGGGGAGCGGTTAGGCTCACCAGGCTTCTGGTTGGATGGAGGATGGTATGGCGTGCGGCGCGTAGTACGCGCTGACAATCTAAATACTTAATGCGGGTAGTCTCCGCTTACGTTCTAAAAACTTTGTCACTGATTTCCTTTGGTTCAGGCTTATATTGCGTTATCGCCGTCCAAAGCTACTCCGAAAACATAGTACGTATCATTATACGACTTGTCTGACGATTTAGATTCATTTGTGTTCTGGAGCTTCTGAACCTGAAACGTATCGGAGATGCTTTGGGCTACATGGCCACCCTGGATATTGTCACTTACCTCTGAGGTTTGAACCGGCACCTGAACTCCGAAGGCACTAACCTCTGCCTGTGATACTAGCGGGAAACTAAGCCCGAATGCTAAAACTGATGCTAAAATTAAACTTTTCATTTTACTGCCTCCTGTGTCTGCGGTTTGACCCGCTTTTTTTGTGTTCGCCAGTTTAGTTGCAAATGCAACAAAGAAGGATTCAGGATTTTTTAAAATTAAATTCACCTCCCCAATTGAACGCCGCGCGGGTCTTGCATCAAGCCCGTTGGTAATTTGCATTTAAGCTTTCTTAGGGTTAATTAATCTTTAATCATGGGAACAATCGGCAGACCCCCCTCAATACCTCCAATTATAGAAACTGATTCAATTAAAGCCGTATCTAAGAAAGCGACCGGCTACTGGGTGCTGGCGGCAACGATACTGGGCGTGAGTATGGCTTACATAGACGGTACGGCTGTAAATGTCGCGCTCCCTGTGCTCCAGGAACAGCTGGACGCTACCATTGTCGATATGCAGTGGGTGATCGAGGCGTACTCTTTGTTCCTGGCTTCACTTATATTAGTGGGAGGCGCTCTTGGAGACCGTTACGGTAGAAGGCTTATTTACGGAATCGGGATTTCTCTATTTACCGTGTCGTCAATTTTTTGCGGACTATCGGAGAATGTTGATCAGCTTATTTACTTCCGCGCCCTGCAAGGGATAGGGGGAGCTATGATGATCCCCGGGAGTCTGGCAATAATCACGGTGTTTTTCGATAAGTCTGAGAGGGGTAAGGCCATAGGCACGTGGTCGGCATTCTCAGCGATCACAGCTGCCATAGGACCAGTGCTGGGGGGGTGGCTTATTGAGGAGGTCTCATGGCGGTGGATATTTTTTATCAATATCCCAATTGCGATAATAGTTTTGGCGATCTTGTTCTTGCGGGTGCCTGAATCAAAAGGAGAGCTTGCAAAATCCAAGATTGATTACCTGGGCGGAGTGCTTGCTACAATCGGTCTTGGCGGGCTTGTGTATGGATTTATAGAATCCGCTGCTTTAGGTTTTGCCGATCCGCTGGTGTTCGGCTCCCTTCTCCTGGGGATAGTTTCACTCACGGCGTTTATCCTCGTAGAGAATAGGGTAGAGGCTCCGATGATGCCGCTTAAGTTGTTTCGTTCAAGAACCTTCAGCGGAGCCAATCTCGTTACTTTTCTCATGTACGCACCTTTCGGCGGGACGCTATTTTTCCTTCCGTTCGTAATGATACAAATATATGATTATACGGCAATAGAGGCGGGGGCATCGTTCCTGCCGATAATTCTTCTTCTATTTGTATTCTCTCGCTGGTCCGGCGGGCTGGTCGACAAATACGGCGCTAAATTGCCGCTTGTATTCGGGAATATCATTCAGGCGCTCGGATATGTATTCTTTGCTCAATTGGGAGGCGGGGGCAATTATTTCTTCACGTTCTTCCCGGGGATGTTCGTACTCGGGCTCGGACTCGCTTTGAGTGTAGCGCCGCTTACCACTGCTGTGATGAATGCAGTGGATACGACATTTTCCGGTACCGCCTCTGGTATTAATAACGCTGTTTCCAGAGTTTCCGGTCTGGTGGCGATTGCTGTTTTAGGTATCGTGATGCTCTTTTTATTTAGCTCGGGGATGGATACCGGGATGCATATTCAGAGTATTCCCCCAGAGGTGCAGGAGGCTTTCAAAGGGGAATATATAAACCTGGCTAATGCTGAGATGCCCACAGGAGTTGCCCCTGAAATAAAAGAAAGGCTCAAAGATCTAGTTGAGCTGTCATATGTTAGCAGCTTCAACATCTTAATGTATATAGCTGCCGGGCTTTCTCTGCTAAGCGCACTTATCGCCTGGATTATGATTCGTGAGAAGAAAAGCCTTAGCTAAACTCCTACTATAAGGTGTCCGCTATGAGTAAGCTAAGATTTCAGACGGATGCGAGTTCAAAATAAAGACGGGTGGATATCTATGTTAGATTCAGCTAGTGGGTAATAGTAAGAGTAACCCGCACTATGATCAGCACGGGTTACGGTTTGATTGCCTTATTATGCAAGCTGTTAATTACTCGCCGGTTTTAAATCGGACGTAACGTCTACAATCCCTGAGCCCATCCCGCGAACCGGAATAACGAGCCTTTTTCCTTCTGAGCTCATATCAAGCTTGTTCATATCCACTGAGCGCAGAGACATGTTTTCATAAGAACGATAGTAGAGGATCTTATTAGACAAGTCCTTTATTACAATCCACTGAGTGTAATCATGAAAGGTTGTCCCATTTTCAAAGTCTCTGACTAATCCGATTGGGATATCGACATTGTTTAATATATGCTCAGAGAGATTTACAATATCACCCGCAGTCTCTCCTTTTTCAGACAAATAGGCTATGGCTGCCGCTCTTACAAACCTCGAAGGCGGCGTAGGGTCGCCCGGGATTCCCTTGAGTCCTGTTCCCTGTCCTGTCCCCGCGAAGCTAATACCGTCAATCACTGCCGGTGGGACGTTCTCTGAATTTAGATCGACATAGTTTCTAAGGTTGGTCAGGTGCCAGTCGTATTTGGGTGAATTTGTCAGTATTCCTACGCTGTCGAATATGCGCAGTCCCTCGTTTGAATATTCGATAATTATCCCCTTTCCATCTTCCTGATAAACTGAATAATGGACGGGGACAACAATATTATTTAAAACTTCCAGCTTCTCACCCCATACGGTTAATTTTGGAAGCTCTTTTCTTACTTCCTCAATAGTGGCGAAGTTTTGAAGAATATAGAGCGGGAGGTCCAGGTTTGATATAGCCTTGGAATTCTTTTTCTTGGGAGCTTCGGCGAACTGGGCATCTCCCGGGAAATAGAGCTCTCCTACTGATAGACCAACTTCGTTAAAGCCGTCAGTAGCAATATCGAGACCAAACCCGTCAAGGTATATTACGCCGTACTTGGCGGTCCACTTTTTGCCCTCCTTCCCGTTGGGAAGTTCCGAGATACGTTTTTGGCCCTTTGGCTGGACAATTACGTTTGACTTGAGATCCTGGGCAAATTCCATACTCCGTCCTACTACCACTGAGTTGTCTTTTGATTTGAGTCTT
>JAJCZT010000095.1 GCA_029262255.1 Deltaproteobacteria bacterium
CAGAAGTAACGGTTACAAACAATTCACAAAGCGCATCTGACTGGGCTGTCACTTTTCCAATTGAGGGAACAGTAGGGGAGATGTGGAGTGCGACATATACACAAGACGGTAATAAGGTAACTGCGCAAGGTGTATCCTGGAATAACGTTGTAAATCCAGGGCAATCTACAGGATTTGGATTCTGTGCAGAGAGAGGGGCAACCCCAACCCCAACTCCACCGCCACCTACGCCAACACCGACTAACCCACCTACATTTGCCTGCTCAGACGGAGTCGATAATGACGACGATGGTTTAACTGATTTTCCAAGTGATCCGGGATGCGATAGTGAGAATGATAACGATGAATTTAATGAAACTGGTGAAGACGATATAGAGGCAGATGTATTTATCAACGACGACTGGGGAAGAGGTTATTGCGCTGTAGTTACTGTTACAAACAACACTTCATCTGCTGAAGACTGGGTAGTTATTTTTCCAATAGAGGGCAATGTGAGAAATATGTGGAGTGCTACTTATGTGCAGAATGGAAATACGGTAACTGCGGAAGGAGTTTCCTGGAACAATATTGTTCAGGCAGGATCTGATAGAAGTTTTGGATTCTGCGCAATCAGATAGACCAATTCTTCCTAAAGAGAGGTGGATACATCCATCCAGTAACATAATTCACCTCTCTTCTTTTTTATTGTATGAGAATCTGGGGTTTCAATATACAAAATGAAATTAATCTGCTGCAATTTAGATTAACTTTTCTGATGAGAATCAGTTATGTAAGGCTGGCTTATTAGATCGCGCGAGATTTATTATATTTATAGGGAAGAGATTGATAGTTATTAAATAGCTTTTAGTTTTTGTCTAGCAATGTTGGCTTCCGCCGACTCGGGGTATTTATCGATTAAAGTCTTAAAGAAAAACCCCGCCTCTTTTTTCCTGCCGAGGCTGATAAGAGCATTGCCCTGTTTTAGATAGGCGTTGGGAACTCTCCAGTCTTGTGGATAAGCATCTATTAGTTGCTGAAATTGCAATATAGCGTCTTCATAGTTGCGGTTTTTATAACTAGTATCGGCTTTGGAATATATATCATTTGCAGAAGGTGCTTTTTGGTTTCCTTTACCGTCTTCATTCTTATTGGCAGCATCTTCTAATTTCTTGCCAAGTTTAATATTTTTTTTCTGCATGCTTTCTATCTCTTCAGCAAGCAGCATTTGGTTGTTTTCTATTCTCTCAATGTCGCGGTTAGTGTTTGAGTTGGAAGCCTTTAGCTCTTCCAAGAGCTCGTCCATCTTGGCCTCAAGGGAGTCTTGCCGCTGATTTAATTGTCTAATAGACTCGGGAGTGACGAAACATCCGAGAAGAAACATTGTTGAAAGTGCTAAAGCTAAGCAATATGATTTCATAGAATGTGTAAATTTATTTTAGTTATACCCTTTATTATAAGCTTATTATTCAATCTACCGCATATAATGACTAAAGTAAATCTACCTTAGTGAGTTTGATTTATCTATTGGGAAACTAAAATATTGATATGAGTTGGGAGCATTAACAGGTAGAATTTTTAATGTGTATATAACTCGGCTAGGTAAAGAGTAATTGAATCTAAGTAAACAGATAACGCTTGGATATGCTTTGATGTTCCTTCTTATGCTTCTTATAAGCGGCTTCTCGGTATACAGCATATACAACCTCGATAAAGCGGCTGAAAATATCAAAGGCCGTTATACGACCTTGTCCAAGCTAATATCTGATAAAAAAGAGGCGAACGAGGGGTTCTTTGCCAATGAGATGCTGCTTGAAGCCGTCGAAATCTCAGATGTGCAGATCAAGTATTCCTATATCACTGTGTTTACTGTAATAGGGGTGATACTCGTATTTGGTATTACGCTTACGTTTTTTATTCCCAGGGTGATAACTAAACCTATATTCAATTTGTTTAACGCAGCGGAATCGGTCGCGGCAGGTGATTACTCTTATAGATTAAAGGAAGTTAAATCAAGCAGTGAGATTAACACCTTAGTCCAGGCTTTTAACCATATGATCGACAACATCGAGAGAAACAATAAGGAGCTTCAAGAGAAAAACGATGAGATCTTAAAACTTCTTGAAACTACAAAGAGGTTTAATGAGTTGCTTGAGACTGAGATTGAGCAGGCTACAAGAGAGATTAAGGAAAAGCATAAGGTGCTAATCAAGACTGAGAAGCTCGCAACTATTGGTGAGCTTGCTACGGGTGTTGCCCATGAAGTCAGAAACCCGCTTTCAGGAATAGCCATTGCGCTTGAGCTTATGCAGGATGAAACTGAGAACGAAGAGCACCAGCAGACAATATCTGAAATTCTAGATGAGATAGTAAGGCTTGAGAGAATAGTAAAGGGTCTGTTCCAACTCGGTCATCCAAAGAGTCTTCAGCTAATTGAGTGTCAGCCAAACGACATTGTGGATAGGGCGCTTAGCCTGGTTAATATGAAAGCAAAGTCAAAAGGAGTAATGATCGAGAAGGATCTAAAATGTGGGAATCAATTCTATGTCGATCATGAACAGATAGAACAAGTTGTATTAAACCTTTTGATTAACGGCATAGACGCAACCGGAAGTTTTGGGACTGTTAAAGTGGAGACTAAAAATTCTAACGGGACGGTTGAGATCGCGGTCTCTGATACAGGGTGTGGTTTTCCACAGAAGGATGTAGAGAAGATATTACAGCCCTTTTATTCGACAAAGGAGAAGGGAACCGGGCTTGGTCTTGCTATATCAAATGGGATAGTCGAAGCACACAAGGGGAAGATGCGTATAACCAGCAAAGAGGGCACGGGGGCGAAATTTATAGTCGA
Organism: Deltaproteobacteria bacterium; assembly: GCA_029262255.1. GTDB lineage: Bacteria > Desulfobacterota_D > UBA1144 > Nemesobacterales > UBA2774 > CR02bin9. The sequence goes on from JAJCZT010000095.1 coordinate 2,828, forward strand.
AATTCCAAATAATCTGACAGATGAATCGATTATTTAGCTTTAGAATCATAATTTTTATGAGTATTTAGGCATTAAAAAAGTGGATGGGATGAGAATAAAGATATCTAAGGTAGGGAAAAATGAGTTCTTTAATACTAATAATAGAAGATGAAAGGCTGCTTTGTAAACAACTACATAAAGCGCTAACACAAGAGGGGTATTTTGTTATCACATCCTTTGATGGAGAGGAAGGGCTGCGAATTGCAAAAAGGGAAAATCCGGACCTTGTTATCTTGGACCTTAAGCTTCCTGACAAAGACGGTCTGCAGGTACTAAAGGCTCTATCTGCGTTTGAGCAGACCCCGCCAACTATAATGATGACTGCTCATGGGAGCGTGGAAGTTGCGGTTTCCGCAATTAGAGACGGCGCGTATGACTTTATAGAGAAACCGTTTCCGCTTGATAAATTGAAGGTAATGGTAAGAAATGCTCTTAAGATAAGAGAGCTTAATAACAGCCTGAGCGCTGTGGCTATGAGGGCACAGGAGAAATATGGGTTCGATTCACTAATAGGTGAGAGCGAATCAATAAAAGAGATAATACATCTATTTAAGAAGCTTACGGAGTCAGATCCTAAAACTATCCTGATTTGCGGGGAAAGTGGTACAGGCAAAGGGCTTGCGGCAAAAATTCTCCATTTCAATGGAAAAAGGAAACGAAGCCCCTTTATAGATCTGAACTGTGCTGCCATACCTGAGACTCTATTGGAGAGTGAGCTGTTCGGACATGAGGCAGGTGCGTTTACTGATGCCAAGAAATTGAAAAAGGGCATATTGGAGCAGGCTGACGGAGGCACTGTGTTTCTTGATGAAATTGGTGATATGAGTCTTTCGCTTCAGGCGAAACTTGTTAAGGCCGTTGAAGAAAGGAGCTTCCGCAGAGTAGGAGGAACCAGGGATATCACGGTTGATATATGCGTTATGGCGGCGACGAATCATGATCTTAAATCACTTGTTAAAAATGGCGGTTTTAGAGAGGATTTGTATCACCGCTTAAACGTGATTAATTTTGAAATGCCTTCTTTAAGGGATAGAATGGAAGACATTCCTCTCATTACGGATCATTTCGTTTCCTATTTTAATATTGATCTCAATAAAAGTATTTCTCTCATTCCATCTGAAGTTAGAAAGACGTTTTTGCATTATGATTGGCCCGGCAATGTGCGTGAGCTAAGGAGTACTATTGAGAGAGCCGTGCTTTTGAGTGATGACGGTGTTTTAAATCCCAAATATGTGAAGGTTGATGAAGGCGATAACCTTAAAGTTCAGAACGCTGATGACAAGATGGTTATTGACATTCCTCTTGATGATGCGTCACTTTACAAAATTGAAAGAAAAGTTATAACTAAAGCACTGGACTTGCAAAACTGGAACCAGACAAGGACCGCTGAAATGCTTGGGATTACCCGTGAGGTGCTGCGCTACCGTATGAAGAAATGGGGTCTCCTAAGC
>JAJCZT010000096.1 GCA_029262255.1 Deltaproteobacteria bacterium
AAATTTAAAGTATAAATCATTGTGAAACTCAAGATTCAAAAGAGCATCGTGATGATTTATTATTATCAAAATAGGTCCTACGACCAGCGCCACCCTTATCGCCCTTAATACCGTTTCCCGCCTGAAGAAATTTTTAACAAACAAATTGAAACCTTTTCCCATATCCTTATCTAAAATATATAAGTAAATTCTAAAGGCAACCCTTGTACTGCTCCTCATTAAAGAGGATTCGGAATTAAAAAATTAGACCCTGAAATAAATTCAGGGTGACGGAAAAGACAAACCCCTCTCGATCTCCCTTTTCCAAAGGGAGAAGTAAAAGAATCTCACCCTTCGAGAGCCTCAGGGTGCGCGGGTGTTTTCATCCCCAACTTAAACCAGGCTTGATAAAAGGAGTGCAGCACACCTGAGATAATTCAGTCTAACCTAGAGCAAGAAATTAATCCTACTATTCAGATGATGTAAAAACGAGGGTATCGGGTCTAAATGTAAACCACGCAAACCAGTATGAAACAAAGGAATCTACGGGATTTCCTGAAACGCTTGTGGCTGTCACATAGTCCCCATCTTTAAATTCAATCACTATATCCCTGCCACCCAGCCTATCCTTAAGAGGTGTTTTTACTTTCTGGAGTTCCGAGAAAGGATAAGCTTTTGCACTATCCCCTGACAAGACGACCAGAACTTTCTCCTTTGGATGAAACTTATCGTTCTTATTTTTTATGGGAAACATGATTGAGCGCGATTCTTCATAACCTAAATAGGGTTGCCTGTCGTAATCCCTCAGAAATCCGGTATCTCTGGAAAGGACAAGTGTGTCAGGATACTTTTCCCTCCACTCTTTCCATGTAGCTAGAGTTGAAGGAAGAACATTAAAATTGGTGCCGGCCATTTTGCCGCTTACCGATTTCATTTCCAGCTGTGACCAAAGGCTATCAGTTTCCCTATCGTAAAAAAGCACATCGGATTGATATAGCAGTCCTGAAATACCAAATGTATATTCTTTTCCTTTTATGCTTCTATTAAATACAACAGTGGAGCCGCACAGTGGGCAATAAGATACAAGAAAGGGCAAATCTCCTATCTTGTCATTTACAGCCTCATGCCAAACAAGGGTTTTTAACGGATAAGCCCTTTTCACTCCATTATATGTAAATCCGGAGACCAGATCATCATCATTTAGCCATTTAGCCTCTTTAGCTTTCTCAAACTTAGGACTTAGTATTGCCGGGATGCCGTCTTTAGGCGGCCCGCCTGAGAGGATGTCATCTTTTGGAATCAAGCTGTTTGATAGATCAAAACCGTTATACTGAGAAACTTGAGATCCAGCCTGGGCCCAGGCAGAGACTGTGAGCAAAACAAATAAAAGTATGACAAGAGGTAATCTCATGCAGGATTAGATGATCGATCATAAAAAAGGTTTCTGATAAGTATTATGGACCCTTTCTTGGGTCAATAGGAAAAATTTAAACTACGAACTAAACATAATGAATACTTATGTTACATTTCACATCTTATAATTAAGCCCATACGGAGGAAAGATGTCTCAAAATAATTCTAAAAATAATATGAACTGGGATCTTACAAGTTATTTCCCTGAGTTTAACGGTCCCGAGATGAAAAATTTCAAAAAAGAGCTAAGGGAAGATATAGAGTCCGCTAGGAATGAAGCCTCTTCTCTCTCTTCACTGGATTCCAAAAATCAAGATGAATGGGAAAAGATTTTCCTGGATTGTGAGGATTTAACGATGAGATACTCACACCTTAGATCCTATATAGGATGTTTGGCATCCGCAGACAGCCTAAACGAAGAGCATCTCCGGGAGGAAGCCGAGATGTCTGTGCTGGGCGCTGAATTCTCAAAGTTGTCTTCAGTACTGCTAAGCGCGGTTAAGGATACTGATGATGAAGTTTTTGATGTGTTCACCAAAAGACAAGCTCTTGTAGACGCGTCTTATTATTTAAATAGAGTCCGTGAAGAATCACAAAAGAGGATGGATACCGAGAATGAAATTCTCGCTGCCGACCTTGGTGTAGACGGTATTGGAGCATGGGGCAGACTCTACGATACTGTATCCAGCAAGCTTGAGTTCGAGATGCAATACCCTGAGGGCAAGAAAGTACGTCTTCCTATGTCACAAAGGCGGTCTTTAATGGAAAAACCTGATCGAGAGATTAGAAAAGCTGCTTTTGAAGGAGGCAATAGAGCGTGGGAGAGTATAGAAGACGTGACAGCCTCAGCTCTTAACTCCATAGCCGGCACCAGACTTACGCTAAACAAACACAGAAGTATAGACCATTTCCTTGATGTGGCACTGTTTCAAGCTTCAATCAGCAAGAAAACTCTGGACGCAATGCTAGAGGCCATATACTCCGAGATAGAAGTACCGAGAGAGATTCTTCGCCTCAAAGCCGAAACCATGAACCGGGAAAAAATCGCCTGGTATGATTTGGGCGCCCCGATGAATCTGGAATTTAAGAAAAAGCTTGACTGGCAAGAAGCGCAGAAGCTCGTCAGGAATTCTTTCTCAGCTTCTTATCCGGAGCTGGGATCATTTGTAGAAAGCGCATTTGAAAAAAACTGGGTTGACTGGGAACCTAGAGAAGGAAAGCGTCCGGGAGGATTCTGCACAGGCTCACTCCTGACAAAAGAGTCCAGAATTTTTATGACATACAACGAAACAATAGGAGATGTTCTAACTTTGGCACATGAGGCGGGTCACGCATTTCACAGCTATGTCATGAGAGGAATCCGTCCTTATTCACACTTTTATCCGATGACTCTCGCAGAGTCAGCATCGACCTTTGGAGAAATGATTCTTACCGAAGGAATACTTGAGGACCCGTCTATAAACGAGGCGGAAAAAACTCTTATGCTGGATACGGAAATAAACCACGGAGCAATATATTTAATGGACATCCCGGTACGCTATGAATTTGAGAAAGCATTTTATGAGGAGAGACAAAAGGGGGAAGTAAGCGTAAGCAGACTCAAGGAACTTATGACCGAAACGCAGAGAAGGATTTTCGGCGATGTCTTGGAAGATGGTGGGGAAGACCCATATTTCTGGGCCTCAAAACTCCATTTCTACATAACCGGAGTTACATTTTACAATTTCCCTTACACTTTTGGTTACCTTCTAAGCCGTGGACTATTTGCAATGTTTAAGAAGGAAGGAAAAGACTTCTTGCCCAAATATGAAAAATTTCTCCGTTTAACGGGCTCGGACACCGCAGAAAACGTAGCAAGAAGAAGTATAGGACATGATCTTGAATCACCTGAGTTCTGGGTGAAATCAATTCACACCCTAAACGAGCCGCTCAACAAGCTAAAAGAACTACTTAAAGACATTAAGTAAGCTTTGCCCGTATACTGCCTCTCTGTTAAGGAACGGGTAGGATGCAGGCCCCACCACCTTTATCCTCCCCCACATAGGGGGGAGGAAGAAAAAAACAAAAGAAAGATTTCTCGCCTTCAGGCTCGAAATGACGGTCTGACTTGGTAATTAAGTTGCCGCAATCCACCCTAATCTCTAACCCCTTCGACAAAGCCTGTCCTGAGTTCAAAAAACGTGGTTCGGGAATGCCCCCCCGCCTTTATCCTCCCTCGCATAGGGGGAAGAAGAAAAAGGATTTCACCCTTAGAAAGCCTCAGGGTGCGCGGGTGTTTTCACCCCCGGATTAAATTGGGTTCTGGACTGACGGATAAAGAGGAAGGAGAGTACTTCGCTTGCTTGTAATCGTTTACGTTTTTCAAATGTAGAAGAAAAGCAAAAGATGAGACCCTGAAATAAGTTCAGGGTGAGCGAAGAGTTCAAGGAAGATAAAACGCTGTTACTACAGTACTTCCGGAGTTAAGGGATAAATCCAGTATCAATGCCGCCATTATGCCCAACATATAGAAGATCGAGGCGGCAAAAGCCTTTCCATAGCCTGAATTAGTCAATGAGCTTTTTATTATAATGTACTCGAAGTATCCACCGAAAATAACCGCTAATATCGCAAAATATGCGGAAGCGTAACCCAAAAACCAGAAAGAAAGCGAAAGCGGCAAAAGTGAGATTGAATAAAGCAGGATCATTATGTTTGTGAATTTAGCTCCCAGGGCAACTGGCATTACGGGCACGCCGGCTTTTTTATAATCTAGCTTGTATTTTTGAGCAAGCGCCCAGAAATGAGGAGGCTGCCAGAGCATCATAAAGGTAAAGAGAATATATCCGTCAAGCCCTATGTTAGGTTGTACAGCCGAATACCCGATTAGGACCGGAAGCGCGCCTGGAATGCCCCCTAAAATAGTTCCGTAAGGGGAACTCCTCTTGAGATATAATGTGTAGAGTAGTGTATAGCTTAATATCGCCGCAACAATTAAAAACGCATTTACTAAATTCAAATAATAAAGTGAAATAAAAAGAGCTATCACTATAAAGAAGCTCGCAATAAATATTGCTGTCTTCTCCCCTACAACATCAAGTGCATGAGTGCGTTTACTCAGCCTATCCATAAGAACATCTATTTGCTTATCGAGAACATTATTTAAGATGGCTGACCCTGCGGCGCTTAGCAGCAAGGAGACTATCACTAACAAACCCAGACTTAACGTGGGAAGCCCTTTATCTGCCACTACCATCCCGGCAAACCCTGTAAACGCTACACTTACAATTATTCCGGGTTTTGATAATAAAATAGTAGAAACTACTATATTTGAAGGTGCTCTTTCTACCTGTTCCATAATATATCTATATCTTTTTTAGAGTAATTAACGACCGCTTTTCAGATTATACACTACTTTCCCGCATACCCCGAAACCAGGCGTATAGTGCTGTCGAGAATATCAAAAGAGCAACCAAAAGATGCAGTGCGGTAACAACAAAATTAAGCTTGGTAAACACAACTCCCACTCCAAGAAGTATCTGAAGAACAATAAACCCAATTAACAATAATAGTTCCAGGCGGTACTTACTTAGCGCTGATGACATATATGAGGTTACTAGCAGTACAGCTACAATAAGAGTAATCAGATAAGCCAACGCTCTGTGGACAAAATGATTTAAGATTATTCCTGACAACTGAGGCGGAATCCAATATCCAAGACAGGTAGGAAAATCCGGACATGCGAGCCCGGAGGAGGAATGCCTCACATAAGCGCCTAAGGCAGCCTGCACGAATATAAGTATGCCGAGAAAGAAGAAAATCCCCTTGTATCCTGAAATGCTAAAAACAGGTTTTCTGGCAACGCCGTCAAAGTAGAACATGTATAAAACAAGAGCAAAAATTACTATTGCATTAGCGAAATGAAAAGTTGTTAGATCAACCGGAAGCTCGAGTAATACAACGATGCCTCCAAGCACAATCTGAATTAAAAGCAGTAGCACTAAAATTACTGGAATGAATTTGACCCCGCCCTGATAGCTGCGGAATTTTTGATAGGAAAAAATTATGATGAATATAGAAGTTACACCGCCTATAACACGGTGAATAAACTCCGTATAAATATCCCATCTGAACGGGGGTATTACCTCTCCGTGACAAAGAGGCCAATCCGGACAGGCAAGCCCGGCTTTAAGACCCGCAACCAGGTTTCCCCATATTAAAAGAATAAAGAGTAGAACAAGGGCAATTTTCCCTATCATTGAGCAGTATCCCGGTTACGGCGTAATTCTTGTGAAAGTGTCTAGAATAGTCATACCCATTAGAAGAGCAAGCAAGGCTAAGGGAAATATGGCAAAGAGCCACGTAATCTTATCCTCAAACTTAAGGTGCATAAAGAATAGTGCCACCGCTGCTGCTTTTATAGACGCCACAACCATAGCAATCACAAGATTAAAGGTTCCAAAATCCAGATAAGATATATATACCGTGGTAACAGTGAGTATCATAAGAACAACCCACACGATAAAGTAAGTTGTATAGCTCGTTACATGATGTTCTTCACTATGAGAATGTTCACTCATTTATACTTGCCTCCCGTCAGCCAACTAAATAAAGTAATGGGAATAGATATATCCAGATTAAATCTACCAAATGCCAGTAAAGCCCCCCTAATTCCACAGGAGTACTGTACTTTTCATTAAATTTCCCCTTCCACGTTAGAACCATCAGGACACCAAGAATTAAAAGCCCTACAAAAACGTGGAGCATATGAAGTCCCGTCATCATAAAGTAAAGCGAGAAAAATATGCTGGTGTCAGGATAGATATGGTGGGCGAATTTGGCGCCGTATTCGAAATATTTGACTACCCCAAATCCAAGTCCACATATTATTGTGACTAAAATCAAAAGAGAGGACAGCATCCGCTTGCCTTTCTGGATTGCAGAAACGGCTATAGCCATCGTTAAACTACTGAAAATCAATATACAGGTATTTATAGCTCCCATTTCTCTATTGAGTTCCTGGTGCTGCTCTAAAAACATTTCAGGATACTTGGCTCTAAAGATCGCGTAGGCGGCGAAAAGTCCGCCAAAAAGCATTATTTCTGTTCCCAGAAATAGCCACATACCAAGCTTAGAAGAGCTGTACTCAACTTGAGGGTCCATATGAAGACCATGAGAGTGTTCTGTATTAGCTTGTTCCATTTTAAGCATCCACCTCTTTCTTTTTCCCGTAACCGTAAGTCCAATCGGTCACATGCGGTATTTCTTCAAAGTTTTCAAGCGGTGGCGGAGAAGGTATCTGCCACTCCAGTGAAAGTGAACCGTATGGATTTTGAGGCGCCTTTTCTCCACTAAAAAGACCCTTGATAAGATTTACCGTCATGATTAATACGCCCAAGCCTAATAGCCAAGAACCGTAAGTCGATAGAGCCATAAGGGATTCGAATTCCTCGGGGTAAGTAGCGTATCTTCTTGGCATCCCCTGAATCCCAAGAAAAAATTGAGGGAAAAATGTAACATTGAACCCTACAAAAACGAGGAACCACGCTAGTTTGGCCACCGATTCGTTAAACATTTTGCCAAACCATTTTGGATACCAGAAGTGAATAGCGCCAAAGAACCCCATAACCGTTCCCCCTATCATAACATAATGCATATGGGCAACAACGAAATAAGTGTCATGGAGATGAATATCCGCAGCCAGGGCTCCTAAGAAAACTCCGGTAAGCCCGCCAATAGTGAACAAGAAAATAAACCCAAGCGCATATAACATAGCGGAATGAAGCTCAATAGAGCCTTTATAAAGAGTTGCAATCCAGTTAAATACCTTTATAGCAGTCGGTATTGCCACCAAAAAGGTTAAGAAAGAGAAAATTGTAGCGGCAAGCTCAGAAATTCCTGCTGTAAACATATGGTGCGCCCATACAAAGAAGCTGATAAACGCAATACCCAGGCTTGAGTACGCGATTGCTTTATATCCAAATATAGGTTTTTTAGAAAAAACAGGAATTATTTCTGAAATAACGCCCATTGCAGGGAGAATCATAATATAAACCGCCGGATGAGAATAGAACCAGAAAAAGTTCTGGAATAATACAGGATCCCCTCCCTTTGCGGGATCGAAGAAACCCACCCCAAGACTTCTCTCAGCAATAAGGAGAAGGAGCGTTATACCGACAACAGGGGTCGCAAGAAGCTGAAGTATAGCTGTTGCGTATGATGCCCATATGAAGAGCGGCAGACGGTGCCATGTCATTCCGGGCGCCCTCATCTTATGAATAGTCACAATGAAATTCATGCCTGTAAGAATTGAAGAAAAGCCTAATACAAAAACTCCTAA
>JAJCZT010000097.1 GCA_029262255.1 Deltaproteobacteria bacterium
GCGGGTGTTAAAAGCGGAACTTTAGTTAATGCTTTATTATATAAGTGCGAGGATCTCTCAGGTATCGGCGGAAAGATCAGGCCCGGTATAGTCCATAGACTCGATAAGGACACCTCAGGCGTGATGGTTGTAGCGAAAAATGACCAGTCTCACAACTCCCTTGTCAGTCAGTTTAAGTCCAGAACAGTCAAAAAGCGGTACTTGGCCATAGTTGAGGGATATCTCAAAGAAGATTCAGGATCATTTGCCTCTAAGATAGGAAGGGATCCTGTAAATAGAATAAAGATATCCTCTAAATCTAAGGCTGGAAAACAATCCCTTACGCTTTGGAAGGTTATTGAAAAATTCCAAGGAGCATCGCTTGTTGAGGCGGAGCCAAAAACCGGGAGAACTCACCAGATAAGAGTCCACTTCTCTGAGCGCGGATACCCGATTCTGGCGGATAAGGTCTATGGACACAGAAAGAAGGGGCCGATAATTACCGATGCCGCAAAAAAAATCGGCCGGCAGGCGCTTCATGCGTCAAAGATTGGTTTTACGCATCCTGCAAGTGGAAACTGGGTTGAATTCACGGCACCCGTTCCCGAGGATCTGAAACAAGCGCTTCTTTATCTTAAGAAAACAACTGAGGATGATTTATAAAAATGTACTTTGTTCAATCTAAAAGGCTATCTTCCATAGAGGGTATTGTGCATGGATTTGCGGATAGGAATGTGTGCGCGGATATTGCGGAGATAGAAAAGCACTTTGAATTATCAAAAATCGCACAGCTTAAGCAGGTTCATAGCGCAGATGTGCTTATCCTCAATAGTGTGGAGAATCACGATGACCTCAGCGAAGGAGACGCCCTTGTTACCGGCCTAAAAGCTGTTGGAATTGCCGTAAGGACTGCCGATTGTGTCCCTATTCTATTGGTTGATGACCGCCGATCTGTAATAGCTGCGGTGCACGGGGGATGGCGCGGTACATTGTCGGAAATTGCAATGAATACGGTCAGATTGATTGAGAGTGAGTATGGAATTAATCCCTCCCAATTAACTGCGGTTATTGGCCCGTCTATTAAGAAATGCTGTTATGAGGTTGGAGAAGATGTTGCGTCTCTTTTTAAAGAGAGGGGGCAAAATTCTGATCAATATTTATTTGATTCCCGGGACTCCAAATATACCCTTGATCTCAGCCTGGCTAATAAGCTTGGATTACAAAAAGCGGGCGTTACAGATATTGAGGTTATTGATATATGCACCAGGTGTAATGATAGTTTTTATTCATACCGCAGAGAAGGCAGGGGTGTGAATACTCAGCTTAGCTTTATCGCCTTAAAACAATACGCTCGAAAATAGTGTTAATATTCCCCTGAGAAGGTATAATGTTTCAAAATTTTAACACTCAAATTATTTGATTGGAGACAAAAAATGCTTCAAATAATGTGCATGGTGGATTCAGAAGATTATTGGAATTTAAATTCTTTTAACGAGGCCGGCAAAGTCGTGAATTATTACGGCTACACTTTTAACGTTGAAGGCAGCCCGGATGGTAAAGGTCACAGTGTTATAAGGGTCATAGTTGTAGAATTCGCAGATTCCAAAATGGCGGTGGGTTTTGTAACTCCTACTGATCTGAAGCTGGAAAAGGAACTGAGAATAAGGTTCATCAGTAACGACAGCCCTACCAAAGACCTACCCGTGGATTGCAAGTTATCCGATGAAGTGAAGAAAGCGGCGTACAATGGAGACGACTTAGAAAAGATAGAGTACATAGGTTATACGCTTGAGAGATTTTATGATAACAACAACGTCAAATTTTATCTCCACGATTTAAGACCACAAACTGAGGCAGAAGGGCAGCAAGAACAACCCTAAAGAAATTTATATCTGTTAGATAATAATATTAATTGGTTTCGTCAGTTGTATATTCTGGAATAAATTACGGATTAGTTAACCTCAGTGTTAATTTGGTTAGCTCTTGGGATTCAGGAGGAATTGTGTTAAATGAGTGATAAGAATAAAATTGTCTTGGCATATTCCGGCGGGCTGGATACGTCGGTAATATTGAAATGGCTTGCCGAGAAATATGATGCTGAAATAATCGCATACGTTGCCGATGTGGGTCAGGGAGAGGATTTAGACGAAGTAAGGGAAAAGGCAATAAAAACGGGTGCAAGCAAGGTATATATAGAGAACTTAACTGAGGAGTTTGTTTCCGACTTTGTCTTTCCGGCTATTCAAGCAAACGCAATCTATGAAGGGGTATATCTCTTAGGGACTTCTCTTGCTCGTCCCCTTATTGCCAAGAGACAGATAGAGATAGCTCAGGAAGAAAACGCTTTTGCCGTCTCCCATGGATCGACCGGCAAGGGGAACGATCAGGTTAGATTTGAACTTACATACTATGCTCTTGATCCTGATATTCAGGTTATTGCGCCGTGGCGGGAGTGGGATCTCAGTTCGAGGACTTCTCTTATAGACTATGCTAAGAAAAACGGAATTCCAGTTCCCGTGACGCTGGAAAAGCCCTATAGCTGTGATAGGAATCTTCTCCATATTAGTTACGAAGGTGGTATCTTGGAAGATCCGTGGTCCGAGCCTCCGGAGAATATGTTTGAAATGACTGTTTCTCCACAGAGCGCTCCTGATGAACCTCGGTACGTAGATATAGATTTTGAAAAAGGTATTCCAACTAAAATAGATGGCAAAGAATTAAAACCCTCTGAATTATTAGATACGCTCAATAAAATTGGCGGCGCTAACGGGGTCGGAAGGGTTGATTTGGTTGAAAACAGGTTCGTAGGCATGAAGTCAAGAGGTGTTTATGAAACCCCGGGCGGCACAATCTTGCACGTGGCGCACAGGGCTCTTGAATCACTGACAATGGATAGGGAAGTCATGCATTTAAGAGATTCCCTCATCCCAAAAATCTCTGAGCTCATCTACTATGGTTTTTGGTATTCTCCCGAGATGGACATGCTAAGAGCCGCGGTGGAAGAATCCCAGAAGAACGTAACGGGGACGGTAAAGTTAAAGATATATAAGGGTAATTTGATAATCGCCGGAAGGCGCTCCCCATATTCGCTTTATCAGGAAGATCTTGCAACTTTTGAAGCGGACAGCATTTACAATCAAGCAGACGCTACGGGATTTATTAAGCTTAATGCCTTGAGACTGTCGGTTCAGAAGCGCATAGATAAAAAGCGGTAGTGCAGTGGGCCCTCCATGAAAGCATCAGATTTTGACTACTATTTGCCCGAGGAACAAATTGCATACCACCCGGCACCCCAAAGACAAAACTCCAGATTACTTCTTCTAAATAAGAAGGACGGCGGGATACGTCACCGCAATTTTTACGAACTTCCTGATTTCCTAAACCCGGGAGACCTCCTTGTACTTAACAATACAAAGGTTATACCCGCGAGACTTTTTGGAAAACGGGCATCCGGTAAAGAGATTGAAATTCTTCTTGTCGAGAAGTTGGATGATACCAAATGGAAGTGCTTGGTTAAAAACCCAAAAGCTAATCTCGAGGTTCTATTTGACGAAGGGGGCAGAGGGAAGTTGCATTTGAGCGAAGAAAATGATTGGGTCATCGAATTTGAAGAGAATGCAAAAAAATACTTGGACCTTTTTGGCAGGATGCCGCTTCCCCCTTACATCAAACGGGAACCCTGCGATGCTGATAAGGTTTCTTATCAGACAGTATATGCGAACAATGAGGGGGCAATTGCCGCACCTACTGCAGGATTACATTTTACCCATGAGCTCTTGGATGAAATTAAATCCAAGGGGGTAGAGATAAAGTATGTTACACTCCACGTGGGTATTGGGACCTTTAAACCTGTAAAGGTAGAAAATATAAAGGATCACAAAATGCACGAGGAGTATGTATCTGTACCTGAGAATACGGCCTCGGCGGTTAACAAGGCTAAAGCTGAGGGGAGACGGGTAGTTGCGGTTGGGACGACTGTGGTAAGAACACTTGAATCCTCGGTAAACGAAAATGGCGAAGTAATATCTTGCTCTGGGCAAACTGATCTTTTTATTCTGCCCGGGTTTAAATTCAAGGCAGTTGACGCATTAATTACCAATTTTCATCTCCCACGCTCAACGCTGCTGATGCTTGTTTCGGCTTTTTCGAGACGTGAGTACATATTTAAAGCATATGATGAAGCCAGGGAACAAAATTACCGTTTCCTTAGCTACGGCGATGCGATGTTCATTAACTAATGGCATGACAAAAACTAAATATAGGACGAAAACTTGCAGATAGAAATAGATAGAATAGCATTTGGCGGATCGGGTATTGCAAAAAAGGACGGAAAGGTCTTTTTTGTAAAAGGAGGGCTTCCCAAGGACGTCTTGGAAGTCAATATCATAAAGGATAAGGGGAGTTACGCCGAGGCTGTTATAGCCAAAATTATCGAGCCGTCTCCTGACCGGGTCAAACCGAAATGTCCTGTATTTGATTTGTGCGGCGGGTGTCAGCTGCAAAATTTAAGCTATCCAGCGCAGATCAAAGAAAAAGAGCATATTTTAAGAGAAACACTGGGCAGACTAGGCGGTCTGCACGATATAGATATAGAGCCTGTTGTACCCTCCCCAAGCGAGTTCGCGTTTAGAAACAAAGTCACTCTTTCAACCTGGTTTTATGACGGCAGCTGGCATGTAGGCTATAATCAAAAGGGCAGCAACAGAAAGGTTGCGATAGAATCCTGTCCTATTTCTACTGACATTGTTGATAAGACAATTAGCCGCATTTCAGACGTTCTGGCTTCACTCGGTGATCGTCATTATCCACTTGAAAAAATACATATTTCTTCAAACGGAGTTAGGTCACAGATAACTTTAGTCCCCGCGCACGGTAGAAGAAGGGATCTGCTAAAGACACTTCTTAAGCACCTTAGGCGCCATCAGGAGACTGAGAATGTTTCCGTTAGCGGTGCAGGCGAGGCTGGATTTGAATTTAGTATTCTAGGCAACAAATTTATGACTACGCCCTCGGCTTTTACTCAGGTCAATAGCGGAGTTAACGAGTTGATGATTGACACTGTTCTCAAGTGGGCCGACTTGAAGGGAGAAGATACTGTACTTGATTTGTATTCCGGCATCGGCAACTTCTCTATTCCTCTTGCCCGCCAGGCAAGGGAGGTCCTGGCTGTAGAGGTAAGCAATAATTCAGTCAAACTTGCTAGAAAAAGCGCCCAAGCAAATTCTGTTAATAACATAGTTTTTCAAAATGCTACCTCAGAGCATGCCGTAGAAATATTAAATCAAGAGGAAGAGACCTTTGATTTGATAGTGCTGGATCCTCCAAGAGAAGGCGCAAAGGAAATTATAGATGGATTAGTTAGCTTGTCTCCAAAAAAAGTAATCTATATATCATGCGATCCCGCTACTTTTGCAAGAGATTTAAAAAAGTTTTCAGAGCTTGGTTATAAGGTTCTCAAAGTGCGCCCGTTTGATATGTTCCCACAGACGTTTCACATTGAATCAATTGCAATGCTCTGTAGGTAATTTATGTGTTCATGGCGCCCGCTACTTTGTGCGGTACACATGTCCGAACGTCTCTGTTATCTGTATCCTAACCTATATGAAGATTTCAAATTAATTGTGTTTTAGTAACAAGAATCAGGTACATTTTTTGTGCCTGCGCCCATAACCCAACGGTGATTTTCAGTAAGGATGGCAATAATTACAATAAAACGAATTTGCCCTATATAATGTGGCTGCTAATTGTATCACCATTGGCAATGTTGGTGTGGAACTTCAGAAATTAAGGTGGCTATGAAGATTCTATTGGGTATTCAGGGTACCGGAAACGGTCACATATCTCGCTCCAGGGAACTGCTTAAATACCTAACAAAAGAGGCGGAAGTAGATGTACTCGTTAGCGGCAGACATCATGAAGTTGATATGGGAATTGAAGTTAAGTATGAGTTGAACGGGTTGGGATTTATGTTTGGGAAAAAAGGGGGGATTGATTACGGGAAGTCCCTTAGAGGTGTAAGCCCATACAAGCTGCTCTCAGATATATATAAGCTGCCTGTAGATGAATACGACCTTGTAATAAGTGATTTCGAGCCAATAACCGCCTGGGCTTCCAAGATTAAAAAAAAGCCGTATGTCTGCATTTCCCACCAGGCTTCATTTCTATCTCCCCAAATTCCGCGGCCGGATCATAAAAACCATTTTCAACAATTCCTCATGCAGTGGTATGCGCCGGGGTCTAATTTGATCGGGCTCCATTTTACGGAATACGATGATTTCATTTATACTCCGATCATCCGAGAAGAAATAAGGAATGCGGATGTAAAAAACAGTGGGCATTATACGGTGTATTTACCCTCTTATGATGAGAGGTACATAATTGAGATCCTAAAGAAAATTGATGTTCCCTGGGAGATATTTTCAAAACATTACAAAGGCGCTCCATTTACAGAGAATAATGTGACGGTTTATCAGGTGGGAAATAGCAGATTTGTTAAAAGCATCTCTAGCTGTGAAGGTTTGCTCTGTAACGCCGGTTTTGAAACACCTGCGGAGACCCTGTATCTAGGGAAAAAACTTATGGTAGTCCCCATGAAGAATCAGTATGAGCAAGAGTGTAACGCAGAGGCTCTTAAAGGGTTGGGGGTTGCCGTAATAAATGAAATAGGGCCGGATTTTTATAGCCGTCTTAGCGATTGGGTTAATTCTTCATATGTATATCAGGCGAACTATCAAAACAATCTTCCTCAGATTGTGGAGCACATTCTTGATTTTCAGCTCAAAGATGAAGACTCAAGATAGATTCTATCAGGACCTATTTATTAAGACTATTTCAATGTTTTCCGGGCTATTAATGCTTCCCTATATAATTTGACAATAGCGATAGGCTAACAAGTTTCTCTGCGATGTTCTTATATATTTCGCCGATTTTGAGCAAATTTAATACCTCGTCCATGTTGTGCCAATCCTGAATTAAATAAGTTAGCAGTACTCTTTTGTGCTGATCTTCGAGTGATTCAATAAATGCATAATCTTCCTCGAGTTTCTTGGTATCAAGATTCTCTGACCAGTTATCGTATTCCACTAAACATTTAATGTTAGGAAGCAATATATCTAACATCTGTTTTGTGTCGAGTTCTTCGCATAACGGTTTTTTTGACTTCATGTTTTCCATCAATTGGACTGAACATGTGAACTTGTCAATTATTGAAAGCGTTAGTTTAAGAGAAGTTAAATAGTTCGCGTCATGACCATTTTTAATGTTGTCCAATGCCGTAATAACTTTGAGCTTGAGATTTGTAGTATCATCTCTTAACGATATTAATTCACTCTCATTTCTGGTTTTAAAATAAATTTGTGATTTGGAAATCAGTGTTTCAAATCTAGATTCAATCAATAATCTCTCTGAAGTTTCAGTCTCCATATATGTGCTCTCCTTTATTGCATAGAAAGAATCATTTAAAAGTGTAAAAGAGAAATGTTAAGATTGTGTTAAGATTTGATAAATTTAAACCAACAATTAAAAACTCTAAGTATGGTAGGATAAAGAAAAGGGTGAGTCTTGCGGGCGGAGACTCACCCGGAACTTATGTTTGCCCAACCAGAGAGATGGGACAATCAAATAACAGATATAAGCAAATTAACATAGTAATATTAAGAGAATATGATAATAGGATTAATGGAATATTAATGTTGAAAGTGTGCAAATTGGAGCATTTAAGTTCTTGTGCTTAACTTAAATGAACTAGAAATTGTTCCGCAATTGAATTCCAGCTTTGAGATTCAGCGTATTGTCTAGCGTTGTCTGATAACTCATTTAGGCTGCCATAAGCCTCTTCTATATTTCTCTCTAAGCTTTCTCCTAAAAATCCTGTCACTCCATTTTGTACAATGTCGCTCGGGCTAGGAACGTCATACGCGACTACAGGGAGACCACAGGCCATTGCTTCTAATATAACCAACCCAAACGTATCAAATATACTGGGGAAGACGAATACATCCGCTTTGGTGTACAGATTCACAAGTTCTTTATGAGGAACAAAACCCGTAAACTCCACATCCGGATATTTTGATTTTAGGGTACTTAAATATGGACCGTCGCCGACCAGTATTTTCTTGTATCCCGATATCTTACAGAAATCATCCAAATTTTTATCTTTACTTACTCTTCCCACTGCAATAATCGTTTTGTTATGAGAATCACTTTTTTCCCCCGATGGCTTAAAACGTTCAGTATCTACCCCGCCGCCCCAAACGATAGAATTCTTTAGGGCCAGCTGGTTTGCTATGCTTTTGGTGGGTACCAGTACTTTCCCGCTGTATTTGTGGAACCATCTTATGTAGAGCCATGTAAAAACCCTGGGCACCCCGTATAAAACCCATCCATAATCGGCAAGTCTTGTATGATAAGAGGTATTATAAGAAATTCCGTTTCGTATGCAGTACTGTCTCATTGCAAGCCCTAGGCTTCCTTCTGTGGCTATATGAACCTTGTCGGGCTTATATCTTTCAAAAAATTTTTCCGCAATGTGATTTGCATTCTTTATTATTGGAATGCTTCCCTGGATTTTAAATATAGGCTCTGAGCCCTCAACGTAGGGATTTAGCACAAAGACCTCGTGCTCCTTTTTTATAAGATTTATGATGTAACTCCAGGTATAGGCGACACCATTTACTTGAGGGTGCCAGGCATCTGTGACGAGAAGTATTCTCATCTTGTTATACCTCTGTAAGGATGAGATTTGATACTAGAGGGTATTGGTAGCATATAAAAGAGAGGTAACAGTTATAGCGCCGAGAAAAATACCGCCAACCGTTTGAGCGAGCGAGTGTCTATTGAGCCGTACGCGGGACCAGGCTATAAGCGGGATAATCAGTGTCAGAGGGAGCAGGTCTTTACCAAAAAGGGCCAGAGCCAAAACTACAAGTCCTGTAGCGGCGGTGCAATGACCGCTAATTTTCCATCTCAGAGTTATAAGAAGCATGCATGATAGCTGCAACACGGCTGCGGCTATAACAATCAATATTAACTCCGGAGCGCCGGCTAATAGCATTACCAGGAAAACCACCGCGGTATTTATCGCCATTATTAGAAAAGGCTGTGTGCGTTCTTGTCTGACGTTTAGGTGAAAATCGGTAACGATCCCCTTTCGAACTAAATACATGATATAAATTGCGGGTGGTAATATAGAGAGCGCTATGTATAAGGCAATCCACGTAAGTACAGACTCATTATTAATGGCGTACCCTGCAATTGCTACTGCGGCTACTGCTACAGTGAGTGGGCTGAAAACGCCTGAGATTAATCTGGCCCACCTGTCTTTCCATTCGGAAGAAACAATTGTGTATTCTGTTAGTCTTGAGTAATAACTTTTATTCATTTCCATCTTGAATTTCTTCATTTGAGTTATATTGGTAACCGCGTCCCCAACGATAACTACGCCATCTCCTATGAGCAGGATTCAAATATAATAATGAACTCCTTAGGATCGAATGTAAAGCTTTTCGAATAAGCT
>JAJCZT010000098.1 GCA_029262255.1 Deltaproteobacteria bacterium
CTGTTCGGACTAAAAGAGAAATTCAAAGAGGGCAGCATTATTATACAGATGATTCCCTTTGTGCTTTTGCATATCGGAAAGCCCGAGATAGAGACAATCAGCACAATATTCACAGGGCTGCTCTGGGGATATATATGCTACCGTGGGAAGTCCTTTTGGCCGGCTTACATAATGCATATGGTAGTAAATGTTTCTAACAAAGCGTTTGTACTGGGATTGGTTTAGCTATTTATATTCGGTTATCTCGAGAAGCACTCCGTCCGGGTCGTGAAAGTAGCAGAGCATCTTATGTCCGGCGTCGTGAGTTACAACGCTCGTAGGAACAGTCACAGGCTCGCTCAGGAGCTTAACGCCCGCATTTCTTAGCTTGCCCGCCATTTCATATATATCATCAACTCTGAGCGCTATATGTCTAAGGCCAATTGTGTTTGCCAGGGAATTAGCAGGTATGGATTCACCAATTGGAGATTTGTAGCAGAGAAGCTCGATCCTCGGCTCGCCTGCGGGAGCGACAATAAAAACCACATCCGCTGTGACTCCTTTAAGACCAACTATAGATTCTATCCACTCACCTTCCATATGAGCGCTATTGATCTTCTCAAATCCCAGAAGCTCGACATAGAACTTCACCGAGCGTTCCAAGTCTGATACTACAATATTTATATGGTCTATTGCTCGGATCATAATTTAACTGTATAAGGGTTCATGGAATATCGCAATAATTGGATTTAGAAAATATATTAGATTCTGAATCAAGTTCAGAATGACTACAATTAATGCCCTTCAAACTTAACTTTTTTATCTTTAAGAGCTTTAATGGCCTGCTGTAACCCGCCCATAGTTAGCGGGAACATGCGGTCTTTCATAAACTCCCTCACCATTCCAATTGACTCTGTGTAGCGCCACTCGTCAATGGGCGCGGGGTTAAGCCATACCATATCAGGGAACTGGTTCTTGAGGCGCTCGAGCCATACAAATCCCGCCTCATCGTTGTTGTGCTCCACACTCCCGTTCTGGTATAAAAGCTCATACGGAGACATGGAGGCATCACCAACAATAATCACTTTATAGTCGCTGTTATAGGTATGCAGCACTTCAAATGTGGGTATGGCTTCCTGTAATCTCCTGATGTTATTCTTCCAGACCGATTCATAGAGACAGTTATGAAAGTAATAGTGCTCTAAATGCTTAAACTCGTACTTGGCTGCCGAGAATAAACGTGAGCAGAGCTCAATATGATCATCCATAGAGCCTCCGATATCGAGGAACAGCAGCACTTTCACGTTATTTTTCTTAGCCGCCGCCATCTCAAGCTCTAAAAGACCGGCATTTCTGGATGTTTTATCTATTGTCTTATCCAGATCAAGCTCTTCTTTGGTTCCTTCGCGGGTCAGTATGCGGAGCCTCCTGAGCGCCATCTTCATATTCCTTGTCTCAAGCTCAACGCCGTCATCAAGGTCCTTAAACTCCCTCTTGTCCCACACCTTAACAGCCCTTCTGTTCCTGCTCCCTTCCTGCCCTATTCTAATCCCCTCGGGATTGTATCCATAGGCCCCGTAGGGTGATGTGCCGCCTGTTCCTATCCACTTATTGCCGCCCTGATGTCTTTCTTTCTGCGTTTCCATAAGCTCTTTTAGCCTTTCGAGAAGTTTATCGAGCCCGCCCATGGCCTTAATCATCTTCTTATCCTCTTCAGTGAGTTCATTTACAAAGCTCTTTCTGATCCACTCCTCAGGGATTTTCATCAATTCTTCCATATCAATCTTCTCTATCCCTTCAAAGTAGTAGCCAAATAAGAGATCGAACCTGTCTAAATGGTGCTCATGTTTGATTAAAGAAGTACGGCTAAGGAAGTAGAAGTCGTCTACGCTATACTCAACGACATCTTTATCCAGAGCTTCAAGGAATGTTAGGTACTCTCTGATTGTTACCGGAATACCGTCATTTTTAAGTAGTAAGAAAAAGTCTAGAAACATCTCTCACCTTTTGAAATTAGAAGAGGATTAATTGATTAACGTCTAAATCTGAGCCTGATACGCGTAAGTAGATCGTGGTCCTGCTCGTTTTTAAGCAGTGCTCCCGCATAAGGGGGAAGTTTTTCTGTTAAATCGAGATTGCCTAGCTCAGACTCGGTAACCTTTCCTACTATCAGGAGCTTAAGCCAGTCTATAAGCTCGCTTGTAGAGGGTTTTTTCTTAAGTCCGTCTACACCTCTAAGCTCATAAAAAACATTCATTGCATTATCAATCAATTTTTTCTCTAGCTTGGGATAATGAACCTTTACAATTGATTTAAGAGTATCGCGCTCCGGAAAACTTATGTAATGAAAGAAACACCTTCTCAGAAAAGCGTCCGGCAGTTCTTTTTCGTTGTTAGAAGTAATGATGATAATAGGGCGGTGTTTAGCAGTTATGGTTTTTTGAAGCTCGTAGCAATAAAACTCCATCTTGTCCAGCTCCTGAAGTAAATCATTGGGAAATTCAATATCGGCCTTGTCTATCTCGTCAATTAGTAAGACAACTTGCTTTTTAGACTCAAAGGCCTCCCACAGCTTGCCCTTTTCTATATAGTTTGAGATGTCACTCACCCTCTCATCCCCAAGTTGAGAGTCCCTGAGTCTCGATACAGCGTCGTACTCGTAGAGCCCCTGCTGTGCTGTGGTGGAGGATTTCACATGCCATGTGATAATTTCCTTCCCAAGAGCCTCGGCCACTTCAAACGCCAGCATCGTTTTGCCCGTCCCGGGCTCACCCTTAATAATCAATGGACGCTCCAAGGTTATTGAAGCATTGACCGCTAAATTTAAGTCCCTTGTAGAAATATAACTATCTGTACCTTCAAATTTCATCTTATTCCCTCTTAGTAATCCTGAAATAACGTTTGCCTAAGGATACCCGTTCAATCCTATTTAATTAAATCTTATCAGACGGGTTCTCATCATCGGGATAATACGGCGGTATGCTTACGACTAGAAGCCTGTTACGCTCCGAAGCTCCCAGCACCTTATGATGAATTCCCTTTTTAACTATAACCAGGTCATTGGCAGATAACTCTGCAGTCCAGATATTTTCGGTTTCGGGGTCATAAAACTCAAACTTCATATCCCCGTCCAGAACAAAGAAGATCTCATCGAAAGTTTTATGATAATGCGCATCCATTTGCTCCAAATCAACCGCTATTGCGACACCCGCTTTCTCATATTCACTGCTGTTAATTATCTCACGCATTTCCCTGGCGTAGGGGGAGTCCAAAACATTATGCTCCGCATACTTTTTAGTAATCACAAAAATCCTCTATTTACTGATATTTTAGTTGTCAAAATTTATTTCTGAGACAGCCGCTCAAGTATCTTATATACACGGCTCACCATTTCTCTTGGGTCCTCAAGATAACCCGCCGCAATTAATGCATTATCCAATATTTGCTCAGTCACGAGTTTGGCGGTATCGGGATCTTTATCTTTAAGCCCGGCAAGATTTTTGATAAGCTCATGCCCCGGGTTAATTTCAAGGTTAACGGAATTCTGCACATTCATATCCCGTTTCATAGCCTTCATCATACGGCGCATTGACGGCGTCATAACCTTATCCGCATTTAGAGCTATTACAGGGCTATCAACCAATCGCTTGCTGACGCTGACATCATTGACAGAATCGCCAAGCGTTTCCTTTATCCATTCACAAAGAGTTTTTATATCTTCGTCTGGAAGTATATCCTTTTTCTTATTAGAGGAGATTTCCTCAAGCTCAATGTCTGAGTTATCAGCGGACACAAGGTCTTTGTCCGCATACTTAATGAGGCTGCTCATCACAAATTCATCCACTGGCTCAAATAGATAAAGGACTTCGATCCCACGGGCTTTAAATGCCTCCAAATGAGGGCCGCCTTCTATTGTTTCCCTGTTCGGTGCAAAGAGATAATAAATCTCTTTCTGCTCTTTCTTCATTCGGGATACGTATTCATCAAGCGTTGTAAATTCCCCTTTTTCAGTTGCCGAAGACTCATATCTGAGAAGCTTTGCAAGCTTATCCCGATTCTTAAAATCAGCCGCAACCCCTTCTTTTATAAATATTGAAAAATTCTGATAGAACTTTTTATATTTCTCCGAATCTTTTTTAGATTCGTCTTCCAAGAGCTTTATAAACCGGCTCGCTATTACCTGGCCAATTTTACTGGTCAGAGCGCTGTCCTGCATCGTCTCCCGAGATATATTTAGCGGAAGATCGGCGCTGTCCACAACGCCCTTTAAAAAACGCATCCAGTCAGGGAGCAGACCTTCAGGCTTGGAGTCAATCAGTATTTTTTTACAATAAAGACTCACAGCGGGATCAACTTTCCCAAAACCCAATTGCTCCGGATTATGCTCAGGTACAAACACAAGAGCCTTTATCTCAATTGGGGCGTCAGAGCTAAAGTGCATCCGGTAATACGGCTCATCAAAAGCGTTTGCCTGGAATTTATAGAACTCAGTATATTCCTCATCCTTTATCTCGTTCTTATTGCGCATCCATATGGGCAGGATGTTATTAACCTGCTCACCGTTTAGCTTAATAGGGAATTGAACGAAGCTTGAATAGTGCGTAAGGACATGTTTTACCCTTTCTGTATTTGAGAACTCTTTATCTTCTTCTTTTAAATGAACTACAATCTTTGTACCGCGTCTCGCACCCTTTGTGCTCTCTATTTCGTAAGTTCCTTCACCCTCGCTCTTCCACAAAAGACTTTTCGCTTCATTCTTCCAGCTATGGGTAAAGACTTCAACCGACTGAGCCACCATGAACACACTATAGAAACCAACCCCGAACTGCCCAATCAGGTTTTGGTTAACCTCCCCACCCTTCTTTACAGCATTTAGGAAAGCCTTTGATCCCGAATGCGCGATTGTGCCCAGGTTTTGAGTAAGCTCATCACGGTTCATTCCAATTCCATGGTCTTCAATCGTTATAGTGTTTTCTTTTTCATCGGTGGTAATGTTGATTTCTAAAGGAAGCTCTTCATCGTATATATTCTTTTCGGTAAGCTGTAAGTACCTGAGTTTTTCAAGCGCGTCTGAGGCGTTAGAGACAAGCTCTCTTATAAAAACCTCTTTGTCCGTATAAAGAGAATTAATTACAATATCGAGTACCTGCTTTACCTCTGCTTGAAACTCATGTTTTTTTTGAGTTGTTTCGGCCATTTATGTTCTCTATCCCCCTGTTTGATATGTTTGGATATTGCTGATAGGTGATTTTTGCTAATTCAGACTTAAAAATAGTCACTGATATGGAATTTTCAAGACCACTTTACCCTTTTTATTAGACAATTTTCAATTTGAAGAAGATACCTTCCTGGCCTCTGCCTCAACAAATACTCTTTTTACTTGAGAGTAGTTTGTTTTTATACCCTTATCCAGCTTTTCGATCGTTAGCTCAATCTCATCGGCCATAGCTTCATCCATGAATTCAAGGCTTATATTCACCACTATAAAGTCAGGCCCCATATGCAAAGTAAGCACTTCATTTACGTGCCCAACATTGTCATAACCCGAAGCAAGCTCTCTTATACCCTGAACTATGGACTCATTAGCGCTTTCACCTATCAATAAACCCTTGGTTTCATACGCCAGCCATGCTGCAGTACCGGCCAGAATAAGGCCTATAATAATTGACGCGGCGCCGTCAAAATATACGATCCCAGTAATCTGGCCCAGATAAATGCCGAGAAATGCGACCACAAGTCCAATTAATGCGGCAGAATCTTCAAAAAGAACTACAAAAATTGAGGGATCTTTGGCCCTTTGTACAGCGGTTATGTAGCTCCACTTACCTTTTGACTTCGTAAATTCTTTAAAAGCGAAGTACCAGGCTAACCCCTCGAAAATCATTGCAAAACCGATAACAATATAGTTAACATATGGAGTAGTGATAGGCCTTGGATTAAGAATATGAATTATGCCTTCATAGATAGAAATACCCGCGCCCAGAGCAAATATCAGGATTGCAACAATGAAGCTCCAAAAATAGATCTCCTTTCCATATCCAAACGGGAAGTCTTTATCCGGCGGCTTTTGAGCCCTTTTTAACCCCTTTAAGAGAAGAACCTGAGCCGGTGTCCACCAGAGAGTGGACACCTTCTGACAACATCGCAGAGCTTCCTGTCATGGATGCAGCCACAAATTTAGTTATAGCAATCAGAGCGTTTCCAACAAGAGCTGCGTAAATTACTTTCTTAGAGCCCGATGCCATAATAAAAACCCTCTTTAGGATAAACCTCTACAGCTTAAAGGAAATTATTCCTTATGTACTTCAGAGATATCTTTATGAAACGAAGTTATAGAAATAAGCTATACTAGCTGATTAACTTAACTTCACCGGTTTTAAGATCGTAATTGGCACCTACCACTTTTACTTTTCCTTTTTTAACGAGATCGGAAATTACCGGGTCTGAATTATTAAGCTTATCAACGCCCATTTGCACATTAGAAATGATCGAGTTATGAAGTAGATCACCCTTTTCGCCTTTCGCTTTTTCTACAGCAGGCTCAATTGTCTGTACAATATCATTGATGGAGCCGGGGAACTGAGTCCCATTCTGTAAAGCCTCTATAGCGCCAGCTACAGCCCCGCATTCGCTGTGTCCGAGTACCATTATCAACGGCGCTCCCAATGCCAGTACACCAAACTCTAAACTTCCCTGTATCCCATAATTAGTGGGATTTACTATATTTCCAGCGACTCTGACTACAAACAGATCTCCGATTCCCTGATCAAAAAGGATCTCAGGAGCTACTCTTGAATCTGCGCATGCCAGGATTGCAACAAAAGGATTTTGCCCGGCTGCAACCTCTTTACGGCGCTTAACCGATCTTCCCGGGCCCTTTTTCGTTGAATCCACAAACCGCTTGTTTCCTTCCATTAGAGCTTTAAGTGCTTCATCCGCGTTTTGCGGTCTCGTAGATTCAGCCGCTTGAGCTTCTGTTGCAGAGAGTACTCCACTCAAATTGAACGAAGTTGCGGCAATAGCTCCCACACCGCTTACCTTAAGAAACTTTCTTCTTGAAAATGAACTATCAGACATTGTGAATCTCCTTATTGTGAATTCCCTTAATTAGTAAAAGGGTAAATGTTTTATCAAAAGTGGTTCATAAATTTAGCTATAAAAGATAATACACTCAACGTTTGCCATCAAAGTTGAGGAAATATTTAAAAAAGCTCTTTATAAGATATCGGATTATCCGGACATTGACCGATGCCGCACTCAAGAAATGTTGTTACGACGTTAGCCGCGGCAATCAATACAACTAAGAAAAATACCGCTTTTACAAACCAGCCTATACTTTTGGCCGACCTATTTTCGGAACTATCCTCAAATTGAGTTTCAAAAAACATCATTATACCGATAAGAAGTATGACCGTCGCAAATACAATCAAAGCCCAGGTGTAGAGGTGTAGACCCATTACAGAGGAGCCGAAGCCGCTTGGACCTGCGCCGGGGACTATATGAAGCAATATCTGACGTGTGGAGACACATGCGCCGAAAACAGCGCTTACGAGGGAAACCGCATAATGTCGTGTATGTATGCCGTATCTTAAATTAAGCATCGCGCCGAGGGCAACTCCAAGCATCGCGAGCCGCTGCAAGAGGCAAAGCGGACACGGAAATTCCCCCTCGACAAACTGGACATAATATGCTCCCAGCAGAACCCCTGAAATCCCCAAAATACCTATAATATTTATTCTCGTAGCCAGTAAAGGAGTCATATATTTATCTCAACTTCATAGATTAATGTGTAAGGGATCATCAATATGGTGCCAAAACATTAACGCAGAGAGTATTAAGGTTATAACGAATAAATAGATAGATTCCCGCTCCCTACCATACCAAGCAAGAACCATGGTAATAACATATAACAGAAAAAGCGCCGCCATCATTATTTGTTGAATCTCCTAAAAAACTAAGTGCTATCTTCTATTCCCATTTATAATATCCTTAAAAAAATCTGCTTTGTCACTAGGTAAACCAAGAAATGGGAATTTTTTTCGAATTGAGAAATTGCTGTATTTAAATCTAATCTATTTGTCGTCTGGCTCAATCTATTTACCTCTGCATCATAAGCTAAAAGAATCTAGATATCTAAGAACACATAGGAGATAATCTATGCAGGGGGTTTTAAAAATTTTATTTTACGCTCAAGCAATTTCCAATTTCCATCTTCTTTAACCCATATGCTATATACCTCATAATCCCCGCTATGGTCTTTGCCATCATAGGTTTTTGTCATGCTAATATCGACTTGGGAGTTGGCCTTATCATCCGTTATATCCACTTTAACAGCAGTTATCTCTTGGGAGGTGATAACTTGTTTTGGCAACGTTTTAAGAAATGCTTCCTTCTCCATGGACCACTGACTACTCATACTTGAAATAACAAAGCTCTCACTAAGGAGTGAATCCATAAGCTCCTGGTCCTGGCTCTCAAGCGCCTTAAAATACTTTTGTTCAAGAGTAACGATAGCAGCTTCTGATTCTGTCTTTGGATCCGCGATGCTTTGAGTATTTAGAAACGCCATAGATCCAACCAAAAGCACGAATATAATAATTAGGGTTTTCCTCATAATTCCTCCATACGTATTGAATATACAGAATTCTAATAATAGGCTTAATAAAAATCAATTTAGCTTTTATTTGTCAAACCGTCCATTGTCTTAAAATATGTAGTATAATCTCCTTAATTTTAAGTAACTCAATAGCATATGAAAAAATCAAAAACAATTACACTGTTCGTATGTCAAAACTGCGGAAACTCTTCACCCAGATGGTTAGGCAAATGCCCTGAATGTGAGAGTTGGAATACATACGTTGAAGAGCAGCAAGAAAAGACAAAAACAGCTTATAAAGCTAAGAAGACCTCCGATCCTATACCTATAACTGAAATCCAGAGTGGAAAAGAAGATAGAATCCCCACCCATAATAAGGAATTGGACAGGGTGCTGGGAGGAGGCTTTGTCCCGGGCTCTGTGATACTTGTAGGGGGCGATCCCGGAATAGGGAAATCGACTCTTGCGCTCCAGATGCTAAACGATATTAGCGCGTCATCAAATATTGGCGACAGTCTTAACCTCCTCTATGTTACGGGAGAGGAATCACCTGAACAGGTAAAATTGAGAGCAGAAAGAATTGGAATTTCATCAAACCGCGTTTTTGTACTTTCAGCAACCTCTGTTGAGAGCATAATAGAGCAAATAAAGAACCTCTCGCCTCAAATTGCGGTTATAGACTCTATTCAAACAATGTACACAGAGGATCTCGCATCAGCCCCGGGTAGTGTGGGACAGATAAGGGAATGCACTTCAAAACTAATGCAGCACGCGAAAGCCAATGGCCCCGCAATTTTTCTTGTCGGTCATGTCACAAAAGAAGGAGCGATCGCAGGCCCAAAGGTCTTAGAACACCTTGTGGACACAGTGCTTTATTTTGAAGGTGGAAAAGATCACCCGTATAGAATACTGAGGGCTATTAAAAACAGATTCGGCTCTACTAATGAAATCGGCGTGTTTGAAATGATGGATGTCGGGTTAAAAGAAGTCAAGAACCCATCAGAAATATTCCTGTCAGAACGTCCGGAAAATGCGTCTGGTTCTGTAGTAACCCCTAGCATTGAAGGAACAAGACCAATACTTGTGGAGATTCAGGCACTGGTTTCTCCCTGTAGTTTTGGAGTGCCGAGGAGAACGACAATAGGGCTTGATAACAACCGGGTGTCACTGCTGCTGGCCGTTTTAGAGAAAAGAGCCGGGCTTCAAATTCTCGGGCAAGACGTGTTTATGAATGTAGCGGGGGGAGTAAAGATTGAAGAGCCCGCAATTGATCTGGCAATCTCCATCGCCCTTGTCTCCAGCTTCTTAAACAAGCCGCTAGACCCGGGAGTGGTGGTATTTGGTGAGATAGGACTTGCTGGAGAAGTCAGAGGGGTGTCTCAAATTGATATGAGAATAAATGAAGCCCAGAAACTTGGCTTTAACAAATGCGTAGTTCCGAAGATAAATCTTGACAGAGTCGCATCTACGAATAATTCTATTTCCCTTGTCGGAGTGGACTCAATAGAGAAGGCGATTGAAGTATTTTTCTAAGCGATAATAATATTATTCTCACGATAGAGTGAACTTATGAACAATGATATTGGAAACGCGCCAATTGGTGTATTTGACTCCGGCATAGGAGGGCTTACGGTAGTAAAGGAGCTAATTAAGAGCCTGCCGGGCGAGGATATTATATATCTGGGCGATACGGCAAGAGTCCCCTACGGAACAAAGTCGG
Organism: Deltaproteobacteria bacterium; assembly: GCA_029262255.1. Lineage (GTDB taxonomy): Bacteria > Desulfobacterota_D > UBA1144 > Nemesobacterales > UBA2774 > CR02bin9. The sequence continues at coordinate 10,296 of JAJCZT010000098.1, forward strand.
GTAGAACGGTAATCGCGTATTCCCATAGCAACACAGAGTTTCTAATATCAAAAGGCATCAAGCTATTGGTAGTCGCATGCAACACCGCATCCTCTGTTTCACTCCCCAGTCTCAATAGTGAATTTGATATACCGGTAATTGGTGTAATTGAACCGGGAGCTAAGAAAGCAGTAGAGGTCACCAAGACTGGAAAGATTGGTGTTATAGGAACACC